>DAORXN010000041.1:0-1888 GCA_035358955.1 Syntrophales bacterium | reverse complement strand
ACAGTTACTTCTCATCTCGGGAGACATCGTCATTATATTGATTTCCCTTTTTTTAGTACCGATCTTACGATTCGGCGTCTTGCCGGAAACGTTTATGATCCTTGATTGGCCGGACATGTTCTTCGCCCTAGTCGTTTTGTTTATCTTTTACCTGGCCGACCTTTACGACCCCGAATTTATCACCAATAAAGCCCGAACGTTTATAAGAATCGTTTTTTCCTCCATGGCGGCGTTCTTCCTTACCACTTCCTGCTTCTACATCCTGAAAATACGCCCCCTGGGCACGGCCACTCTGGCCATGAATATAGCTTTTATCACCATTCTTGCCTTTCTTTGGCGCTGGACAATAACCATCTGGACTTTCAGGGTTCGGCAACCGGAGAACATAGCCATTCTCGGCAAAGATAAAGCGGGTATGGAGCTCGCCTCTATGGTTCAGGGAAACAGAAACTTTGCCTTCGTCGGATTCGTTGATGATTTAATTAAAGAAAAAGACCCTGAGCATCCCTCGAATTTCAAGGCCCTCCCTTCCCTTATCTACGGAAGAAACATTCATAATCTTGTCGTAACCAAGGCTATTCACTTGAAGAGGGATTTGATAAAGGAGCTGACCCCGTTAAAGATGGCGGGGTTTTCCGTTTACGAACTTCCCGTATTCTATGAAATCAACTTCCGCCGCATCCCTGTGCACCATATTGACGAGTCCTGGTTCGTATTTTCCCGCATCACGGGTGTAGCGAGGACGCTTTACAATACAAAATTGAAGAGGCTAGCCGATACGGCGATTTCCCTCCTCCTCCTGATCCCACTTGCCCCTCTTTCCCTCCTAATTGCCGCTGCCATAAAGGTAGATTCCCGAGGACCGGTGTTATTCATTCAACCAAGAATCGGCCTCAACGGTCGGCCCTTCAACCTCTACAAGTTCCGCACGATGGTGGTGGGTGAAGAGAAAAATCGAGAACATGCGGGCTCACACGATGATCCACGCATCACGAGGGTGGGGAAAGCCCTCAGGCTTTTTCGATTGGATGAAATACCCCAACTCTGGAACGTCTTGAAGGGGGATATGAGCCTTATCGGCCCCCGGGCGCTCATGGAGGAAGAGGTAAGGGTGTTTGAAAAGACGGTGCCCTATTTTCAATTGCGCCACTCCGTGCGCCCGGGCATTTCCGGATGGGCGCAAATCAACTATCCCCACGGGGTCACGGTGGAAGATGCGATCCGGAAGCTTGAATACGACCTTTACTATATTAAGCACCTCTCACCGGCCTTGGATTTTCTCATCTTTATCAAGACCTTGAACGTCGTTTTATTCAGAAAAGGAGCCAAATAAAAAATCAGGAGGGAAGGGAATATGGTACGATTATTCATGGTTTTTGTTTTGGCTTTATCTCTCGTTATATGTCCCGTAATGGTATGCGCCATCGATTCGGAGGCCACGCGCGCTACGATCAAACATCTCAAGGGGGTATACGTGGTTATCGAGGACCTTCAACCCAATATCGCTAAACATCAAAAATTGATAGCCAAGGCGGGGATTGAAAAGGGCATATTGCAGGCAATGGTGGAAGAAAGATTAAAAAAAGCGGGGCTTAAGGTTTTCACCCGAGAAGAGTGGCTGCAAGCACCGGGGCGGCCACTTCTTTGCGTCACGATCAACAGCCACGAATCAGAAAAATATACCTACGCCTATGACGTAAATATCCAATTAATGCAGATTGTCTTGCTGGAGGCCAATCCCCAGGCCAGGAGCATGAGCCCCACCTGGTCTATCAATATGACCGGGATGGCAAATATAGGCAACTTGTACATCATTCGCGAAGCCACCCTGACCCTCATCGACCGCTTCATTTCCGCCTGGAAAAATTAGGGACAGACCCCATTTTTT
>DAORXN010000040.1:0-2093 GCA_035358955.1 Syntrophales bacterium | reverse complement strand
ATATGCACCTTGCGCTCGAGACATTCCACCCACACGAAAAGGACCATGACGCTCAAGCCGGCCAGAATCACGCGCTCGTAGAGGGGACTCCTGAGAAAGAGGTTAAAGACGGTAAGAAAAATCAAAAGCCCCGCATCTATACCCAGGGGAATGAGGAAGGCCCGCCTGATGGCATAATGTTTTTCATCCATGTGTGATACCGTAGGTCAATCTTTCTTTGCGTGGCGCTGAAACTCTCCGCTTTTCCCACCGCGCTTTTTTTGCAAAGCGATTTCCGTAATTGTAATGTTTTTATCCACGCCCTTGCACATATCGTAAATCGTGAGGGCGCCTATCGCGACTGCCGTCATGGCTTCCATTTCCACCCCGGTCCTTCCCCGGGTTTTCACCTGCGCTTCGATGATGATCTCTCCCTTCTCTATGGAGGGCAAGAATTCCACCTCGACGCCCGTAATTTCGAGGGGATGGCACAGGGGGATGAGCTGTCCCGTCTTTTTGGCCGCCATGATGGCGGCGATCCTCGCTACCCCGAAGACGTCCCCCTTGGGTATCCCGTTTTCCGTAATTAACTTCATGGTTTCTGGATTTACCGATAACCGTGCCCGCGCCGTTGCTTCCCGGAGGGTTTCTTCCTTGGCCGTTACGTCCACCATGCGGGCATAACCCCTCTTATCCAGGTGGGTTAAGGTGTCTTTAGTCATAGGGTGAAAGTCTTTCCTCCGGATCGTATCCACGTTAGCACAGGGCCGCTTTAGCCGTCAAGGGAGCAAAAAATAAAAGCCTGGGGCAAAAAACCCCAGGCTTTTTTCACATTATCTCATTCACAGTTTTCGATATCTACCTTAAGCCAGCGTCTTTCCGTTTTGTACTTCGTTATCTTGTTGATCTCTTGCCATTCCTTGTCGCTCTTGATCCAGTGGTAATACTGTACCGGCGGCTTAAGTTCCCCCTGTACCACCTTTTGCACCGCCCCGGCCATCATCATGCGGCCGTGGGGCTGAATGCCGTAGAGTTCTGTGGGCACTTTATCTCCTAAGATGGGGAAGATCTTCGGGAAGGCGGCGCGAATGGCTTTTACATCCGTGGGAGTCCCGGCGGCAACGATGGCCCGGGAGAGGGCAATCATGGCGCCGTAGTTTCTTAGCGATTCTGATGTCGGCCGTCTCTTATAGGCGGCGCGGTAGTTTTTAACCCAGGAATCGAGAATGGGGGTCCACATGTTCGTCGCCCCGGCAACCCCAATGGTATTCCCAAACAGTTTATATCCCTTCAGGATATCGGCGATGTAATCCATCTTGGCTTGGTCGATGAGGATGAATCCCCCCTTGAACCCCATACTTCTTGCCTGTTCAATGACGAGGGCCGTAGTGGAAGAAGGTCCACCGATGAGGATGGTATCCGGTTTGGTGGCGAGAACCGCCGTTAGGGGAGCGGAGCAGTCCGTTTCGATATAGTAATTGGCGGGCTTGTCAATGGTTATAACGCCGCCTTTTTTCTTCCAGTAGTTGGCAAAGGCGTGTCGCCATTCCTCTCCGTAGGCCCCCAGGGTGCACAGCATGGCCGCTTTCTTCCACCCCTCTTCCTTCATTGCGAGTTCGACGAATACTTGGATATAAGCGGGAAAAGGGGGAGCCGTGGTGCCTATTAGCAACTTGTTTCCCAACTGCACGACTTTGGGGGTACTTGTGTAGGCCATGAGGATGAATTCATTGCCCGGCTCCTCGTTTATCTTGGCCATAGCGGCGAGAGTCGTAAAAACACCGTTGAAGACGGCGATTCCTTTGGCCGCGCGAATGCGGCGGGCGTTGTTTACGGCCTGCGTGGGATCCGCCCGATCATCCAGCTTTTCCAACTTGAACGTGTATTTGGTACCTTTTACTTCGATTCCCCCCGCTGCATTTAGCTCCCTTATCGCCATGTCCAGCCCGAAGAGACAGTCCTGGCCGTATTCTGCCGCCGGTCCGCTCAAGGGGCCCGTGTAACCGATGACGATTTCTCCGGCGAGAGAGACGGAAGGTGGTCCGATCAAGGCAAACAAGAACGTTAATAAAATTACCCGCCTGATCTTCCCTTTCATTGTCCTCCTTCTTTAG
>DAORXN010000039.1:0-4499 GCA_035358955.1 Syntrophales bacterium | reverse complement strand
ATGGTTCCGCCGTGATTACGCACTATTTTGTCACAAATGGCAAGGCCCAATCCGACGCCCCTCTCTCGGGTGGTGAAAAAAGGCTTGAAGATGTTTTTCAGGTCTTCTTTCTTTATCCCCCGTCCCGTATCGCGAATGGAGATGCCCACGGCGGCCCCCGTGTCTGTAGAGATAAGACGGGTTCTAACGGTGAGCGTTCCCCCCTCCGGCATGGCATCCACGGCATTCGTAACCATGTTCAGAATAACCTGGATGATCTGTTCGGGGTCGATGTTCACCAAAGGGAGATCGGGCCGTAATTCCTTCTCGATGGCCACGTTCTCCGGAAAGCCACTTACGGTGGCAATATTGAGTGCCTTTTCGACCACCTCGTTGATGTCCGAGCGCCTTAAGTTCAGGTGATAAGGTTTGGCGAAATCGAGAAACTGGGAGACAACACCGTTTAGGCGATTGGCCTCCTCTATAATGACATCCAAGAGCCGACCTTCCTCATCGTGAACTGCCTCCGATCTGAGATACTGGGCAGCCGCCTTGATGGAGCCGAGAGGCGTTCTGATTTCATGGGCGAGGACGGGCGCCATCTCTTCCAACATGGCCGACTTCTCCTCTTCAAGCTTCCTGTCCAGGGGGTAAATGAAATTGAAGATGTCGCGATTTCCAGGGAAAAGCTTCTCCAGCATCATCTTAAGCAGTTGTTTGGTCGGCTCAAAGGCAAGGATAATGAGAAAAGAGGCGAGCAGGATGATGGTGAACTGGGAAAAAGGGGTGGCCCTGAAGAGCTTGAGGACCAGATAGAGGATGATGGTGACCGCGAAGGTTAGGATAACCTTGACGGACATGCGGGCAAGGAATTCTTTCAGCTCCATGAGCTTGGGATGGGTGATGATGCCGTAGATAAAGTAAACGAGGATGGCAAGGAAGATGTTGGAAAGGGGGGGGAATTCGTAGGCCCCGATAAAGCGGATAAAATCGAGAAAGCCGCAGGTCGCCATGATGCCTACGGCCACGGCGATATAGAGTAACCTTGCCCTTTCCATCCCCACCTTAAATTTAACGGCTCGGATGAGCACAAAGTAACAATACCCAAGGCTCAGGGCGATAAAGATGTACAGCAGATAGAGGCCGTAGGGGGGACCGATGGGAGTGATAAGGGTAAGGCTTAAGGCCACCGTCACCCCGACCGTTAGCCATAGGTGCCGGGCTTTGACCAGGTCGGGTACCCTAACGAGAGAGGCAATAAAGAGGGTAACGGTGATGGGGATGGCCAAAAGACCCCAGATGACGAGAAAATGCCAGAAGGAGGCATCGGAAATGATGCTTACGAATTGCCCCAATTTCAAAACGAACAGGGCTAAACAGGCGGCGGCAAAGGTGAGATGGGAGATCTCGCGCCCGCGGAAGAATAGCGAGGCCATAGCGATGGTGAAGCTAACGGTGGCGAGGATAAAGGTCTCTACCATAAAGAAAACCCGACTGTTCGGAAATGTCTATCTCTAATATAGGCAAACGGTCGGTAAGTCAAGTCGGGGCGCGGGCATTAAGGAGGGGGCCGACCTAATTTCTGGTAGGAAAAAGTAATTATAGGTAATTTCGGTTTACAATTTGACCTTTTTTTGCTATTTCCCATCGCTCCAGGGTGTCTTTATGTCGGATGTTTTCATGAACACGAAGGAGGTGGCCCGCTATCTCGGCATTCACGAGAAGCAGGTCTATTCCCTCGTAAGGGAAGGGAAGCTACCCGCCACGCGCATCACCGGGAAATGGCTCTTTCCCCGTCGCCTGGTGGACGAGTGGATATGCGCCCAGGCCCAAGCGGGGATGGAAAAGGTCAGGAAGAAGGCGAAAGCAATGGCCGGGGCCTTGCTCGCCGCGGGGAGTAACGACCCTGCCCTGGATATGCTCATCACATCGATAAGGTCTTCCCATGTTCTATACGTGTTTTCTGCGACGGTGGGATCTCTTACCGGGCTTCGGGCCTTGAAAGAGGGATATACGGATCTGGCGTGGTGTCACGTCTACGACCCCCAAGCGGATCAATACAATACGCCGGCCGTTTTAAAGCCCCATCTGGGGGAAGGGGCTTACGCTGTGGTTAATCTTTTCGAGCGGGAGTTGAGTCTTCTCACCGTTAAGGGGAATCCTTGGAATATCGAGGGGATGAGGGATGTAATAGAACATGGCTTGAAGATAGTAAATAGGCAGCCAGGTTCGGGGGTGCGGGTTTTTTTCGATCACTTGCTTGAAGTTTTTAAAGGTAAGCCGGATCAGATCCCCGGTTACGAGGAGGAGGTATTTACCCATCTCGAGGTGGGACTTAAGATTCTTTCCGGCCAGGCGCAGGCGGGCTTGGCCACGACGGCGGTGGCACGCATGTTAGAACTTGAGGCCATCCCCATCACCAGGGAAAATTTCGCCATGGTGCTCCCGGAGCACGTGTTTTTCCGCCCCGGGGTCGAGGCCCTCGTGGAAACCTTGCGTTCTTTCACCTTTCAGGAAAAGGTCTCCGTCCTGGGAGGGTACGCGTTCCAGGAGGCCGGGGTTGTTTTGCATATCATCACGTAGATCAAGTGGGTCTTAGGAAATGGAGTTGATTATTGAAGGGGTGATCAAGGCAACGGAGCTCATCGTCCATCTGGATGAGGAGGTCTTGGGGATTACGGGACTCTCCCTTTTCGTCTCGGGGATGGCAATCGTCGTCAGTTTATTAATCGGTATGGCTATGGCTTTGTTTCTTTCGCTGACCGAATTTCCCGGACGGCGCTTCTTTATAAGCCTCATCAATACGGGAATGGGGTTTCCACCCGTCGTAGTGGGGCTTTTTGTCTCCCTTATGCTTTGGCGCAGCGGGCCGTTTGGCTTTCTCGATCTCCTCTACACCCCCCTCGCTATGATCATTGCCCAGGCCATCATTGCCATCCCGATCGTAGCCGGCGTATCTCTCGCCGCGCTTCAGCATCTGCCGGAGTACCTCAAGCTGCAGGTCCTTTCCTTGGGGGCGGCACGATGGCAGATGGTTTGGCTTCTCATGAAAGAGGCGAGGCTACCATTACTTGCCGCCATCATGGCCGGCTTCGGTAGGGCGATTTCGGAGGTAGGGGCTTCCATCATGGTGGGCGGCAACATCAAGGGTCACACGCGGGTGCTCACCACGGCCACGGTGATGGAAACGGGAAAGGGCAATTTCGATCTGGCCATTGCCTTAAGCGTGATCCTTCTTGTCCTTGTCTTTTCCATCAATGCCGTCCTTACTTGGATTCAGCAGAGAGAAAGGCCGAGATGACGAACATCTTGGAATGCAGAGAATTAACGGCGCAAAGGGGCTTTGTCTCCGTACTTTCCATCCCCCATCTTGCCATCCAAGAAGGTGAGGTCTTGGCCCTTATCGGGCCCAACGGGGCAGGGAAATCGACCCTCCTTCTTGCCTTAGCCCGCCTCATCAAAGCATCGGGGACCATGCTATTTCGGGGGGAAGAGGTGGGTGGCGGCTTGAGTGAACTCGCATATCGGAGAAGGGTAACGATGGTCTTCCAGGAGCCCCTCCTCCTGGATACAACGGTAGAAAAGAACGTGGCGACGGGACTAAAATTAAGGGGGATGAAGAGGGCCGAGATAGATAAGCGGGTACAGGAGGCCCTGGCGTGGTTTGGTATAGGTCATCTAATTTACCGTCATGCCCGCAAACTATCGTCAGGAGAGGCAAAACGGGTAAGTCTCGCCCGCGCCTTTGCCCTTCGGCCGGAGATAGTATTTCTTGACGAGCCTTTCTCCCCCTTAGATCCTCCCACAAGGGAAGGATTGTTGATAGACTTGAAGCGGGCCTTAAGGGAAACGAATACCACGGCGGTGGTGGCGACCCATGAGAAGAACGAAGCACTGGTCCTGTCTCAGCGGGTTTGCGTGATGAAGGACGGGCAAATCGTCCAGATGGGGTCCCCCGTGGAGGTTATGAACCACCCAGCCGATGAATTCGTGGCCTCTTTCGTCGGGGTGGAGACCATCATCCCCGCCGTGGTTTTACGTAAGACGGGAGGGATCCTGACCGTCAAAACGGAAAAGGACTTGCTTCTCTCGGCGGTGGGTGATCAGGAACCGGGGGAGAGGGTGCTTTGCTGCTTGAGGCCGGAGCAGGTAACGATCCTGGCCGACGGTGGACGTGAGCATACCAGTGCGCGCAACCTCTTTTCTGGGAAAATTGTCGAGCTTGCTTCCTTAGGTATGTTCTGGCGCGTTACCCTCGATTGTGGTTTCCCCCTAATCGCTTACGTGACGGGGCAGGCGGTGGAAGAATTGGGACTAAAGATCGGGGCTTGTGTTTCGGCCTCTTTCAAGGCGACCGCCGTGCACGTAATTAAGGTCTATTAGGACCCGGCGGTTCAGATCATGGCTGCCCCTCCCTGCAACGGGTCCTTTTTCCCACAAAGGTTTCACTTTTTGTTGCTTCTTCTCCAGAGGCCTCTCTTTTCCGCCTCTTTTATAAGGTCGCCCCGGAAGTCGGGGTG
>DAORXN010000038.1:0-6080 GCA_035358955.1 Syntrophales bacterium | reverse complement strand
TGGTCGGGGCGACTGGATTTGAACCAGCGACCCTCTGAACCCCATTCAGATACGCTACCAGACTGCGCCACGCCCCGACGAAGATTTTAATTATCACCTACCCGGCGGCGTGTCAAGAACCCACCTGCTTAGAAAAACGTCTTGCCAAATTTTTTATTCTTTTGTAGAGAGCTTCTATCCACTAAAGAGGTCGAAAGTTCAGGATTATGAAGCGGTTGTGGATTGTCGTCTTAAGTTTTTTTGCTGCTATCATATCTGCCCCAGGCTGGGCAGATATTTACCGCTACGTGGACGAAAACGGCGTCATCCACTTCACCAACGTACCCACGCGCTCAGATGTCCGCTACACCCTCATTTACCGAGAAAAAAGGGTGCAATTCAAAGTTGCCTCCCAGGATATGGCGAAGTACGATCACATAATCCGTCAGGCGGCCCGTAAATACGATATCGACCCACAGCTCATCAAGGCCATCATCAAGGCCGAATCAAACTTTGATCATCGAGCTTTATCCCCTAAGGGTGCCCAGGGGCTCATGCAGCTTATGCCCCAAACGGCTTCTTACCTGCAGGTTGAAAATCCCTTCCATCCCGAGCACAATATCGAAGGGGGTGCGCGCTATCTCAAATACCTCCTTCGCCTCTTTCAGGGAAACCTTCCCCTGGCCCTGGCCGCCTACAATGCAGGAGAAAATGCCGTAATACGCTATGGCGGTATCCCTCCCTTTCGGGAAACGAGACAATACGTGCAACAAGTGCTAAACCTATTTCAAACTTATCGAAATAGGGAGGGAAATTAAATTTTTATTGCATCGCCCACAACCTGATGCTATGAGATGAACTCTCGACCAGGCCGATCCCCCTCTCAAGGAGGGTAATACCTCGCAAAAAAGGGAGGTCCACCATGATGTTTTTCCGCAAGGCCAAAAAGAACAGGCACCACTGGTGGAAACCGATTACCATCATGTTCATCCCTCACAGCTACCCCCGTTTCACCGTTAACGTTAACATCTCACCAGCGGGCTTCATTTCCCTCCTTGTCCTTCTTCTCATTACCGTGATTTTTACCATCGTCTTTGCTCCCCATCTCGTAAATCTCTACTACGCCAAGAAACAGGTAAATGAAGAAAAGAACCAGTTAAAAGAAATTTACTCGACTTACGTATCGCTCAAGAAAATAGAGAGTGAATTCCGCCACCTTCTCTCGCAAGGCTCGAAAGAGAAAATCCTCGAGCAAGTGGATACCTCTGATGCCGGGTCTTTCGATCTAACGGAAGTGAACAAAAAGATAGAAGAATCCATGCAGACGGTAGGTGCCATCAAGGATTTCCTACGCACGCAGAAGGACCTTTACCTGGCCACCCCGAAGGGGCTCCCCGTCCCGGGAGAAATCACGTCGCCTTATGGCATGAGGATCAATCCCTTCACGAGAAAATGGGAATTTCATTCTGGCTTGGATATTTCCGCCCCGGCAGGAACACCTGTTAAGGCCACGGCGGATGGCGTGGTGAGCTTTTCCGGCTGGGGTGGGCCCCATGGCGGTAACGTAGTCGTCATCGCCCACGGGTTCGGTTATTCCACCTATTATGCCCATAACCAGAGGATCATCGTCTCCCTCGGTCAAAGGGTAAAAAGGGGCGAGGTAATTGCCTATGTAGGTTCCACCGGAACCACCACGGGCAGCCATTGCCACTACGAAATTAGGTGTAACGGAAAGATTCTCAACCCCATTCAATTTGCCAAGGAGCAGTCATGATATTCCAGAAAAAATCGCAGAAGGTGGGCATCATCTTGGGAGAAACGGCCCAGATAAAAGGAGACCTTTGGGGAGAGGGCATGACCCTAATCAAGGGCAAGGTGACGGGTAACATTGAAGGAGAACAGATTATCATAGACGATAAAGCCTCTATTTATGGCGACATCATAGGCCAAACGGTCTCCATTGCCGGCGAGGTAGATGGCCAAATCACGGCCAAAGAGATGGTGGAGATAAAGGCAACCGGCCACGTGAAAGGGGATATCAAGGCACCGAGAATAGCCATCGAAGAAGGCGCCTACTTTTACGGCTTCTGTTACATGGAGCAGACATCGAAACCAGATAATATCGTGGACCTTACCGCGACGGGGAAAGACGCCGCCAAAAGTTGACAGCCACCCATCCCGTGTTTATCAATAAAAAGGCAAATTGAAGACCTACATAAGAAGGAGTGTCATGAAATGGCGGAGATAAAAAGCACCCTCGACCTCATCATGGAGAGAACCAAGCATCTTACCTTGAGCCCCGAAGAAAGGGAAGCGTTCAGAAAAAAAGAAGTGAAGACCCGCATCGGGGCGACCATCCAGCAATATCTGGATGCCTCAAAGACACTTGATCAAACGGTGGAGGAGCTTTCTTCCCTGACGGGCAATGATCAGGACCTCCGGCATTCGATAAGAGAGGAAATTGCCTCTCGTCTGGACCCTTTGGGTGATAATGTGGCCCTGTTTGTACTCACGGCCGAAGTCCTGCCCGAAGATGTCACCCTTTTTCAAAAGAGGTGTCGGGAGGTGGCCGAGGAACTTACCCATCTCCGGGAAGAAAGAATAAGAACGCTCTTAAACGAGTTGTCCCACGGGGGTATCGCCGGTTCTGCCCTGATCCCCAATCTGGAGAAAGACAAGAAATGGCAGAAACTCGTGGAAGAAGCCGTCTACCATCTCCGGGAAGAGCTCATCTCCCCATCTCAAATAAATTGAAACCAGTACTCCTCCACTTGGCGGAAATTCCTTGCCACCTCTTTACTTCCTATCACCGGTTCACCGTGGCCGGGCAGCAGGTACTCCACTTCGAGGCTGGCCAGTTTCCTTATACTCTCCTTTAGTTTCTGACCGTCTCCCCCCGGCAGATCGGTGCGGCCCAGGCCATCCCGGAAGATAACATCACCCGTAAAAAGCGCCTTCTTATCCGGCAGGTATAGGCAGATAGAAGCGGGGGAATGACCGGGCGTCTCGATCACCTTCAATGCTATGGACCCCACCTTTAAGTCCCCCTCCCGCAAAAGCAGGTCCGGCTCCCAAGATGGCGCCCATTTCTTCAACCACGCGTACTCTTTCTCCCCAATGGCCACTTTGGCATATCCGTCGAAGACGGCTGCCCCTTCAAGGTGGTCGGGATGGCCATGGGTGATAACAACGACCTTAATGTCCGATCGACTAAGGTGCCTTTTTTCGAGCCCTGTCTCCCAGTGCCGAAGGAGATGGAAGTGGCCTGGGTCGACGAGTATGCGATCCCCATCTTTCTCTATGAGATACGTGTTGCAGTTGTTTTCCCTCAAGCTACGCCATATGGCGGCATAGATCCCATCCGTTATTCTGATCATGCGTGACCTCCTACTTCCGAGGGAGGAGGAGAATCTCCCCGTACTGAAGCGGTTGGATGCGCTTGTTCTTGTTTATCTCCCTCAGTTTATCCACGGTTATATTATGTCTCCTTGCTATTTTGTCCAGGGTATCGCCCTTTTTCACACGGTAATAGATGATCTTTTTGCGATCCAGGCATCCTGTAGCGGGAATTTTAATCACCTGCCCGGCAATTAGCCGCTTAGTATTGTTCATGGCCCGCAGCTCCTTTTCCTTGATTCCGCATCTTTCGGCAATGGAAACCCACGTCTCCCCTTTGGCCACCCGATAAGAGACGGCCTCAGGCAGGGTCTTTTTCGTTATCCTTTTGTCCTTTGTTACCTCTGGCTCTTCACTTGAAACGGCCTCGGGCTTCCTCTTGGCTTTGATTATGACCTTCCGCCCGGCAAGAAAGGAAATGGAGGCCTCCGCAATCGCCCGGGCCAGTCGATCTTGAAACTTTTCGCTTGCGAGCATCTTTTCCTCTCGCCGGTTGGATATGTATCCCAATTCTATGAGCACCGAGGGAATTTCCGGGAGTTTTAAAACGAAAAAGGGCGCTTCCTGTACGCGGGGAAATTTCACCCGATGACATACCATCATGGTTCTTAAGAGCGTGGAACCAAAGTGGCGAGACTTGTTCATGTTGTTCGTTTGCACCATGTTGAGGAGAATAGATTCCGATTCTCCATTTACCATCGCTTCGCTGGCAATGGTTCCTCCGATGATATCCGCCAGGTTTTCCTTCCTCGCCAGAATCCTCGCCGCCTCTGAACTCGCCCCCCTCAGGGAAAGTACATACACGGAGGCGCCGCGGGCAAGGTGAGAGTGCTCACTGTCGGCGTGAATACTCAAAAAAAGGGCAGCATTATGTACCCTCGCTATGTTCATCCTCTTCCTGAAGGGCACGTAATAATCACCATCCCGCGTAAGGACAGCCTGAAAATCTTGAGTATCGTTGATGTAGTCTCTCATCTTTCTTGCCACGTTAAGCACCACATCTTTTTCCTGGGTTCCCTTTACCCCGATGGCGCCCGGATCGTCTCCCCCATGCCCGGGATCGATGACGATGACCCTTTTCTTCACCCCTTTGGCTTCCGGGACCCTTTTTTCTCTTTCCGGAAGATACACATCGACCACGAGGCGATGGGGCTTTTCCTCTATGGGAGGAAGCTTGAAAACCTTGATCTCCTTGTATTCTCCCAGGGCCATCCTGATTAAGTCCTGCTCGAGGAAGACCGTATTGACACCCGGTTTGGCAAGCCGGGTTACGGGTTTTACTGAGGGGGCGTATTTAACTTTGGGTAGACAGATCAAGAGCTCTTTTTCCCGCTCCTCGACCTTGAAGTCCGGCTCTTCGCTCACATCGAAGACGACCCGCGTATGATCGGGGGCGGACCAGTAGCGAATTTTCTCGATGGTACATTCAGCCTGGGCGAAAGTGGGCAAGAAGCCACTCCATGCGAGCACAAAAAACACGAAAATTGATTTACGAAGGAAAAACATAACCTGCCATTATCAGATACATGGCGCCAATTCAAGGTTGACAATCGGCTCAACTGATGCGAAAAAACGGCCATGAAGATCAGTTCCATACTGAAAAGGCAAGTATTTTCCCTATCTTTCGAGGTCTTTCCGCCCAAGAGGGAAGGCAACGTAGAACAGCTATACGAAACGATTGAAGAGCTAAAGGAGCTAAAGCCGCATTTTATTTCCGTCACATATGGGGCGGGAGGATCAACCCGGGAGAAGACCATCGAAATCGCCGCTCATGTAAACAATCATCTCCAGGTCACGGCCCTCGCCCATCTCACCTGCGTCCAGGCAACGAGAGACGAAATTGCCCGGATACTTGAGGTCCTGGCCGAACGGGGCATCGAAAACATCCTTGCCCTTCGCGGCGACCCTCCCCGGGGTGAAGAGAAATTTCAACCCGTACCCGGGGGATTCAAATATGCAAGCGATCTCGTGTCTTTCATTGCCGATCGGGCCGACTTCTGTATTGGCGTTGCCGGTTACCCGGAAAAACATTTGGAAGCCCCCGATCTGGAGACCGATCTCTTGAATCTGAAACGGAAAGTGGCCGCCGGGGCGGATTTCATCATCACCCAACTATTCTTCTTCAATGAAGATTTCTATCGTTTCCGGGACCTGGCGGAAAGGAAGGGCATCCGGGTGCCCATCATCCCCGGCATCTTTCCCCTCATCAATTACCAACAGATTGCCCGGACGGTATCCCTCTGTGGGGCCAAGATCCCCGCAAAACTTGCCGAAAAATTGGAAGGGGTGAAGGAGAAACCGGAAGAGGCGGAAAAGTACGGCGTGGAATTCGCCGTCCAACAGACGACCGACCTGCTAAAAAACGGCATCCCCGGCCTCCATTTTTACAGCATGAACAAAAGTGGACCCGTAAAGAAAATCATAAAAGACCTCGATCTGCCACGGGCAGGGGACGATTCAGATCTTGAACAATTAGGCATTCCGTTGTAAGGGAAGAAACTCTCTTGCGGGCGATTAGCTCAGGTGGATAGAGCGTTGGCCTCCGAAGCCAAAGGCCCCGGGTTCGAGTCCCGGATCGCCCATTTACTCATCTATATCACCGTACAGTTTTTTCCGGCATTCCGGACAAAGGCCGTGACTAAAATCAACGTCTGCGTGTTCCCGAATGTAAGATTCTATCTGAACCCAGTAGCCCTGATCGTTCC
>DAORXN010000037.1:0-6312 GCA_035358955.1 Syntrophales bacterium | reverse complement strand
CTTATGGCCACTTCTGCCCCTCTTTCGACCGTGTATCGGCAAAGGGCAACAAGCTCCGGGTGATCGGAAACAGCGGTGCCGAGTAGACCTATCCGATTGGTCTTTTCTATCCCCCGGTCCAAACTGGTCATGATGGAAGCCAACCCGCGAAACCGCACCGGCCTGTAAACATAACCCGCCGCACAAAAACGGCACCCCCTTCCACAACCCCGGTTTACCTCAACCAGATACATCGAACCCAGTTCCGCCTCCCGGGTCACCATCACCTGTTCACATGGGATGGCATTGAGGTCATTTACCCAGGCCCTTCTCACTCTCACCGGAAGATCCCTCTTCACGGGGGTAAATTCCTTTATTTTCCCATCCGCCTTGTATTCCACCCGATAAAGGGCTGGCGCGTAGGCGGAGGGTACTTCCCTTTGTATCTTCTCTAAGAGCTCTTCTTTCTTTAATTTTGCTTCATATCCGGCAAGGCAGGATTCGAGGAACGAGGGGATGATCACTTCCCCTTCCCCAATGAGGAAAAGGTCGATGAAATCGGCAAGGGGCTCCGGATTGAGGGTTACGGCAATACCTCCGGCGATGATAAGGGGATCCTCTTCTTTGCGCTTTTCTTTCGAAATCTCGATCCCCGCAAGGGAAATAGTTTTCAGCACTCGGGGATAGTCATTTTCAAAGGAAACGGAAAAGGCAAGAATATGAAAATCCCTAATGGGCCGCCCTGATTCAATACTGATCGGCCTTCCGGCTTTTTCCCGAGGTGAGGGGAAGAAAACACGTTCACAAAGAACGTGAGGGTGCTCATTGAAGAGACGGTAGACGGTTTGAAAGCCGAGATTACTCATGCCCGTCCCATAGGCATGTGGATAGGCGAGGCATATCCTCAGCTTATCACCCCAAGTCTTCCTTATAATCCCGTCTTCAGGCGGGACGCCTTTTTTCATCCCTCCTCAATCGGCCTGTCTTCTCAAAAAGGCAGGGACTTCCAGGTTGGGATCCGTCTCATCCTCGATGAACCCCGGTTTCATTGCCGAGAGGTCCTTGCCCTCCTTCTTTCTTATGAAGGCCGGGATGGAAATGTCGGATACTACACCGCGGGAGATACTTTCCGTGCCCTTTCTCCTCGAAGTTTCATCGAACCCCGTGGCAATGACGGTAATGCGGATTTCATCTCCCATGTTTTCGTCGATGACGGTCCCGAAAATTATATTGGCATCTTCGTGGACTTCAGATTGCACCATGGAAGCCGCCTCGTTCACTTCATAGAGACTCATATCGGGTCCGCCTGTGATATTGAGCAAGACACCGCGCGCACCCTGAATACTGTTATCTTCCAGCAGGGGAGAGGAGATGGCCCGCTGCACCGCTTCCACCGCTCTGTTTTCACCCGAGGCAGTGCCCGTACCCATAAGGGCAAGCCCCATGTTGGACATAATATTCCTGACATCGGCAAAATCGAGATTGATGACGCCGGGTACGATTACCAGGTCCGAAATGCCACGGACAGCATGATAAAGAATATCGTCGGCCTTTTTAAAGGCCTCCCTCAAGGTAAGGTTTCTGCCCCCCAGGCTGAGAAGACGCTGGTTAGGTACTACAATCAGGGTGTCCACGATCTTCCTCAATTCGGCAATTCCCTCTTCTGCCTGCTGAGCTCGTACTTTGCCCTCAAACCCGAAGGGCTTGGTTACCACAGCCACCGTCAGGGCTCCCAATTCCTTGCATATTTCCGCCACTACCGGGGCACCGCCCGTACCGGTTCCTCCTCCCATCCCGGCCGTAATGAACACCATGTCCGCACCTTCCAGGCATTCAAAGATCATATCCCGACTTTCGATGGCGGCCTGCCGCCCCAGTTCAGGATTGGCCCCTGCTCCGCGGCCCTTCGTCACCTGCGCACCCAAATGGATCTTCACCGGAGCGGAGATGGTGGATAATGCCTGAACATCCGTATTGGCCGTGATGAAATCTACCCCCTTCAACTGGTAAGAAATCATGGTGTTGACCGCATTGCCACCACCTCCGCCAATTCCAATAACCTTGATTTTAGCCGTTGCTTCCTGCATGGAACTCGCCAATTCAAACATTGCGTACCCTCCCTCAGAAAAAATCTACGAACCATTTTTTTATTTTATCAATCCACCCTCCCACCATACCGGTTGCCCCATGGGCAGAGGCAGGCGGAAGGCCACTTACCGCACGCAAGATGAGCCCCACGGCCGTAGCGTAAATTGGGCTCTTCACCACATCCGTTAATCCTTTCATCCGACCGGGATAACCACACCGCACGGGCAAATTGAACATCTGCTCGGCCAACTCCACCACGCCGGGTGTGAGGGCAGTCCCCCCGGTAAGGACAATGCCTGCCGCCAGATTATCCTCGAATCCCGCTTTTACGATTTCCTTGAAGGCAAGATTGAGTATTTCCTCCATGCGGGGCTCTATGATACGGCCCAAAAGCTGGCGTGAAACCTCCCGTGCCTCACGACCCCCAACGCTCGGCACCTCTATCATTTCATCTTTCGGAATGAGGGAAACGTAAGCGCACCCATGTTTAATCTTCACCTTCTCCGCCTCGAGAATGGGGGTCCTCAGTCCCTGGGCGATATCGTTGGTGACGTATTGCCCCCCCACGGGGATGACCGCCGTATGCTTCACACTGCCTTCCGTAAAAACGGCGATATCTGTCGTACCCCCTCCAATATCGAAAAGGGCCACACCCAGGTCCTTCTCATCATCGCTTAATACCGACTCGGCCGAGGCGATCTGTGCAAGGACGAGTTCTTCCACATTAATGCCTACCCGGTTGACGGACTTCACGACATTCTGAATGGCCGGTGTAGCTCCCGTTACAATATGTACCTTTGCCTCCAATCGAACGCCCGACATGCCCACCGGGTCCTTAACCCCGTCCTGATCATCGACGATATAGCTTTGGGGAAGGGCATGGAGGATTTCCCTATCCGGCGGTACCGCTACGGCCCGGGACGCTTCGATGGCCCGTTGTACGTCCTCATCATCTACTTCCCGGCCCTTAATGGCCACTATCCCCAAGCTATTTTGACTCTTTATATGCTGGCCGGCTATGCTCACATAGGCGGAACGAATCTCACAGCCCGACATATGTTCCGCCTCTTCCACCGCTCGGGCTATGGATTCCACCGTGCTATCGATATTTACCACCACGCCCTTTCTCAAACCCTCTGAGGGGTGAGTACCCAGGCCCACGATGTTGAGTCCCTGTTCCGCCCATTCCCCCACGATGGCACAGGTCTTCGTGGTACCGATATCCAAGCCTACGAATATATTTGCCTTCTTCCGCATAAACCAACCATCCTTCCGTTCAGATCTTTACCTCCCCTTCCGCCGTTTTAGGTTGCTTCGGCAGGGGTATCTTTCTCGGTTGCACCGTCACCTTCATCGGGTCGCTTAAATCGATGCGCAAAAAAGCCGTCCTCATATTCTTACGTTCGAGATCAGCCAGGATGAGGGGAAGATGATTCAACTTGCTCTCGTAATCACTGAAACCAAGAACCAGGCACATCCCCGTCGTAGTGAAAATGGTGAGCCCCAGGCGATCATCCCCGTGAATCTCTGATATAGATTCGATAGAAGCAATACCGGGATGGCTTTTCAAGTATTCCACCAGGGAAAGGGCCTTCGCCAGAAGGGCTGACTGCCCTGCCCCTTCTCCGGTAAAGCCCGTAAGAATCGGCAAATCTACTCCATCGCTGGGGGAAAATTTTTTGAACGGGCTGCCATCCCTATCTATCAGGTATATTTCATCCCCCCGTTTCATCATGGCTATGGCCGTTCTCTCCTTTACGTTGATGACGATTCGATCCGGATATTCCCTTCCTACGTACACCTCCTTCACCCAGGGAATCGCCTTCACTTTGTCTGCCACCAGGCGCGTATTCACGGCGAGAATATTCACGCCTTTCCTCACGCCTGCCACATTCAGCACTTCACGCTCCGTAAGTTCATTTAAGCCGCGTACAACCACACTTCTCGTCTCCAGCCAGGGCATGCTGTAAAGGACGCTGAAGAGATAGACCATCACCCCGCACACCACTACGATGCCGCCTAGAAAGAAAGTAGCCGCCAGAATTTCCCGGAGGATCGAGTCACCCCGTTTCTTTAACCAGTATTTTCCGGCTTTCTGCCTATATATGCTCAAAGTCTTCCTCCTGTTGAGCACCCTCACCTATGATCACCACCTCCGTCTCAAGAGAGATGCCGTGTGTCTTTTCCACCTCCCGCCTTACGATGTTAATAAGCTTAATCACATCGGAAGCGGTAGCAGTGCCCGTATTTACTATGAAGTTGGCATGTTTTTCCGATACGCGCGCTCCACCCACTTGCCGGCCTTTGAGGCCCGCCTCCTCGATGAGGCGCCCCGCCGGCCTGCTTAGCGGATTTTTGAAAATAGAACCCGCGGACGGATACTCGAGGGGGTGACGCGCTTTCCTCTCCTGCAAGATCTCCCCAATGCGCCGGAAAATCTGCTCCCTTTCCCCTGGGGCCAGAACGAAGCTCGCCTGTGCAATTACCTCCGAATCCTTCAGCCTTAGGGCACGATAGCTAAAGGGCATCTCCCGGGCCGGCACCTCTATCGATCGACCTCGCCCATCGATGAGGGTGACCGCACCTAACACATCCTTCATTTCCTTTCCCCAGGCACCTGCATTCATCTTGATTGCGCCCCCTACGCTACCGGGAATGCCGGCCGCGAATTCGAGGCCCGTCATCCCTGCTTCGGCCGTTAGATGAACTAACTTCTTAAGGGATACGCCCGCCTCTACGTAAAATCCCATCCCTTCTCTTTCGGGCAAAGGGCGGATGCCCTGGAGCCGATTCAAACCGATGAGAACGCCGCGAAAGCCTCCATCCCGGACAATAACATTGCTCCAATTTCCTCCCGGGAAAAAGGGGATCCCTCGCTCAGAGAGGAACTTAACGAGGAGGGCGAGGTGACGGACCGACGGCGGGAAAGCCAGGCAGTCCGCCGGCCCTCCTACCCGCATAGAAGTGTGCTTGCTCATGGGGACGTCAAATGCCACATTTCCCTCACACAGGTCGTTTATCCTTTTCTTGAGTTCAGTTTCCATTGCCCCCTGCCAACGCCTGGAGGAACTTTTCCCCTACCTGCCACACGTTACCCGCCCCCTGGGTGATGACCACATCCCCGGCCCGGGCCACCTTGAGGAGATATGAGACCACCTCGTTGAAATCGCTTATATAGACTACGTTTTTCCCCCGCGCCCTCATATCGTTGCAAAGAGAAGCAGAATTCACACCGGGGATGGGGTCCTCACTTGCCGCGTATATATCCGTCACGATGAGTACGTCGGCCATGTCGAATGCCGTAAGGAAGTCCCGGTAAAGGGCCTTCGTTCTCGTGTATCGGTGGGGTTGAAAGATAACGACAAGACGCCCTCCCCACAACTCGCGAGCGGCTCTCAAGGTTTCCCTTATCTCTGTTGGGTGATGACCATAGTCGTCTACAACCGTGATACCGCCCTTTTTACCTTTGACCTCCAGTCTCCTCTGTACCCCCCGGAACGCCTCCAGGCCCCGGCAAATCTCTTCCATCCCGAGCCCCAATTCTCTAGCCACCGCTATGGCCGCCAGGGCATTGAGTACGTTAAATCGGCCGGGTACGTGCAGCTTCACCTCTCCCAATGGTTCCTCGTGATGAAGCACCTTGAATTGGGATACCCCTCCTTCAAAAACCCATTGCCTTGCCCTGTACTCGGCGGGGGTCTCCATGCCGTAAGTAATCAACCTCCTCTTTACGGCCGGTATTATCTCCCGGGCGTAGGGATCGTCTTGACAAAGAACCGTGGCCCCATAAAAAGGCACGATGTTGGCGAACTTCACAAAGGCTTCCTTGATATCCGCTATATCCCGATAGAAATCCAAGTGCTCCCGGTCGATGTTAGTAATGACGGCGATGCAGGGGCCAAGTTTGAGGAAAGACCCGTCGCTTTCGTCTGCCTCGGCCACGATCACCTCCCCACTCCCCAGGCGGGCGTTGCTACCTATGCTGCCCAACTTTCCCCCGATGACCATCGTGGGATCGAGTCCTCCCGAGGCCAGAACGGTAGCAATCATGGATGTAGTGGTTGTTTTGCCGTGAGTGCCGGAGACGGCGATGGAAAACTTCATCTTCAAGAGCTCGGCCAGCATCTCGGCCCTGGGAATTACCGGAATGCCAAGCTCGTGAGCTTTTATCACCTCCGGGTTATCGGGACGAACAGCCGTCGAAGTCACCACCACATCGGCCCCGGAGACGTTTTCTCCCTTGTG
>DAORXN010000036.1:0-6943 GCA_035358955.1 Syntrophales bacterium | reverse complement strand
ACCGCTGCGATTTCCTCGGATGAAAGTACCTTGTCGATATCGAGGAGGATCTTTACCCCATCCCCGGTTTTCGCCATGCCTAAGATGTAGTTAGTCTCCAGCCGGCTTCCGAAGTTAGGGGTGTCTTCAATGTCGTTTCCTTTGATGTTGAGCACTTCCGAAACGGAATCCACCACGATGCCCATGGGGATTTTTTTGCCCGCGCTCGCGATCTCCACCACGATGATACAAGTACGCTCATTGTACTCCATAGGTTCCAAGCCGAATTTGAGCCGAAGGTCGATGACGGGGATCACCTTGCCGCGCAGGTTGATCACGCCCTTTACGAAATGGGGTGTCTGGGGCACGGGCGTGATGGGTATCATCCCGATGATCTCCTTGACCTTGGTAATACCAATCCCGTATTCTTCCTGGTCGAGGGTGAAAGTCAAGTACTTACCCTCTCTTTCGCTTCTCACTTCTAAGTTTTCCATTTTTCTTTACCTCCTAAATTTATGATTGAGATTCCGCCAAGTAAAATAATCCTTCCACATCCAGGATGAGGCCGATCTGGCCATCCCCTAAGATTGCCCCCCCCGCGATGCCGCGGACATTTTTCAACGCTTCCCCTAAACTTTTTATCACCACCTCTGTTTTGCCTAAAATTTCATCCACCTGGAGGCACTTGGTGCGACCTTCGGCCTCGACGACGATGCTGATCGCCTCCCAGGGCATTTTTCTTTCCGTTTCTATTCCGAACACGTCTCCCAGCCTGAGGAGGGGCATGAGGTTCCCCATGACGTTTATCATTTCACCTTTACCCACCACATTTGTGTATTGCTCTTCCGTAGGTCGCAGGGCCTGACGAATAGCCGTCGTGGGGAGGATGTACCTTTCACTGCCGACCCTGACGATCATGCCGTCGATGATGGCCATGGTGAGGGGGAAACTGGTGATGAAGGTAACCCCACGGCCGGGGGTACTTCTTATGTCGATTTTTCCCCGGAGCTTTTCCACCGCCTTCTTGACCACATCCATGCCTACCCCTCGGCCGGAGACATCGGTGACCTTTTCTGCCGTGGAAAAGCCGGGCAAGAAGATGAGGCGGTATATCTCTTCATCGCTTATATCTTCTCCCGCATGGACGCGGCCCATCCGGATAGCCTTTTCCATGATTTTCTGCCGATCGAGTCCCCGACCGTCGTCGGAGATTTCTATCACGATATTTCCCCCTCGGTGGTAGGCCTTAAGCTCGATGGTACCTCGGGGCGGTTTACCAACCGCCTGTCTTTCTTCGGGCATTTCGATGCCGTGGTCGACGGAATTTCTCACCATGTGCACGAGGGGATTGTAGATCTCATCCACCATATGCCGGTCGATTTCCGTATCCTCTCCTATCATTTCCACTTTTATCTGTTTCCCCTTGTTTCTCGCCAGGTCTCTAACGAGGCGCGACATGCGTTGAAAGGTCTGTTTGATGGGGACCATGCGAAGACTCGTAGAAGTTTGCTGAAGGGAGGCCGTGATTCTCGTCAGTTGAGCGATATCGCGCATGAGATTTCGATCGGAGGCAAGCTGATTGGCAATATCCTGCCGGATGATGGAATGGGCGATCACGAGCTCGCCCACCATATCGATGAGGTCATCGAGTTTCCTCGTATCCACCCTTATGGTGGAGGCCTCGGCCAACTGTTCCGATTGCTGACGTAGGGCCTGGGCTACCTGCTTGGGGGTGGCGGCCCCTTTTTCGATCAAGGCCTCTCCTATCTTCTTGCCCGGCTGTTCCTGCACGACCTTAAGCGCTTCGTCTAAAATCTCCTCGCCAATGGCGCCGGTTTCGACGAGGATTTCACCGATCTTTTTGGGTTTTACCGGCGTCTCTTCGAGGGCTAAAATATTTTCCATCAACGGTTCGAGGTCGAGGGGTTCGTGGTTAATGGGTCTCCCTTCGAGAACGGCGCTTAGGTCTTTTATCATCGTCTTCAGGGTATCGGCCCCGTCTAAGATGACGTCGATGAGGGCAGGCGTAACGGGAAGCGTTCCGTTTCGCGCCTTATCCAACAGATTTTCCAATCTGTGGGCGAGATCTCTTATTTCCGAGAGGTTGAGAAAGCCGGCCACGCCTTTGATCGAGTGAAAGGGACGAAAGATGGAATTGATGATTTCCGTATCTTTGGGATGCTGTTCCAGATTTAGGATGTTGACCTCGATTTCTTCTATGTATTCGAGCCCTTCGTTTATGAAATCGCGCACGAGACTCTCGTCCTGGATGACGGCAGTTGATGTCGCGGAAGGAGGCAAAGTTTTTTCTTCCCTTTTCTCCTTATATCCCGTCAGATTGAGGACTTCCGTTACAAACGTATTTACGTTCTCTTCCGGAAACGTACCGGTGGTGGATAAAACTTGAGCTGCTTCCTGGAGGAGTGCAAGGCCTCTTTCCAAGAGAGAAAAACAAGCGGCCTTATCGGAGATGGCATCGAGGATGAGTTTTTCGAGCATATCAGAGATGGCAGCCTTAATCCTCTGGATGGGTTCCCAGGCGAACTCTCTTGCTGCTTCACCTATCTCATCGAGTTGGTTGAGGAATTTCCCCGCCGCGGGGATGTCTAATTCCTCTGGGGTGAGAAGGAGAAATTCTGAAGCCATAACGTCGATTTTTCTGATTATTTCTTCCTGCGTCATTTTCCCACCATCCTTATTATTTCTGACGGAATTTGATGGATCGGCAAAACCTTCTCTGCCGCTCCCAATTTGATCGCTTCTTTAGGCATGCCAAAGACGACACAGGTATCCTCATCTTGGGCTATGGTTTTTGCGCCGGCCTCCTTCATCTCTTTTAGCCCTTCTGCCCCGTCCGATCCCATCCCCGTCAGGATGACACCGATGGCATTGGGACCTGCATACTTGGCGGTGGATTTGAAGAGCACGTCCACGGCCGGGCGCTGGTGGTGAACCATTGGTCCCTGCTTCACCTCCACATAGTAGCGGGCGCCGCTTCTCCTGAGCAGCATGTGGTAATTACCCGGCGCTATAAGGCAAGTACCGTTGATTACCGAATCGTTGTCTTTTGCCTCTTTTACCTCGATTTGACACAAACTGTTCAATCTCTCGGCAAAAGACGCGGTGAATTGGGCCGGCATGTGCTGTACTACCACGATACCCGGTATATTGGGTGGCATCCGGGTTAGAATGGTTTTCAGGGCTTCCGTACCCCCCGTCGAAGCACCGATGGCGATCACTTTGTTCGTCGTTTCCGCCAGGGCGGAAATCGATTCGATCGCCGATACCCTTCCTTCCTTTTCCATCAGGTGGTCTTTTTTTATGACGGCCGAGGCCGCCGCCCGGATTTTTTCCACCAATTGGGCACTCATATTGGCCACGCTGTAAGAACCACCCGGTTTTGCAATCACGTCAACGGCGCCAATTTCCAGGGCCTCGATGGAGAGTTTCCCCCCCGCCGGTGTCAGGGAACTCACAATGACGGTGGGAATGGGGTGGTATTTCATCAGTTTTCTCAGGAAGGTAAGCCCGTCCATGCGGGGCATTTCGATATCGAGGGTAATGACGTCGGGTTTGAGGTTCACGATTTTGGTGCGTGCCACGTAGGGATCCGGTGCCGTCCCGACCACTTCGATATCCGGATAGCGGGAAAGCTCTTCGGCGAAGATCTTTCTCACAATGGCGGAATCATCGACGATGAGTACTTTTATTTTCGCCACCTATCTATCTCCGGTCAAAAGTCCATCCCTTCTTCCGGGGCAGAAATGTACTTGCCCTCTTCGTCCATGCCTACGATCTGGCATAAAAGGGCCCTCAATTCTTCCGGCAGAAATGGTTTCTTCAAAAATCCGCTTGCGCCGGCTTCACGGGCCTCATCCATTCTTTCCTGGCTTCCCTCGGTAGTAACGAAAATGACGGGGATCTGTTTATAGAGCTCATCCTTCTTTAATTCTTTGAGCATTTCGATGCCGTTCATCTCGGGCATGTTGATATCGGAAAGAATGACGTCCACCCATTTTTGGGAAAGGATATTCAGCGCCTCTTTCCCATTCTGCGCTTCGTAATACTCATCTATTTTGAAGCCCGAAAGACTTATGATTTTCTTTATTACCGACCTCATGGACATGGAATCATCCACGATGAGAATATTGAATGCCATAAGCTTCTCCTTTTTTTATTCCGGCATGGGTAAGTGATGGACTACGTTTCTTATAGACGCTGGGCTCCAAGTACTGGAAGCCATGTTCCAGGCCTGTTAAACTCTCCGAGTGTCCGACGAAAAGGTAGCCTTCGTCTTCCAAGGCATTGTAAAACTTGTTTATCAATTCTACCTGGGTTTTTTTATCAAAGTAAATCATCACGTTCCGGCAAAAGATGATATGAAACTTAAAGTCGGAAGGGAAGGGATCCATGAGATTGAACCTTTGAAATCGTACCATTTCTCGGATCTCTCTCTTCACCCGATAGTAGCCTTCCGCCTTGCCCGTTCCGTACTGGAAGTATTGTTTGAGGATGTTTTGGGGAACGCGCTCGATCCTCTCTTCCGGGTAGATCCCCGTAATCGCTTGCTTCAATACCCGGGTGGAGATATCCGTGGCCAGAATGGAGCAGCTATTCCGGTTGGGGCCGAGCACCTCGGATGCACTGATGGCTATAGAGTAAGGTTCTTCACCCGTCGAACAGCCGGCGCTCCAAATGCGGAACTCCCCCTTCGGATTTGCCCATTTACCGATGATGAGCTTAAGTCGGTCGAAATGAGTACTCTCCCGGAAAAAATAGGTGAGATTGGTGGAAATGGAGTCTATCATGTTGATGAGTTCATCGGTGCCTTCTTGGGTTGTTACGTAACGGAAGTAATCCGAAAAGGATTTAAAGTTTCCTTCCCGGAGACGTTTACTAAGCCTTGCCTTTACGAGCTCGCGCTTGCCTTCGTGAAGATGGATGCCGCACTGCTCGTAAATCAAGCGCCGAATCTTCTCGAATTCGTGGTCCTTAAGTTCGTAAGGGGTAAAGTCACCTATCATGACAATTCACGCACCTCTTCAATGCTGGTAATTTAAGCAAATTTAGGGCCATTTTCAAGGTGGGCTTGAAAGCCATAACTATACCGGTCTCATTCATTATTTTCTTGACTTTAGTGAGAAATTTGACGAAATATGTCACGTTTTTGACATAAAGGAGGTTAAGATGACGGTCAAACATTTTAGAATTCTGGTTGCCGAGGACGAGGAGTTGAGCAGACAGAATTTGATGGAGCTTCTCGAGGGCGAGGGTTATGAGGTCAAAGCTGTAAGTGACGGCAAAGAAGCGATGGAAGAATTCGTGCGGGACAAATATCACCTCGTGATCTCCGATCTACGGATGCCCCGAGCCGATGGGATGGAGGTATTGAAGTTTGTTCGGGAGTTGAGGTCGGAAGCCCTGGTCGTCATCGTCACAGGCTATGGAAGCGTTGATTCTGCCGTGGAGGCTATGAGATTGGGGGCTTTCGATTACATCGTGAAGCCGTTGAAAGATGAGCTGGTGAAGCTCACGGTAGCCCGGGCCCTCAGCTTCTATGAGCTGAGAGATGAAAACGTGATTTTAAAACAGAATTTGAAGACGCGCTTCGATCTGGGCCGCCTCATCGGTTACAGCGAATGCATGAAGCAGGTGTTTGAAAAGGTGGAGAAGGTCGCGAGGTCAGATAGCACGGTTCTAATCCACGGGGAAAGCGGAACGGGTAAGGAGCTGATTGCGCGGGCAATCCATATGAACAGTGAGAGGCGTCATCGGCCTCTCATAACGGTGAATTGTGGGGCCATCCCCGCAGAACTACTGGAAAGCGAACTCTTCGGCCATGAGAAGGGTGCCTTTACCGGTGCCATCAAAACGAGACCGGGAAAATTCGAGCTCGCCGAGGGAGGCACCATTTTCCTCGACGAAATAGGGGATATGAGCCCTGCCCTACAGGTGAAATTACTCAGGGTGATTCAAGAGAAGCAGTACGACCGCGTCGGTGGCGTCAAAACCATGACTGCTGATGTACGGATTATTGCCGCCACCAATCAAAACTTAGAGCACCTCGTGAGGGAGAGAAAATTTCGCGAGGACCTTTACTATCGCATAAACGTAATTCCCATTTATCTCCCCCCTCTCAGGGAAAGGGGGCTGGATATCCCCATTTTGGCCAACCATTTTTTGAAGAAGTACAATCAGTTAAGAAAGAAGCACGTAAGGCGCTTTTCTCAGGAGGCGATCGATGCGCTTATGAATTATTCCTGGCCGGGAAATGTACGGGAGCTGGAAAATCTCGTGGAAATGCTGGTAGTTATGAAAGAAGAAGGCGAAATAGGGGTTTTAGACCTGCCGGAAAAGATGAGGGGCGTGAAGATAGAGAAAGTCTACTCATCGGAAGAGGTCTTGCCCGAAGAAGGCGTAGATTACAATCGGTTGGTCTACGAATTCGAACGGAACTTACTTTTTAGGGCCCTGAATCAGTGCGGGGGTGTAAAGAACAAGGCCGCTAAGCTCCTGAGGTTAAACAGAACGACCCTCGTGGAAAAATTGAAAAGGTTCGGCATGTAAGAGCTCTTCTTCTGTCCGCTGGTCTCGATTTTGCAAGTCAATAGGCGGAAGGAAACGGTGACTTTATTAACATGGGCGATATTGTGGTGGGTATTTCCGATTTCAAGTGCAGTAAGAACCGGGAGGATATACTTGTAACTTATGCCCTGGGTTCCTGTATCGCCGTCGTTGTCTACGATCCCGTGGCCGTGGTGGGGGGGATGCTTCACTTTATGCTGCCCGATTCTTCCCTCGATAAACGGAAGGCGGAGGAAGTACCGGCCATGTTTGCGGATACGGGTATTCCACTCCTCTTTAAGACCTGCTACCAAATGGGGGCGGAGAAGAAGAGAATGAAGGTAAAAATTGTAGGAGGGGCCAGTATTCTGAACGATGATAACTATTTTCGCATCGGGCA
>DAORXN010000035.1:0-7334 GCA_035358955.1 Syntrophales bacterium | reverse complement strand
CCATCTTCGTGGCAGGCAGTACCCACGAAGGGGAGGAAGAAATCGTCCTTTCCGTCTACGGGCGGCTCTTGCGCGCATTCCCCTTGCTTACCCTCATCCTTATCCCCCGCCACCCCGAAAGGGGCGCCGAGGTGGTGCGTCTTTGCCGCCGATACGGCCTTTCGGACACCATCACCTACCGGGAGATCATGGGGGGAAGAGAAAGGAAGAAAGAGCGGGTCGTCATCGTGGACGTCATCGGCGAGCTTTTCAAGCTCTACGGCCTGGCGGCGGTCGTCTTCTGCGGCGGCTCCCTCGTTCCCCGGGGCGGGCAGAACATCTTGGAGGCGGCCGCCTGGGGAAAAGCGCCCCTTTTCGGCCCCTACATGGGCGACTTTCGCGCCGAGAGGGACCTCCTCGTTGAGGGCCAGGGGGGCATCGAGGTTAAGGGGGAAGATGAGCTCTACGAAAGGCTCCTTTTCCTTCTTAAGGAACCGACCGAAAGAAAAGAGTGGGGCAAGAGGGCGCAGGCGCTCGTGGCGCAAAATCGGGGGGCGGCGAGAAGATACGCCGAGCTTATCGTTTCTTCCCTCAGGGAGAGAAGTGCTTAGCATCCGCCTCGGCCCGGCGGACGTACTCTTCCCATCTTCTATCCACCCACTGCTGAAAGACTTGGACCTGGGCGGGGGTCATGCGCCCAAATCTCGCCTGCCGTTCGAGGTAGTTGGAAACGGGTATCTTGTGCCCCCTTTCGGCCAGGGCACGACTGCGGCCCGTGAAACGGAAGCGCCCATTTTCTATCTCGAAGAGGGGAAAGACGCCCGTCTCTACGGCGAGGCGGCCCAATCGTATCGTGTCCTTGGGCGGAAATCCCCAGCCCGGCGGGCAGGGGATGAAGAGATGGAGGTAGCGGGTGCCCTTGATCTTCTTTGCCTTCACGAACTTATCGTAGAGGTCGATGGGATAGGCAGGATTGGCGGTGGCGATGTAAGGCACCTCGTGGGCCTCCATGATGCGCACCAGGTCTTTCTTGTGTTCCTCCTTCGCGAGCAGGGGGGTGGTGGAGGTGATGGCCCCCAAGGGGGTGGCGCTGGAGCGCTGTGTGCCCGTGTTCATGTAGCCCTCGTTGTCGTAGCAGACGTAGATGAAGTCCGTCTGCCTTTCCGCCGCCCCGCTTAACGACTGAATACCCATGTCGAAGGTGCCCCCGTCGCCGATGAAGGCTACGACCGTCTCGTCGTCCCTTCCCAGGGCGCGCAAGCCCGCCACCAGCCCGGAAGCGGCGGCACCGGCGCTGGCAAAGGTGGTGTTCAGGCCGGGGACCATGACGGCCGTGCTGGGGTAGAGGCCGTGGAGCACGCACAGGCAGCTCGGCCCGATAACCATGATGGTCTTCTCCCGCAGGGCCTTTAAGGCCATGCGGTACGCCAGGGAAAGGCCGCAGCCCTGGCAGGAGCGGTTACCCGGCAGGATGTACTCTTTGGCGTTGATCTTGAAAAGGGTCTCCGGCATTTTTACTCCGTGCGACAGTTGATCCAGAGGGGCGCGTGGAAGCGGCCGTCGGCCTCCGGTTTAATTACCCGCTCGAAAACCACTTGGGCTATGGTATCCGGCTGAATGTCCCGGCCTCCCAGGGAGGCGATGTAGTCGTGCATCGCCGCCTCACATCCACTTCCGTAAAGGGCCGCCCTCAAGTCGGTGTAGATGGGTCCTGCGAAGCCGTAACTTAAGGCCTTCTCCAGGCAGTGGATGGATTTTGCCTTCCTGAAGGCGTGCGTGATGGCCTCCACGGGGAAGGGTCGGTAGGCGCGGATACCCACCACCCCCGCGGGCACGCCCTTTTCCCTCAAGATGTCGGCGGCGATGGTGGCCTCGTTTGCGATGGAACCCATGCCCGTGAGTATCACTTCGGCGTCCTCCGTCTTGTACTCCCACAGGAGGCCTCCGTGGTTGCGCCCGAAGAGGCGCGCATACTCGTCGGAGACGTCCTGAATGGTCTTTAGCGCCTCCGTGAGGGCGCCTGCGAGTTTGTAGCGCATCTCCATATAACCGTCCCCGAGGACACCGGCGGCGTTTTCCCTCGGATCGGCGAACATGACGGGATTGATCGTCCGGGGGTCTGCCTCGCTCAAGATGGTGTGGGGTCGGTAGGGAGGCAGGAAGGCGTCCACCCGTTCGGCGTCGGGGATTTCGACGGGCATGAGGGTGTGGGAGAGGACAAAGCCGTCGTAGCAGACCATGACGGGGACATAAACCGCCTCGGCGATGCGGAACGCCTGGATGACCGTGTCGATGATTTCCTGGTTGTCCCGGCAGTAGAGCTGAATCCAGCCCGTATCCCGCTGGGAGATGGAATCCTGTTGGTCGTTGAGAATCGTCCAGGGCGCCCCCACCCCCCGGTTCACGCAGCACATGACGATGGGAAGCCGGGAACCGGCCGCCCAGTGAATCTGCTCGTGCATGTAGAGGAGGCCGTTGGCGCTCGTGGCCGTAAAGGCCCGGGCCCCGACAGTGGAGGCGGCGATGCAAACGGATAGGGCGCTGTGCTCTCCCTCCACGCGCACGTATTCCGCCTTCATCTCCCCGCTTTCGATGAACTGGGCGAGGGCTTCCGTGAGGGAAGTTTGAGGCGTGATGGGGTAGGCGGCCACGACCTGCACCCGGGCCAGGCGCGCCCCGAGGGCGGCGGCCTGGTTTCCCGTCATGATTTCCACCCTACTCATGGTCTTCCTCCCTTACCATCGTGATCGCCTTGGCAGGGCACTCCTCGGCGCAGATGCCGCATCCCTTGCAGTACGTAAGGTCGATGGCAATGGGAATGGTGGCCTTCACGACCCCTTCGGGGCAGTAAAGCCAGCAGAGGAAGCAGGCGGCTTTCCCCTTTTGGTGGGGAATGCACTTACTGTGGTCGATGACCGGCCGGAAGCTTCGCCAGTCACCCGTTCTTCCCGCCTCCCCCACGGCGCAGGTGCACATGGCGGAGATATTTTCGTCCTTCATCTTATCCATGCCTTAGGGCCTCGTCAAAGGCGGCCTTCAAGGCCGCGACGTTCTGGGTTAGGTGGTCCCCCCCGATCTTTTTCTTCAGGGCCTCCACTATATCTTCCACGCTCACCAGTCCCGAGGCCCGGGCCACGGCCCCCAAGAGGGGCACGTTGACCAAGGGGGTGCCCTCCCGCACGAGGCGGTGGCGGTGGGCAATCCCCGTGCCGTCCACGGTAAAGACGGTGAGGGAAGCGGGGAAGGAAAATTTACCCGGCTCGGCGGTGTTCACGATCAGCACCCCCGCCTCCTTCAGGCGGGTGAGGATGTCCACCGCCTGGAAGAGGGATTCGTCGAGGACGACGGCAAAATCGGCCTTCCTGATCTGGGCGAAGGTACGAATGGGTGCGGGGGAGAGGCGCGTGGAAGCGATGACCGGCGCGCCCCTTCTCTCCGGCCCGAAGGTGGGCGTGGCCGTAACCCCTTTAAATCCGTGCAGGTAGGCCGCTTCGGCGAGCATCTGGGCGGCAAGCACCACCCCCTGACCACCGCGACCATGCCAGATGAATTCGTACATCATGTCCCTTGCCGCCTCTTCGGGCCTCCTCGGGAAAAATCCGGCGGTACGCTAAACCAATCGGTTGCATAAGTCAACGGGAATTTAAGGCTTCTCCCCCGCTTCCCGAAGCCCCTCTTTCGCGTCGGGATAGCCGGGAGAAACTTCGAGGGCGGCCCGGAAGGCCTCTGTCGCCCCCTGCCGGTCTCCCATCCGGAGGAGGATGGCCCCCTTCGCCGTCCAGTACTCGGGGTTGCGGGGCTGGACGGAAAGGGCGCGCTTTATGTGCCGAAGGGCTGCTTCATACTTCCCCTCCTCGAGGAGCAGGGCGGCCAGGTTCTTGTTTGCCCCCGGATACTCGGGGAGGATGGCGAGGGCCTGCTCGAACATCTCCTTGGCCTCCGCTTTCCTCCCCTCGGCAAAGAGGGCGGCCCCTAAGTTGTTGTAAGCCCAGTAGTTGTCCTTTGTAACCTTGACGGCGTGGGCGTACAGGGTGCGGGGGTTCTGCCAGACGCCGATTTGCTTCACCGTAAGGACGCTAAAAGCGGTTAAGGCCAAAAGGCCGAGGGAGACGAAGACGCCCTTGAGGGGCGGCCACTTTTTCGTTAGGTCGCGCGCCATCAAGGTAACCATCAGGAAGATCCCCAGGGAGGGCAGGTACGTGTACCTATCCGCCATGCCCTGGATTCCCACCTGGATGAGGCCGCAGACGGGAAGCAGGGTAATTAAGTACCAGAGCCAGCCCGTAACGAGGTAGGGGCGGCGGCTCCCAAAGACGCCCGCCGTTAACGTAAGGAGAAAGAGGGCACAGAAGAGGACGTAAGAAGGCGGAAGGGTATTTAAGGGGTGGGGATAGAAGACGGCGAGGTTGGTCGGCCAGACGATCTTGCTTAAGTATGCGGTTGCGCTGTAGAGGGCGTTTGCCATGCGCACCGAGAGGGGGAAGACCTCCCCCCCGTGGAGGACGCCCGTCGCCTGCTGGACGAGGTAGACGGTGAGCCCTGCTCCGAAGGAGAGGAGGAAAAAAGGCACCTTCTCCCAGAGGACCCTCCGCCAGGGACCTTGGAGAGAAAGGCGCCGGAAGGGCCAGTAGTCGAGCAGAAGGAGGATGAAGGGGAGGCTTACCCCCATCTGCTTTGCCGTCAAGCCCAGGGCGTGCAGGCCTATGGACGCAAGAAGTAAGGAGGCCCTCCCCTTTCGCACGTATCCTTCGTAGGCCAGAAGGGAGGTAAGGAAAAAAAAGACGCTCAAGACGTCCTTTCTCTCCGCCGCCCAGGCCACGGACTCCACCCGCAAGGGGTGCAAGGCGAAGAAGGCGGCGATAAAGGCAGCCGGGATCGCCTCCCCCGTCAGGCGGAAGAAGAGAAGGAAGGCCAGGGAGGCGTTGATCGCGTGGAGGAAGGCCCCCATGAGGTGGTGGCCTCGGGGATTGAGGCCGAAGAGCTCCACGTCTACCATGTGGGAGAGCCACGTAAGGGGGTGCCAGTTATGGGCGTGGCTTTTTTTTACCGCCCAGAGGACGTTTTCCCAAGAAAGGCCCGTCGCCACGTGGGGGTTGGCCGTGATGTACTCGGGGTCGTCGAAGTCCACGAAGGCATTTTTCTGGACGGGGAAAAACACGAAAAAGGTGGCAAGAAAGAGGGTTAGGGCGATATAGGGCGTCTTTTTCATGGAAAGCATCCTTTCAGCCTCTCTTCGATCTTTGCCATCAGCGGCCCGAGGGTGCCTTCGTCGAGGGCGGAGATGGCAACGGCGTCAAAGCGCGCGCAAAGGGCGCGAAGCTCCCCTTGCGCGGAGAAGAGGTCTGCCTTGTTAAGGACGAGAAGGCGCGGTTTTTTCAGGCAGTCGAGCTTGTCCAGGATTTCTTCCACCGCCCTTATGTGCTCCCGATAATCGGGATCGGCGATATCCACAACGTGGAGGAGGAGGTGGGCCTCCTTTAGCTCGTCCAAGGTGGCGCGGAAGGCGGCCAAGAGGTCGGCGGGGAGGTTGCGGATGAAGCCTACCGTGTCCGTGATGATAGCCTCCCGCTCGCGGGGGAACCTGAGGCGCGCGCTCTTGGGGTCGAGGGTGGCAAAGGGCTTGTCCTCCGCAAGGACGTTCGATTTCGTGAGGGTGTTTAGGAGGGTGGACTTCCCTGCGTTGGTGTAGCCCACGATGGAGATAACGGGTAGCTCGGCCTTGAGTCTCTTTCTTCGCCTTTGGCGCCTCTCTTCCCCCACGTACTTGAGCTCTTTCTCCAGGCGGCTAATGCGGTCTCGCACCAGGCGGCGCATCTCTTCGAGCTTCGTCTCCCCCGGTCCCCGGGCGCCGATGCCGCCCGTCAGGCGCGAGAGGGTCCGGTAGCGCCCCACGAGCCGGGGCAGGAGGTACTTCATCCGGGCGAGCTCCACCTGGATCTTCCCTTCCCGGCTGTGGGCGCGGCGGGCGAAGATCTCGAGGATGACCTGGGTGCGGTCCATAACCTCCATCTCCGTGAGCTCCCCGATGGTGCGCACCTGGGCGGCCGTGAGCTCGTGGTCGAAGATGAGGAGGTTTGCCCCCACCTGGAGGGCGCGCATGATGATGTCCGTAAGCTTTCCCTTCCCCACGACGCATCTTACGTCTAACTGCGGCCGCAGCTGCATCACCGTATCGTAGACCTCGATGCCGCAGGAATGGGCGAGGGCCTTTAATTCCTCCAGGGACTTTTTGCCCGTGAGGGCATCTTTCGTCTCCACCCGGATAAGGAGGGCGCGATCGCCCATCTCCACGGGCCGGGGCCGTTCTTTGGCCTTGAGCTCATCCTCAAGGGCGGAAATGAAGGCGCCAAAGTCGAACCTCTCCACCTCTTCCGGCCTTAAGGGGGGGAGGATTTCCCAGTAGGCACCCGCGGGGTTTTCCGGGAGGAGATGGGCAAGGTAAGCCGCCTGGGGGAGACCGGCGGGCGAGAGGGTCAGGGCCCCGACGACGTCGAGGCGAAGGAGGGCGAGATCCGTTAAGTCTTCCTGCGAGAGGCCGGCATTGTCCAAGTGGGTGTGGAGGAGGCGCAGACCCGAAAGGCGGCTGGGGGCGGCCCGGTAGCCGTCAAGGGGAGGGATTACGATGCGCTCGTGGTCGCCCACGATGACGTGGGTGATCGTGCCCAAGCGGTCGATGAGGACGCCTATCTGCCGGTTCGTCTCGGCCGAAAGGGCGCAGATAACCCTCGCAAACTCCCCGCTTGCGAGGCGGCCCAGGGGCATCCTGCGCCGGTAGAGGTGTTCCAGGCGCCTGATCTGAGAGGCCTTCAGCCCGCTTAGGGCACCGAAGAGGGGACGGATGGCGGCCTCCTTATCGGAATTTCTCGGGATTGACGCGCCGCTCTAAGTGATCGAGGAAGCGCGACCAGTCGTTCGTCTGGAAGCGGCCGGGCACCTTCCGGGCGCCCTTTCTCCCGCAGCGAGGACAGGAAACCCCTTCGGGGTCCTCGTGTATTTTAAGGAGGGCTTCGAAGGTGTGCCCGCAGTTTTTACACGTAAGGTCGTATAGCGGCATGGCCCCTTTATAACAAGGGGGTTTTCTTTACGTCAAGGGGCAAAAAAAGGCCCCGGGGGCACCCCGGGGCCTTGAAAGTTGTTCGCAGGTTACCCTTAGAACATGAGGTTTAGCTTGTGCATGACCACGTAGTTATCCTTCACGGTCGCGAGCGGGTCGTAGCCCTTGAAGTAGTCGCCCGTCCAGAGGTAGCCAAAGCCCACCGTGTAGGTCAGGTTGTTGTAGATCCGGTAGTTGGCGAGGATATCGAGCTCGGTGCCGTACTTGTCGTCTACGAATTCCAGATTCTTGATACCTACGA
>DAORXN010000034.1:0-8242 GCA_035358955.1 Syntrophales bacterium | reverse complement strand
AACCAGCCTCTTACCCAAGGCTACTGCCTCGGCGAGGAGCGTTGTATTCTTCCCTATTTCCCCCGCCTTCATGGCGCTCCCATAAACCATGCCCACAATCTCCGATTTGGTATAGCCAAAGGCGTCTTGGAAACACCTCAAGGCGTTTACACAGCCGGAGGCGAAGGGGTCCACATCACCATAAGACATGGCAATGGCGATGCGTTTTCCTACAAAGGCATTTCTATCATAGGCAGGCAAGGCAAATAGGCGATCCATAAATATCTTCGTCTGAGCGGACATGTTGAACCAGTAGACGGGACTTGCTATTACCCAAGCCTTCGCCGCCAAGAGCTTCGGATACAAGGATTGCATATCGTCATCAATGGCGCAGCCCTTGGCCCCTTTCTTCTGGCAGGTATAGCAAGATCGGCATGGAGAGATGGAAAGCTCGTTGAGAAAGACCGTCTCCACCCGGGCGCCGGCTGACCTGGCCCCTTTGGCAATCTCTTCTGCGAGCGTAGCACTGTTACCCTTCTTCCGAGGGCTTCCCAAAATAATCAATACGTCCTCGGCATCTTTTTTCATCGCTCCACCTCCATCAATTTTTTATAAGACCGAATCTTCAAGAAAAGCCTTGATGCCACTTACAACCTCATCCGTAAAGAGAAAAACCAGTATGGCATAAAGGACAATAATAACGACCATCTCCGTCCAACTGATTTGGCGATATTTTTTCCGCAGCCAAAAGAGCACCGCCACCCCGAGGAAAAGCAAAACGACATTGACCACAAGATATCCACCCATGCGCAAAATCTGCTCCACCGTATATCTTTGGCCATTATATGAAATTGAGCGAAGAAATCAAATCATATGTCGGCTTTTACTGTCCCGTCTCCCATCAGTCAGATGGCGTGGTCTGCCTTTTACGGATGTGAAAAATTATGCCACCGTCGAGTAAATTGCATAGGGGCCAAATATTGGATTGGACTTTCCCACGGCGTGAATCCACTGGAGACCCAAGGTGGTAAGAGATCAATCCGTTTTCTTCTTTGCCGCCTTCGCTTCCTTTTTCGCCATTTTGGCCATGGTTTTGGCCAGCTTTTTATCCGGTATCGGCGGTATTGTTAGCGTAATCGGCTCCTCAGTCTTTTCCTTCTTCTCCTCATATGCCCGCTCGGCTTTCTTCCTTTGCGCCCTCTTTACCAGGGCTTCCGCCAACATGCGACCGAACTGCCCGATGAACCCGGCAATGAGAACGAGAATGACCCATTTGATGACCGACCAGGTAGATATGTAATCAAGCATCTCCGACATGACGCACCCTTTCCTGTATCAGGTGAAATTTATACATTTTTTTCCATGAGGCAACCTATCGTTGAGCATCTATCAAAAATACGTTATATTCCATTTCAAAGAAGTTCCACAACTTGAAAGGGGGTCTATATGATCACGGCGCTCGTTCTCTTCAAAGTAGAAAAGGGGAAGATTCCCAGCCTCGCTAACGATTTGGGGGCCATTGAAGAAGTAGTGGAGGTCCTTTCCATCACGGGGGAATACGACTTGCTCGCCAAGATCCAGGTGAGGGACTATGACATTCTTTCCGACATAGTAACGGAAAAAATGCAAAACTTGGAAGGCGTTAAGGAAACAAGGACCATGATGGCCTTTAAGACCTATAAGTTTCACGAGCTGGCAGAAGGTGCACCGGCCACCATGATGGCGGCACCTTCGGAAGAAGAAGCCTGGGCCATGGTAGAAAATGGGAGAAAGACGATAAAACCCATCCTGGCCAAGTTAACGGAAAACTTCGACCTGGAAAAAAACGAAATAGACAGCGTAATCGATGCCATCAATGCAGGGCAGCTATCAGATGTGCAGATTGCCGGTTTTCTGGTAGGCCTCTTGAGCAAGGGGCCCAGCATCAAGGAAGTGGCTTACATCGCCCAAGCCATGCGCCGGAACTGCGTTCCTATTCCCATCTCCATCAAATCGGAATTGACGGATACCTGCGGTACCGGGGGAGGGCTTACCACCTTCAACGTCAGCACGGCAAACGCCATCCTGACGGCGGCCGCCGGTGTTCCCGTCGCCAAGCACGGCAGCCGCTCCATATCTTCACCTTCCGGCAGCGCGGATGTACTCGAAGCCTTGGGGGTCCAAATCGATCAGACACCCGAGCAGGCCGCAAGACTCATTGAAGAAATCGGCATCAGCTTCATCTACGCCCCCAACTTCCATCCCGTCATGCTAAAGGTATTCGGGCCGGAGAATCAGCTGGGGATAAAAACCATCTTTTTCACCATCATCGGTCCACTTATAAATCCCCTGGGGGCGAGAAACCATACCATGGGCGTTTATAAGTTAGAGCTCGTAAACATGATGGCCAATGTCGTGGCCGAGATGGATTTCAATCACGTCATCATCGCCCATGGTTTGGACGGTCTCGACGAAATATCTCTGCTCGGAAAGACGGCCATAGCGGAAATTAAACAGAAAAAAATAAAGTACTACGAAGTAACCCCCGAGGACTTTGGGCTGAAGCGATGCACCATCTCTGATATTGCAGGGGGGCCGCCGGAATTCAACGCCCAGGTCATAAGAGACATCTTTGCCGGCAAAGAAAAGGGGCCGAGAAGGGACTTCCTCATTCTAAACAACGCGGCCACCCTGTACGTAAGTGGCAAGGCACCCAGCATTCGGGAAGGGATGGACCTATCCAGGTCCCTGATAGATTCCGGGGCGGCGATGCGCAAATTGGAGGAGTTGGTGGAAAAGTCCAATGCTTACCGGTAAAAACGAAAACCGTAAGAAAACTTCTCTTTCCGCTAACATCCTGGCCCGGCAAAAAGCCGGCCTCTTCCCCGTCATTTCGGAAATAAAGGTGCGATCGGAAAAAGAAGGGGATCTCCTTTGTGGCCGCAACCCCGTCGCCCTGGCAAAAAAGATGGCCGCTTGTCCCGTGGCGGGCATCAGCGTAGTAACGGAGCCCCATCACTTCGGCGGCAGCATGGACTTGCTTAGAGACATCACCTCCGCCATCGATCTACCCGTTCTCCACAAGGATTTTATCTCCCATGAAAGCCAGGTGGAGGAATCGGCTGCCTGTGGGGCTCAGGCGATCCTTCTCATCGCCGCCCGACTCGAAGTCGAGGACCTCAAACGACTGATAGATCGGGCAAGGAAGTGTGGCCTGGAAACCTTGGTCGAGGTACACAGCCTATCGGAATTAAAAAAAGTCGAACCTCTCCCCTACGATATGTTGGGCATCAACAACCGTGACATAACCATCTTCGAGGTCGACGATACGGATGTAGGGAAAACGGAAGAGCTCGCCCCGTGGGTGAAAGATCATCGCATATGGATAAGCGAAAGCGCCATCGGATCGGAGAAAGATGTCTTAAGGGCGGCTCGGAGTGGCGCCCACGCCGTTCTGGTGGGAACGGCCGTCCTTAAGGCAGAAAACATAGCTGACTTTTTGATGCGCCTTATTTCCGTAGGCTGGCCCGTATGACGAAAGTGAAAATCTGCGGCATCATGCAAGAAGAAGACATCCGTGCCTGCGTAAAGGCCGGGGTGCATGCCCTGGGATTTGTGGTCGAATACCCTGTGGATGTGCCCTGGAACTTGGACCGCGGCACAGCGGAAAAGCTGCTCAACTTCGTTCCCCCCTTTGTCTATCGCGTCGTGGTGGTAGGAGATGAAAAGGAGAAGGTGCTGGAATTGGCGGCACGCCTAAGGCCTCATGCCATTCAACTACACGGCAACGAAGCACTCTCAACAACCAAAGAGCTAACAAAAAGACTCCACGATTTGGGGATTCAGGTCCTCAAGGCTCTGCGTTTTCACGTCGAAAAAGGGTCGTGTCTGGGAGAAAATCCCGACCCTCTGAAAGCAGCAGAGGTCATGACGAAAACAGGGGTAGACGCTATAGTGCTCGATTCCGTAAGCGAAAAACGCCCGGCCGGGACCGGGCAGAAAATAGACTGGGGCATGGCGCGAAAGATAAGGGACAGCCTTTCCATCCCCCTTATCCTGGCCGGAGGCCTTACACCGGAAAATGTAAATGACGCCATTGCCACGGTAAATCCTTACGGGGTCGATGTGATAAGCGGCGTTGAAAGTTTGCCGGGGAAAAAAGACCCCTTCCTCATTGAAGCCTTCGTTCGTGCCACCCTTGTTTAAACTAAACCGGTTCCCTCGCCAACGCATTAAGACGTTCGAGTTCTTCCATCATGAAGTTCCGCACCTTATTCGCCAGCTCTTCTGCCGACATCTTTTCCAAGACCGCATAGGGAATCTCCTCTAAGATCTTCACGTAGATTCTATGAACCCCGGTATAATCGATTTTATACTTGGGGAGTGCCCGGTGAGTACCGCTTATCACGATGGGCAAAATGGGTACCTTATTCTCCAGGGCCAGGCGAAAGGCACCTAATTTGAACTTTCTAATTTCCCCGTCCGGCGATCTTGTCCCTTCGGGAAACATCATTATGGAACTGCCCTCCTCCAAGTGCCTTTTACATTCCCCTATCATCTGCTCGATACTCTTGCTGTCTCCACGCTTAAGCTTTACATAACGGTTTAGCACCATATTCCAGCCGATCAAAGGGACGCGGAATATCTCAATTTTTGAAACCCACTTGAAGTGAAAGAAAAGACGGAAGAGAACGAGAACATCCAGATGGGACTGATGATTGGCTACGATGACGTAGGTCGCATTTTTCCTAATATGCTCTCGACCCATAATGCTTATCCTCCAGGCCGGCACCAACCAAGTGTAAAGAGAAGCCCAGAAACAGGTAAAAAGGTGCAAGAGCTTTAATCTCCGATCGAAAGGGTAGGTTAGAATCCTGAGCAGGAGGGCGATGAAGAAAAAGGGGATGGAACTGGCGGCAACGAAAGTAAAGAAAATACCAACGATTAATTTATTGAACAATCTTTCCTCCCAAAATGAGTAAATTTCTGCGTGCCCATATAAAAAAGCTTTCCTTATGTCAATAAAGATTAACGTCCAGTAGAAGAGATTTAAAAATCCAAGGTACCCCTGGCAGGCACGATGTGCTATAAAGCTACTTGAAAGCCAGGCTAAAGATAACAAACGCCTTTGGCTTCTAAATAGAGGACGTTTAAAAACGCACATAAGGAGGAGCGCCATGAAAGAAAGGGATCCCAAAGGACTGAACAGAAGAAATTTTATCAAATTAGCGGCGGCCACGGCGGGGTCAATGGCCATGATTGGCGGTTTCAATGCTAACTATGCGATCGCCAAAGTCCCCAAGAAATGGAATGAACAGGCCGATATCATCATCGTAGGCGCCGGAGGAGCTGGCCTCGCGGCAGCAGTGGAGGCGACAACATTAGGAGCCACCGCCATCGTCCTTGAGAAGATGCCCGTCATTGGAGGTAGTAGTGCCATTTGCGGTGGTGCCCTTACTTTCGCGGGAACAGACATGCAGGCAGAAAACAACATCAAAGACTCAAAAGAACTTCTCTATAAAGACTTTATGACGGTGGGACAAAATGTGAATGTTCCTGAACTGGTTCAGGCTTACGTAGACAATCAGCTAGAAACCTACTACTGGCTGAAGAGGATGGGGATCAAATTTATCAAGGTGGACATAGCCAGTGGCATGAGCGTCCCCCGGGCACACTACGTGAAACCCGGTGAGGTAATCCAAATCTTAAGCACGAAGGCAAAAGCCAGCGGAGCAAAGATTTACACCGACACTTCGGCCTTAAGGCTCATTGCCGATGATACCGGTAAAATTAGAGGCGTACTGACCGAACGAAAGGGGGAAAAACTTCACTTCGGTGCGAAAAAAGCGGTTATTCTCACCAGTGGTGGATTTTCACTCAATAAAGAGTTGCTATCAAAGTTCGTCCCCCCCATGGCGAAGGCTAAAGTGATAGCGGGACTTGGAAGTCATGGTGACGGCCTAAAAATGGCATGGGCGTTCGGAGCCGACATACAAGACATGCCTTATATTAAGGCAACTTTTGGGTTTTCGCTCGATGCCAAGACGATTGCCCATGATTTTGCCCTGGTATTCTACAAAGGGGCCATACTGGTTAACAAGGAAGGAAAACGCTTCGTTAACGAGTCTTGGTCATACAAGCTCGTAGGTGACGCGGCGCTGGTTCAAACTGATGCCATGGCCTTTCAAATTTACGATAGCAAAATTAGAGAGTTAAGTCTAAAGGATCCTCTGGCGAGGGCAGAAAGCCTGGAAAAGAGGGGTGTTATCGTTTCAGCTCCTACAATAGCCGAATTGGCTAACAAAATAGGGGTCCCAGGGCCAGCTCTGGAGGAAACAGTTAAAGAGTACAATGCCAATGTAGAAAAGGGGATAGATCCTCATTTTGGGCGAACAACCCTCGTCGCATCGTATGGGAAGCCGGTAAAGATAGAAAACCCGCCCTACTATGCCTTTCCCTCAACGGCAGCCATTTTAGGCACCTATGGAGGCATTCTAACCAACGGCAAGGCTCAGGTCATAGACATCTTCAAAAAGGAGATACCCCATCTCTACGCCGCTGGTGAAATTGTGGGTGGCGTCCACGGGGCAGCCTACATGACGGGCACAGCATTTGGAAAGGCATTAATTTTCGGCCGAATAGCAGCAAAGAATGCCTTAGGTAAAGCTTAAGGGAAAAAGGGGAAGAGTAACCCGCATGGGGACTCTTCTCCTTTCTATTGCTAATCGAAGAACTTTATGGTTCAAAAATGTGAGTTGCTAAACAGATGTAGTTTTTTAAAGACGTTTAGAGCCAAGAAGGATTTGACATGTAAGGGTTTTATGGTCCAAATTAACCCACGAAAACGGTCAGCCATTTATGCGTGACCAGAGCCTCAAACCTTTTCTTTTTCCCCGTTCGGTCGCTGTTATCGGTGCGACGGAGCGGCCCGGCTCCTGGGGCTCTTTTATCATGGAAGGGCTCCTTTCTTTTCCCTTTCCCGGTTCCATTTATCCGGTCCATCAACAAGCAAAAAAGATCTTCGGCGTGCCCGCCTTTCGAAGCATTTCCGATGTCCCCGGCCCGGTAGACCTAGCCGTTTTCACCATCCCAGAAAGCAAGGTCGAGCAAACCCTTCAGGAATGCGGAGAAAAAGGGGTTAAAGGGGTGATAATCATTAGTGCCGGTTACGGCGAAGCGGTCGAAGGGGGAAAGAAGCGTGAAGAAGAACTTACCCGTCTGGCCCATTCCTACGGTATGCGTCTTTTGGGACCCAATGTAAGCGGGGTCTTCAATCTATTCGCAGATTTCAATGCCTCGGCCGCACCGGTTGGCCACCTGATCAAAACCCCTTTGGCTGCCATCTGTCAGGGAGGATACGCCATTTACGATTTATTGGCCCACGGCTATTACCGAAAGATGGGGGTAGGCATCTTCGTTCATACAGGCAACGAAGCCGACCTGACCACCACCGATTTTTTGGCTATGATGGGGGATCTACCGGCGGTTAAAGCTGTAATCATGTATATCGAGGGGGTCAAGGACGGAAGGAAGTTTATGGAGACGGCCCGAAAGGTGGCAAAAGAAAAACCGGTGGTGGTTTACAAGGCAGGGAGGACCCCAGGGGCAAGGCGGGCGGCCGCCAGTCATACGGGTGCCCTGGCCGGGTCGTTCCAGGTCTATGAAGGTGCCTTCGAACAGGCCAACATCGTTTCCTGCCCCACCATGGAACTCTTATTGCCTTTAGGCTTGGCCCTGGCCGAGCGGCCTCCCATGAAGGGGAGAAGGGTGGTCATACTAACCATGGGCGGCTCCTGGGGAGTGGCCTTGAGTGACGCTTTGGAGGAGGAAGGGCTGCTAGTCCCGGAGCTGAGCCCGGCCCTGCAAAGCCGGCTCAGGGAAATGGGTATGCCCATCAGGGCCTCGGTGAAAAATCCGGTGGATATTGGGGCCTCAGGGCTTTTTCTGGCGGAGGATCTTATCATCAAATTGGGACGAGAGATTTTGCAATCGGGGGAGGCCGACGCCTTGATCCTCCACGGCTTCGGACGGCCGGGGATGGATGCCGAGGGGACGCCGCCATACCTACGTTTCTACCAGGAAGTCAACAAGAAAATCATCCGGGCCTACGCTGCCATGGAAAGGGAATTTCGCATCCCCGTTCTCATTGGCAGTGCCTACGCCCCCTCAGAAAGTCAGGCCGTTTTCGACCTCACCATGGAAGGTATCACCATCTACCAAAGGTTAGACGAGGTAGCCCAAATCCTCTCCCGGATGGAAAAATAGGGACAGACCCTATTTTTTC
>DAORXN010000033.1:0-8931 GCA_035358955.1 Syntrophales bacterium | reverse complement strand
GCGTTTAGCGAAGCAATATTGTTCTGAATTCTGAAAGCCATGGTTTAATCCTCCTTGATTTTAGTTTTTTTGCCGGCTTCCCTGCCGGTCTTCTGGTTAAACAGTTAACAGACACCCCCGGTTTGCGATTTCCCACCGGGGCCCTTTTTATCCGCCAACACCTGTCACCTCCTTTCCCCTTTTCATGGCCTTTGACCTTATTATCGGCGGCAGGTACGGAAACTTTAATTTTTTTTAGTGCACGCTGTTGGGGGTGAAAAAACGGGAAAATCTTTGCGGGTCAAAGAGGTGGGGGGCAATCTCCACGGCCAGTATGAGCGCGTCTGGGGCGGCTTGCCACTCTCCACGGAGACATAGGGTTTCCGTGAGGTCGTATAGTATCCTCGCCAGATCATCCAGATCGTTTAGGACCTGGATCGTGGAGACGGCCTTTTCCTGGATAAGGGTGGAAAGCAGAGGTACCATTTCTTCGATCTCCCCTCTTCTCCAGGCTACCGTCGCAGAAAGAACGAGTTTTTGCGTTTTTCCTTCTGCGGGGATGAAGGAAATGATTTCTTCCGCTTTTGACAGGTTATCTTTCGCGATGGCGTGGCGGGCAAGGGGGACAAAGAGGTGCGGATTATCCATGAGTATTGAAGGCGGTTTTTCTCTCCAAGTTAAATAGAGCCAGGGGAGGGCGGAATCGATGAGCCCTTCTTTTAAGTAAAAGCGGGCGATGTGTTGGGCCCATATTTCTTTATCCGGGGAAATGTCGTAGGAAAGGCGAAAATATTCTTCCGCCTTGGCCAATCTTCCTTCTGCCAGCTCTATCCACCCGAGGCCAAGGTAAATCTCGTGTTTCTTTTCGCAGCTATGGAGGTAAAAGGTACCCATCAGGGAGGGATCCCGCCCGAATTTATCATGCAATTCGAGGTAACGTTGAGAGTATAGATGGCAGTTCTCCCAATCCTGTTCATGAAAGTAGATGGCCGCCAGTATATGGCAGCAGTCGAGGTGGTCGGCGAAGCAATTAAGGGCTTCAAGGCAGGCCCGTTTGGCCTTTGGCAGATTTCCCAGGGCGAAGTACCCCTGAGCCACGATGTAAAAGGCGGTGAAAAAGTATTGGTACTTAAGTCCCCTTTCTTTTCTTATCTTCAGGGCCTTTTCTCCGTAAGAGACGGCTTCCTCGAAGTCCCGGTGCATGGAGTAGGAGGCGGCCAGTTCGAAATAGTTAAACGGGTCCTCGGGGTTTTCTTCGATCATTTTTTTTAATAGGGTGGTGGTGCGGAGATGTTTTCTTTCCATTTTCTCTCGATCGAGGTCATAGCCGTAATGGCGGATGCGGATGCGGCTAAAAGCACCACGGCCGCGGGTAAGAAGCTGTTCATGCACACGCCTTACGTAATGCATGCCGAGACTTTTTCGAAAGAAACGTATTGAATTGAATACGCCATGCATTTTCCCATCCTTTTCCATATCTTGAATAATGCAGAAGTAATAATCGGCCGTTTTGCTTTCCGCCAGCTCACGCAAGGGCAGGCCGTCGCCGGGAAAAAGTTCTTCGTCGGCATCCATCTGCAGAAGCCAGTCCCCGGTGGCGTAAGAGATGGATTGATTGCGATGGAGGCTAAAGTCGTTTTCCCAGGGATGGTGATAAACCCTGGCGCCGAAACTTAGGGCAATCTCTACGGAGCGATCGGAGGAGCCCGTATCCACGATTACAATTTCATCTACGTAATCCCTCACACTCTTTAAGCACCGCTCGAGACAGTGCTCCTCATCCTTAACGATCATGATGCAACTGATCTTGGCCATCGTAAGCTCCCAAGATTTTCCCTGCAATATGCGAACCAATTATGGTAAGCAAATTGCATCATCTCTTTTCGACTACACGGGGAGCATGTTTATGGACGTACGATACATCAACCCCTTTCTCGAAGGGACACTGGAAGTACTCAAGAAATTGACGGGGGTGGAACCCGTAGCGGGAAAGCCCTACACCAAGGTGGACAACACGGCCTGCGGGGACGTCTCCGGTATCATCGGCATCATGGGCAATGCCATTGGCTCTCTCGCCATCAGTTTCAAAGAGTCCTGCATTCTCGCCATAACGAGCCAGGTGTTAGGCGAAACATACGAAGACATCTGCCGCGATGTCTTCGACACGGTGGGGGAGCTCACGAACATGATTTCCGGCGTGGCCCGAAACAAGATGGAAAAGGAGGGCCTTAAGGCCTATGCCGCCATCCCTACGGTCATCTACGGGAAAAACCACGTCATCATGCATATTCTGAAGAGCCCGAGCATTGTCATTCCTTTTGACACCCCCTATGGTCAATTTTTTGTCGACGTGTGCATTAAGGTGGTGGAAGATGCCCAGGTGGGTGTGAGCCTGAACTCCGGTTTTCTCAAAGAAGTGTACAAACCCCGGCCGATCGAAGTTGCGTCGGAGGAAGGGCCCAAGGGGAAGGCTAAACATGGAGGGCCGGCGGCAGCCGCCAAGCCCTTGACGCCGGAGGAGAAGATTGCCCTCGCCCGGGAAAAACTGGAAAAACTCGTGGCTCAAAGGGACGAAACGATGCGACTCCTCAAGGACAATCCCTTTATGGAGTTCAAACGCCGCCAGGCCTTAAAGAAGCTCCTGCCCGTTTACGAGGATAAGATAAAGCAACTTAAATTGGATATCCAGGCCTTGGAAGCCTTGATGAAGATAGACCCGGCGGACGAACCAGAAATCAAACCCCACTTTCAGAACTATCCGAAATAGAGGGGTGCGTTATTTCATGCTATCTTCGATGAAGGATAAAAGTTTTTTCCCTTCCTTGAAATCGGGGTTTAGTTCCAGGGCTTCTTCCATCGTTTCTCGCGCCGCCTGCCACTCCTTTTTTTCTATGTAAGCGCGGGCGAGGTTGTAAAAGAGCCCTTCGTCATCGGGGCAGATGGAGACCACCTTGCGGAACTCCGAGATGGCCTGATCGTACTTTCCTTCCCGACGGGCGGCAATGCCTCGCTCGTTGTAGTAATCCACGATGTATGAGAGGAGGTCTTCGTTATCCCCGATTAGCTCCCTTGCCAGTTCGTAATCCCCCTTCTCGATCAAGATCCGAACCGCTTCGGCCTGGGGGAAGGTCTCTCTTTCGCCTTGACTTTCTTGCGCCTTTTTTGCTCGTTCCATTTCTTCTTTGATTTCGTCTTCTTTTACCTGAATGAGCTGTTTTAGGAAATCGAGGGTTGTTTCGAGGTCGTTATCGCGAAAGCTTACGGGTCCATAACATTCATAGAAGACGCGGGAAGAGGCGAGGCGGTACTGGAATTCGTTGACCATATTCTTTATGTCCCGCTCGTCGGCCGGCAGCATGGGGGTGTGAAGGATCTTTTCCAGGGCTTCCCGGAATTTTACGATGCTGGAATAAAGGTTTTTCCTGGTAAGGAGAAAATTACTCTCATTTAAGGCCTTGACGATGGCACCCACATCTTCTCTTTTAATGACCGTCATCCCATCCCTCCCCAGTGTTTTTTGACTTTCGCTACATACTGAACGGTTTCCATAGGCATGGATTTGGGCGCGCGCTCTAAGTTCCCCGGACCCCAATTATAGGCCGCCAGTGCCAGATCTACGTTTCCATTATAGCGGTTAATTAAGGATTTCAAGTACCGGGCGCCGGCCAGGATGTTTTCCCTCACGTCAAAAGGGTCTCTCACCCCCAAGGAACGCGCCGTCTCGGGCATGAGTTGCATGAGGCCCATGGCACCCTTGGGGGAGACGGCTTTGGGATTCCCTGCACTTTCCACTTGAATGACGGCCCGGATGAGGCGGGGGTCTATTTGATTCTCCTGGGCCGCTTCGGCAATGACTTCATCTATGTTTGACGAAGCCCCCCCTTCCTTACGATCTGGTGTCAGAAAAATGGGAGGAAGTGACGGATTATTGTCACCTACGAGGCCAAAGAGGGTGGCCTTCATCCTCCATTCGAGGTAGGTAGCAAGCAGCTTGACCTCTTCGGGGGTAGGGGGTCGTTGTGCGATTTGAGATAGTATGGTCGAGAATGCGCCATCCGGTGGGAGAGGATGGGTAGAAGGAAGCCCTCTTATTGCCGCCCCCGGAAGAGAAGGGTGAATGTGACTTATGGACATCATCAAAACCTCTCAATGGTTCTCGCCATTTATATGCAGCATACGTGCCCAAAATTTTTTTCTAAAGTTTTTCTCCTTCCTGCCGATAATAGAGATACAGAAAAGCGAAAGGATTCGCGATGACCATATCTACCCATTACATAGACAATGTAATCAAGGCCTACACAAAGCAGCAGAAGAATAAGCCCCTCGTAGATGTGGAGCGGGAACGAACCGGTCGGGATGATGCGGTCACTATTTCGGGTAATGAGAGGGCAAGCGAGAACCGGTACGAAAAGATATCTTACACCCTGGTCGATATTCTCACGAAGCAAAGGTAAATCGGTGTAGGCCATGACGAATGAAGGGATACTACTGTCCAGAGAAAACCCCTACCAGAAAAAGATACTCGTCGTTGACGATTACCCGCCCACCAGGGAGATGATCGTTGAGGCCCTTGCGGCCTGTGGCTACGAAAATGTCCATGAGGCGGAAAACGGTCTTCAAGCCCTGGAGATGCTTCGCCGTGAACCTCACCACCTGGTCATCAGCGACGTCATGATGCCCCATATGGACGGCATCGATCTGCTTCAGCACGTCCGGGAGATGAAGACCCGCCCGGTAGTCATCATGATCACCGCCCAGCCGGAGATAGACCTGACCGTGAAGGCCATGAAGAAGGGAGCGGTAGATTACCTGAAGAAGCCTTTCAAGATCGATGAGTTGATCTATCGCGTGGACCTTTACCTCAAGGGTCAGGAATTCACCGAGATGGGAGAAGAGTTTTCCGAGCGGGAAGAAGAACTTTCCGTGCACAGCTATATCTTTGATTCCGTAGAAACCATTGAAGGGGAAAACGACTTAATTTTCGAAAAGATTGTGGACCTGGCCTTGAAAGTGGTGGAAGGAGAGGCGTGTCAACTTTTCCTCTACGATCGGGAGGAGGATGCGTTTTATCCGAAGATGGTGAAGCCCGAGGAAGAGCAGACGGCCATTGTCGAGAATTTATCGTTGATAGAAAAGATGCTTCATAAGGCCTTGGATCGGGGGGAAGCCATCATTGCCACGAGTGAAGATAATCCCCTTTTTTCTCCGGCCATCATCTGCGCGCCCTTGACCATCCGGGGTAATCCCTTTGGCGTGCTGGTGGTTAGAAGAAAGAAGACTTTCGGCTCTTTCACGAAGAAAGACCTCCATTACGTGGTGAGCCTGACCAAGAGGGCGTCTTTGAATATAGAGAACCGACTTCTGTACGAAAGCCTCTTTAACAACGTCTATGAGACCTTCAAGTCCCTCGTTGCCTCCGTTCAGCTTCGTGACCAGTATACGGAGCAACATTCCCTCCGGGTGACAGAAATGGCCGTGAAGATTGCCCGCCATATGGGCCTGGAGGAAGAGGACCTGGAAGTGTTGAGACTGGCCGGGCCCCTCCATGACATAGGGAAGATTGCCATTCCCGATGCGATCCTGCTTAAACCCGACCGTTTGACGGCCGATGAATACGAGGTCATAAAAACTCACTCTCAATTGGGAGAAAAGATCCTTACTCCCATAAGCCTGTTCGATCGGGAAAAGGCCATTGTTAGGTATCATCACGAAAGATGGGACGGTAAAGGTTACCCCGATGGTCTAAAGGGGGAGGAGATACCCCTGCTTGCCCGCGTTCTCGCCGTAGCGGATACTTACGATGCCATTACCAACGATCGCCCTTATCAGCGGGCACGGAGTCATGCCGAGGCGATAGAAGAAATTTACCGCCAGGGCGGGAAGCAGTTCGACCCCCAAGTAGTCGAGCACTTAGTGGCGATTCAGTAAAGACGGGTTGTTTTCTATATTTAGGTAGGACTTTCCGTTGTTTTCCACGTGTTCGGCGTTGGCGACGACCACGCGGTTGCGACCCTCTTCCTTGGCCCGGTAAAGGGCAAGATCGGCCGCTTTCAGGCAGGAAATGGGATCCTCGCCGTGGAGAGGCCAGGTGGCAATCCCCATGGACACGGTGATATCTGTTATTATTTCTCCTCGGTATTCAATGCTGGATATCATAACGTTCTTTCGCAGGTGCTCGGCCCTTACCATCGCTGCCTCGAGGGGTGTTTCGGGGAGAATAACGACGAATTCCTCGCCCCCGTAGCGACAGGCGATGTCTTCCTTGCGGATGGATTTTAGCAAGTATCCGGCAAAGGTTTTCAAAACGAAATCACCTGCATCGTGTCCGTAGCGGTCGTTTACCAGTTTAAAAAAATCGATATCGATAAGGATGAGGCTGATGGGCAAGCCCTTTCTCTGACAGCGGAAGAATTCCCTATTCAGGGACTCTTCCATGTAGCGGCGGTTGAAGAGGTTGGTGAGGGGATCCCGGGTGGCCTGAAGCATGAGCTGATCTTGGAGCTGAAGATTGCCAATGGCGAGGGAAATGTATTCGGTAGCAATGGTAAGGAGCTCTTTTTCTATGCTCTCGCTTACCTCCGTTGGCTCCAACCTTAAGCTTAAAACCCCTTCCGGGCGACCGGAAACCATCATGGGCAGACATAAGCAGGAAAAATTCCTGTTTTCCGATGAGGAAAGACATCTGTAACATGTATTTTCCTGAGGTGAAAGGAGGCGACCGTAGCGGAAGGCTATGCAATCCTCGGCCGGCATACTTTTTTTCAGGTTGCTGTTGTCCCCAAAAGAAACGAGAATTGGCAGGCGCTGGCGGGTTTCATCGGGGAGAAAGAGGGTACCGCCTGCAGCCTCGATCAGTCGAGGTAGATGTTTTTTTATGACCGTACCGGCGTCGGCCACGGAGCGGCATAACTGAAGGGCACACCCCATTTGGTGTATGATTTCAAGCTTTCGATTATGATACTCGAGCTCCCAGATCCAGGCTTTGAGCCACTCGTTGGCCTTCGTAAGCTCGTTATTTGTACGGGCTTGCTCGGTGAAATCTACCAGGGTGGCTATTTTGTAATCGGTGAAAGTATTAGAAAAACAAACGTATTCCCTCTCTCCGAGGCAAACGCTTATGCCTGACAGCTGGTCTTTGGTGTCATCGAGGGACTTTAAAAATGAGAAGAATTGATATTTTTCCTTTTTCTTAAGAGCTCCTACAGTTTCGATAAATGGCCTATTGCCGGATAGCACATTTTCCTTCAAATCGAAGATGGAGGTGGGCAAGGGGAAAGATTCCAAGAAAAAGGGATTGTCTTCCTCTGACCGATCGGGGTATCTAAAATAAAACCCCATCAGCCCGATAGTTTCCCCGTCGGAATTGAAGATGGGGCGGCGTCGGATTTTTGCTATCAACTTTCCCCCATCCTTTTTGGCCCTTGTTTCCTCGTCGTCCAAAAAATTTATCTGCCCCGTAAATAGCTGCTTTTCCTGTTCTTCGATGCTGTAAGCGAGGTCTGGCCAGGGCATGTCCCGGTCTGTTTTGCCCTTAAGATCGTCTAAGTTTTTCATGCCCACATCGTGCAAGAAGGCCTCGTTCGCCCAGACATAACGAAGTTTGTTATCTTTAAGAAAAACGCCATGACGATGGGCGCTACCTATCCATTTCTCTATGAGGTGGACAATTTTTTCGGCCGGGTATGTCTCCATTGGCAGTTTTAATTACACAAAAATTTTTTTTATGTTAAGAAAAAAAGTGCGATCGCTAAAATCTAATTAGCAATATTCGAGCCACAAGGAGGTTTTTGTTGCCGTATTATGGAGAAGAAGAGTATCATGGTGGTGGACGACGAGGATATAAACATCGGCATTCTGGTGGAATGGCTGGAATTAATGGATTATGAAGTCATTGCGGCAAGAAGTGGTGAAGAAGCCCTCAAAATATTCGAGGAAAGAAATGGGGCGGTGGACCTCATCATCCTTGACATCGTGATGCCGGGCCTAAGCGGGGAAGAGGTGTTTTACCGATTGAAAGAAATGGACGCTTCCGTCAAAGTGATAGTTATCAGTGGTTACGCCCTCGAAGATAAGGTAACCCGCCTTCTCCGGGCGGGGGCCCTTTCATTTCTCCAGAAGCCGTTTCGCATGGAAAATTTTTCCGAAAAGGTGAAGGAGGCCCTTAATTTACCTCAATAGTCCCATCCCACCCAGGTGGTGATGTTGTCCACCGGTTCTCTTTCCGTGGATAGGAGATTGGCGGGAAAGGCATCATCCGGATAGCCCAAGGCCAGGCCGGCGACGATTTTTTTCTCCGTGGGTATACCTGCATATTGGCGCCAGACTTCGGGGTAGAGAATGCCTTGATCCGCTATGCAGGTGCCGAGCCCGTAATTGAGGGCGGCCAGGCAAAGGGTTTGAAGGAGGGCGCCGATCCCTAAAAGATCGAGGGGCTCCGTCAGGTCTTGATCGGTGCAGACGATAATGGCCACTGGTGCATCGAAGTACCTAACCCCGCGTGTCATCCAGGCCTGTCTTTTCTCCCTGTCTTCCCGTGCAATGCCCATAAGGCGGAATATATCTTTTGCTAATTTCACCTGTCTCTCACGGTAGATGCCCGTGAAGGGGGGGCGTATGACCTCGAGGGTGGGAAGAACGCCGGAGGAAAAGAGGCGGGTGTTTTCTTCCCTGATGGTTTCAAGTATCCTTCCGGTGACAACGAAAAATTCCCATGGCTGGGTGTTCATGCCGGAGGGGGCGCGGGTGGCAAGGGATAAGATCTCCTTCACCACCTCTTTCGGTACGGGAGTAGGCTGGTAGGCCCTGATACTGCGCCTTTTTTCGATGGCCTCCACAATAGTCATCATCAATGCTCATAGGACAAGATTCCCCTGGTGTCAAATAAAAAACAAATGACGGGCCATGCTGAAAGATATGGGAACTCAGTCCGATGGGCAGGCGGCCAGGTCTAAA
>DAORXN010000032.1:0-9829 GCA_035358955.1 Syntrophales bacterium | reverse complement strand
TCCAGATTGTGGTCACTTCTTCTTATCTGAAGCGTGTTTTAGAGGAAAAGGAAGGAGTAGCACCACAAGCCATCATTCCCAACGGTGTTAATTTCAACCAATTTTACAGAATAAACGGTTTTAAAAGAGAAGGGGACACTCTGCGGGTGGGCATGATGTTTAGCCGCCTCAATCTAAAAGGATTGGAGGATGGATTGTCTGCCTTTCACTTGGCTTCCCAAGTTATTCGTTCCATTCAACTGGTTCTTTTTGGTGAGAAACCTGATGTTCCACTACCGGAAGGAACGGAAGTGCATGTGTTTCCCCCGATTGATAAATTGAGGGAGATTTACAATTCCCTGGATGTTTTCCTGCTATCGAGCCGGGAAGGTGAGGGTTTTGCCAATCCGCCACTCGAGGCTATGGCCTGTGGGACGGCCTGCGTTTTGACTAACGTGGGGGGAGTTCCCGACTACACCATTCCAGGGCAAACCGCCCTCGTGTTAGAGCCGGGAGAGGTGGAGGGACTTGCGAGTAAACTCGTTGATCTCCTACAAAATAAAGAAAGGCGCCTCAAGATGGCTGAGGCGGGGTTAAAGCATGTAAAGAAGTTCACATGGGACGAGACGGCAAGAAGATTCGAGGAATTTCTCAAGGCGAAGTAGGATTGCTCTCAGATGCCGCAAATAGGCGTCTCGTAAGCAGCTTCCGGTCGAAGTGGGCGAACGCGTACGCCCTGGCTGTATGGCCCATGAGTTGCCTTTTTTCTTCGTTTTTCAGCAGGAAGATAATTTTTGAGGCCCAATCGGCGGCCTTCTCCGGCTGGGCGAGGAGGGCGGCATGGCTTTCCTCGACGATTTCCCGCACGGCCTCGATGTCGCTTGCCACGATGGGTTTTCCTGCCGCCATGTAATCGAAGATCTTCACGGGGGAGGACTGGTTCGTCTCCCCGCGGTGGGGAGCCACGCATACGTCCATGACACCCAGGTAGAAGGGCACCTCCTCATACGGCACCTGACCGGTAAAGATGAAGAAATCGTGGAGGTGCTTTTCTTGTACCTTTCTTTCCCACTTTATTTTCATGGGGCCGTCGCCCACGAGGAGAAAACGGGCCTTTTCTTCCTGGGCGATAATATGTGGTGCGGCCTCGATGACGGTCTCCACCCCTTGGTAAGGAAGGAAGGAACCGATAAAGCCCACGTAGAGGTGGTGGGGGTTAAGAGCAAGACGTGCACAGGCCGCCTTTTTCTCGATGGGACGGAACAATTCCGTATCGGTACCGCTCGGGAAGACTATTATTTTTCGTCCGGCCACATGGCCCAAGGTTTCGAGCCTCTTTTTCGTCCAGTTGGAAAGGACGACGAGACGGTGGGCGAGGCGAAAGGAGATAAAGTCTATTAATCGGATGAGGACCCTCTTTACGGGCGGATCGAGTTGATAGGCGATGAAGGGGTCGTTGGGGATCTCGAAGAACGTAAACGCCCCTGTGAGGCGCGCCATAAGGAGGGGAAGGAAGGAATTCATCTGGCGCACGTAGACCTGCTTTGCCCCGGTAAGGCAACGAAAGAGCACGCAGAAGGTGCAAAGCAGATGAAAAGTAAGAGGTCGCAGGAAAGGGAAATCGAGAAAGGGGATCTCATCAACGCGAGCCCGCGTTTGTCTTCGGGGAAATCCTATCTGGGGCAAGATGAGGCGTACTTCATAACCTAAGGTCAGGAGATTATCCGCCAGGCTGAAAATGCGGATTAGCCCCCCGGGTTTTTCCCGAAAGCGGGGGTCATGCCAGTAGGCCACGATGAGAATTTTCACCGCCCGTATCCTTTCATGTGCATGATCAGTTTTGCCGTCCAGGCATGAAAGGGAGAATAATGCTTGCGGAAGTAGTGAAAGACGCTTTTTTGGTATTCCCGATTGAGAAAGGCCCTCTTTTCCCCGGAGCTTCCCCCAAAGAGATGGACGATTTCGGCCTGGGGGTTGAAGATTACCCGGTAGCCTCGTCTCTGCGCCTGAAGGCAAAGATCCATGTCTTCACAGTAAAAGAAGTACCCTTCGTCGAAGCCCCCGATTTCCGTAAAAATTTTGCTTTTAATCATGAGGCAGGCCCCGCTTACCCAGGGCACTTCGCGGAGGCGAGAAAAATCGTATTGGTCGAAGTGCAAGCGGAATTTTTCCACATTGATGAAGCGAGAGAGCTTTTCCGAGCCGGCAAAGAGCATGGGTAGGGTGAGGAATCGCATATAGGATCGTGTAGGGACTCCTTTAGGGTTTACAATCTTGGGGCCTACAATGCCGATGTCTTCCGCCGTCATTAATGTGTCATAGAGAAGGGAGATGGCCTTTTCCCGAACGAGGGTGTCGCTGTTTAGAAAGAGCAGTGCATCGCCGCGCGAGGTAGCGGCCCCGAGATTACTGGCCCGGGAAAAACCCAGGTTTTCCTCATTTTTTAGCATCTTGACCTGAGGGAAATGGGTTTTTATCATCTCAGCTGAACCGTCGGTAGAACCGTTATCGACGACGATGACCTCATGGGAGAGGTCTTTGACTCCCAGGGGGATGGTATTTAAACAGGATCGGAGGAGATCGCGGGTGTTGTAATTTACGATGACGATGGAAACCACATATACCTCCCCTAAAAGGCGCGGCGCATTATGTTCACGATGGGTTTTATCATTTCTCTTCCCGTTTTTTTCTCTAAATAATACAATACCGCCGCGTAGACAATAATTCCCGTTCCCGTCCCGACGATTAGGCGCGCCAAAGCAGGGCATTTTTCGGTGTAAGGTAAAATAAGGAAAATGACTGCCGCCATGATGACAGCCGAAATGAGAGGGAGCAAGAGAATCTCTAGATGAAGCCGCGGCGGAAATCCCCCCCACCTGTAGATGGCATTGATGGAAAGTCCAAGGACAATGAGGTTACCCATCGCAAGGGTGCCGGCCGCCCCGATTATTCCGTAAAGCCTTGTTAAGGGAAAAATGAGGATGATGATGATCATGAGGTTGATGCCTTGGAAGATCGTTTCATACTTGGGACGCCCCAGGCCAAGAAACAGGGGATAGGCCAGGCGGCCCAAGGTGGCAAGGACCCCGGAGATGACGAGGACCCTAAGGCAGGAAACGATGGCCATCCATTGGGGGCCGAAGAGCACAAATACCAAGTCTTCCGTCAGGGTAAGGAGGATGACCCCCAGGGGAAAACATATCACCGACACTAAGGCAAAGACTTGCCGGTAGGCGCTCTTGATACGGTCCATATCGTGTTGCCACCTGGAATAGGTGGGAAACGTTACCTGCCGAAGCAGGTACGATATCTCCGTCGTAGCGATGGTGGCCAGGGTCATAGCCATCTGGTAGAGCCCCACTTCCCTCGCCCCGAGCACCTTTCCAATGGTAAACGTATCCACCTGGACCTGAATGGCATAGACAATACCCGCGGTCATGATCCACTTGCCAAAGTGGAGGATGGTCTTTAAGGAGTCCGGGGCGAGAAAGAAGTGGGGACGATAGGGATGAAGGAGGTAAGACATGAATAGCCTTGTAATATTGCCGGCGAGGCCCCCCCAGACCAGGGCCCAAACGTTCTTCAACAGGAAAGCAAGCCCCACAGAGACGAGAAGGTCCACCAGAGAGCTTACGATTTCCATTTGAAAGGTCTTATCGAACTTGAGCTCCTTCTGGAAGAAAACGGTACCGATGTTGCGCAGTCCCGTCACGATTAAGGAGACGGCGATGAGTCTGATAATGAGCTCCAAAGAAGAAATCTGAAAGAAGAGGGCTGCCCCCGGGGCGATGAAGAAGGCTATGAGAAAGAGCAGGGCGCCCCGCATGACTTGCAGGGTCCAGGCGGTATCGATGAGCCTTCTCGGGGGGTCTTTTTTCTGAATGAGGGTGGCATCGAATCCCGTTTGGGTTACGATGTCGAGAACGGCAATGACGATCATGGCCATCCCCACCAGGCCAAAATCGGCCGGTGTGAGGAGGCGGGCGAGAATAATGGAGCGGACAAAGCCGAGGAGGCGGGTTGAAATGCGCAGGGAAAACAGCCAGATACTTCCGCGCATGACCATCCGGTCCATCGCTTTGTTATCTTGCGTACTCATGATGCTTTACGATCGGGCGCAAATTCCCCCGCCTCGATTCGAGGAATCATAATGACCATGGCCGTAATGAACCAGAACGGTTCCATGATCCGGACGATGATGAAGGTGTTGGCCCCGATGGAATGGGTAAGAAGCCCGAAGAATCCGATTAAGTAGCCCAGGGTGAGCCCTTTGAAAAAGGGGTTTTGGGTTTCCCTGAAGGTCGCCTTGGCGTTGCGAAAGATGTTCCTCAACAGATTGACAAAGGCAAGAAAGCCAAGCAAACCCGATTCCGCGAGCACCCTCGCGTACTGGGCATCGAGAAACGAGTAGCCGGTCACCCCGTATCCGAGGATGGGTTGCTTCAAGAAATCGCGGGTCAAGACGATTTTCATGGACATAAGGCGGGCCGACGTGGACGTATCTACCCGGGTGCCGGCGATTTCAAGCTGGCCCTGCTCTCTGGGCTGGGTAATGGTGAAAAGTAGCCTTTCCTGTACGCTTTTGGGGGTAACGAAGGGCAGGGAGATAAAGAAGGCGCATATCCCTAAGATCACCCACTTGCGGACCTCTCTTTCCGAAAAGTAAATCAGGGTCAGGGCCATGGGGCCCAGGGCAATCCAGGAGGTACGAGAAAGCGTAGCGGCCAGGGCGACGAAGCTAAAAAAAAGCGCCACAAGAAGGTAGATCTTCTGTTTCGTATTTCCCCAGTGGATGAAAAGGCCGATCATGATGGCAATCATGAATATGAGATAGCCTCCCAAGGTATTGGGTTCTCCTTGGGGGCCTTCAAAGGGGGCCGAGGCCCTCTGCCCCTGAAACATGTAAGTAAGGGCATAGAGGGAAACGAGAAAGCACACCACTATCATGGTGGCGAGAAACCTTTTTATCTGTTTTTCTTCCCTTAAGTGGTTTACGGCCATGAAGTAAACTATGTAGTATTCGAAGTACTTGAGGAGGAAGAAGACGCCCGCCGTTCCCTTCACCCGTCCCATCATGTAGCCTAAAATGGTCGCCGCCACACAGACGATAAAGTAGATGGCGATGGGTATGTTGAGGGGGGTGCGGAGAAAAAGGCCCAACTCTTTCTGAATGGCCGTCTTAAAAAACCAGGTAAGGCCGATAATCACCAAGAGAAAATCGTCCACCCGCAGGGTTAGGCCCCGGCCCCGGACCGTTTCCCCCTCTACCCCCGGTAGCCCTATTTGGGGACCGAGGAGCATGGAGACGATGAGGATATAGAGGCCCAATTCGGGGCTGACAAAGGCAAAGGCGGCAATTATAAGGCCGATTACGACCACGGCGGAAAGGGCAATGGATATCTTGGCCGTAATCACGGCGCTTGCCAAGGCCAGGAGGATGATGAGGGCGAAAACAAAGTTGAGACTTCTCGTCTCCGTATTTGCCATTCCTAAACCCGCTTGGTCATTCTGGCCTGCCGCCTCGCTTTTTTTCCAGTTCGTGGTACTTTCTCTCTATGTCCCGAGGGGCATAGGAGGTGTCTTTGATTTCTATGCTGCTAAAGAGAGGAAGGATGATGTTTATTATGAAGATAACGAAAAAGGCCACCACCACGATGGCTAAGATCCATCGCAGCATGCGCCTTCTTTCTTCTAAGGTTTTTATTCTCTTCCTTTTCTTTAATACCTTTGCTGTCGGCTCACTTTGGTTATACATCCCGTTTACTCATAGATTTTTTGTTGGTGACGGTCCCAGCGGCAGGACAAATTTTAGGGTGCCGGATTTCTCCTTGCCCGCCGAGTCTCCTTTGGCAGGGGGGTGAAAGGCCGAGGGATAATACTCATAGATGATACCGGCCGCAAGAAGCCCCATCGCAGTCAAAGTGAGGATGATCTTGATCCACGATCTTACTTTTTCCTTCTCTATCTTGGCCTTTTTTTCTGGGGGAGCCTCTGCCGATGGACTTTTCGGGGTAGGGGCCTTTTTTTCCTTCTTCCCGATGGCTTTTATCAATTTTTGGGGTCCTGTGAGCACCTTCTCTTTTATCCTTTGACTTAAGGGGGCTGGTTGTTTGATCCGGTCGGAATAGTAATAATAGTAATAGTCGTGGTAGCCAAAGTCGGGGCTGATTTCTGCCTTGAGGCCGTTTAGGACGACGCCGATGATATTGGCCCTCAAGTTTTCGAGGGATACCTTGGACCTTCTCAGGGCACCCCGGGCAATTTTCCCCACCTGGTAGACAATGACGGTACCGTCCACCTGTGAACTCCAGAGGGCCGCGTCGGTGGCCGCCAGGACCGGTGGGGCGTCGATGAGGATGATGTCGTACTCCCCTCTTAGGGTATTTAAAAATTCACCAGTGGACTTGGAATTGATGATTTCCGCGGGATTGGGGGCATGGGTGCCGCTTGTAATGATGTGCAGATTGTCGAGCCCGGGGGTTTTCATGATTTCATCCATCGATAGTTTGCCCATCATGAGGTCGGTGACGGTGCGCACAACCTGTCGCCATTCGTAGTTCCCTAAGATGACATCGGTAAAACCGGGGGCCTGCTCGATGCCGAACAGGCGGGAGATGATGGGCCTTCTCAAGTCCCCGTCTAAGAGCAAAACTTTCTGCCCGATTTGCGCCATAGCAATGGCCAAGTTTACCACGATGGACGTTTTTCCTTCCCCCGGAGAGGAACTGGTGAAGAGGATCGTCTTCAGCTTATTTTCCGTGCAGTGAAAGTTGATACTCGTGCGCAGGGCCTTGTAGCTTTCCGCCAGGGTAGAGGCGGGGGCAAAGTGCGTGGCTAGCCTGGCGTATCTTCTCAACTTCTCTTCCGTTAGCTCGACGGAGGGGTCCTCTTCCAAGAGCGCTTTTATCTCCTCCATGCTGACGAAGGGGATCACGCCCATGACATGGACCCCGAGAAAATCTTCCACTTCTTCGATGGCACCGATAGAGGTGTCGAACGTTTCTATCAGGAAGGCAAAGACAACACCTAAGATCACCCCCAGCAACGTACCTAACAACGTATTGGTACCCACCCGGGGGGGGTTGACGGGACGCAGCGGTTCGATCGCGGGTTTTACTATTTTCACTTCTTCTAATTTTTCCGCCTCCGCAATAAGCGCCTCCTGATAGCGCTTCTCCAACAAGGTGTAAACTTCCCGGGCGATGGCGGCATCCCTTTCCAACCTCGTCAGTTCGAGATTTTTCGCCGGCAGCTCTTTTAGTTTTTGGTTCAACTCTGCGAGCTGGCGCCGATAGGTTTGGATATTTGCCCTCAGGTTCTTTTCCTGAATCTTGAGGTAGCTCTGCATGCTGGCGATGGTTTCCGAGATTTGTTTCTTGAGGGCCTTAATCTGGGGAAATTCTTCCGTATAGGTGAGAAGCAATGTATCCCGCTCCAAGAGAAGGTTGACGAGGCGATCGTTCATGGCTTTGTAAGGGGGAGGCGCTTCCTCGAAGTAAAAGGCGAGTTTGGAAGCCAAAGGTGAAACCAAAGCCTCGTCCAACATGCGAGAGGCATAAGTTACCTTCTGAAGAACGGCAAGGTCGTTATCGTAAAGGGCCTGAAGGCGGTTTATTTGAGAGGAAAGAAAGGTCGTTTCCGCATCCAGGGTAGTCCATTTATTCTGCTCACGGAATTTCTTGATTTCCTCCTCCGCCTTGGCCAACCTCTCCTTGGCGAGGGCAAATTGATTTTCTACGTACTTTTTCCCCTCGATGGTCCGTCGATTCAGATCCAGGGTATGCTGGGTCTGGTATATTTCCGTCAGGGTATTGCAGAAGTTGGCGGCAAATTTTGGGTCATTGGCCGTGACGTAAATATCTATGAGATCGCTATTTCCCTTTTGCTCCGTCTCCACCCGCTTTTGTAAGTCGATGATGATGTTGATGTACTGGTAATTCTGCCTGACCTCTTCCGGAGAAAGATCGGCGGGGATCAGGCCCAATTTTTTGGCCGTCAGTTCCAGGATGTAATAGCTCTTGATGAGGTAGGTCTGAGTCTCCATGGGATTGGTACCGCTTATGACCTGAGATGTGGGCTGAATGCCCGTAGAGGAGGCCATTTTTTCCACTTTTACCGTGGAGCTGGTTTGGTAGATAGGAACCGGTTTACCTAAGATGGAGGAGATGAGACTGAAGACGGCCATGACCACGATGGTGAAGATGATGACGAGTTTCCTTCTCTTTATGATTCTCCAGTATTCCCTTAGATTTATGTCGTATTTTAGCGCCGGCATGGTATCAATTTGCCTTTCTAATACCGCAGATTATTGGGACTGAAATAGGCATCTCGATAAGAACCGGGGATGAGCAGGTAGTTGAGCAGAGGGGTCGTATTGATTATGAATTCATTTATGTCGCCGATGGTCGAGCGTGGTACGTAGATTACGTCTCCACTTTTCAATTTTATGTTCTGAGACAGGTCTCCCTGATAAACGATTTTGTCGTAGTTAGCCGAGATGATGATGGGTTTTCCTTGCCGCTCTCTGAATTCCCGGATGATTTTTATGTCCTTCCTGATCGCCGTGGTCGTGAATCCACCCGCCATGGCGATGGCGGCCAAGAGGTCTGGTGCATCCCTCAGACGCAGGATCCCCACAGCTGCTACCTGACCCAGTACGTACACCCGGTCGGCAAAGTAGGGCTCGGGCGGCACGGTAATCACGTCTCCATCTTCCACGATGGGATTTTGCGTTTCATCACCGTAGAACATGGCATTCAAGAGATTTATCGTGTAGGTCTTCCCCTTTCTCAGGAGTTCTACCTTGGTTAGGTCTGCATTTTCCACGGGTAACTGGGAACCATAAAGATACGAAACCTGAGGGGAGGAATACTGGGCGCGGCCTGTAATCGGTCCCCCGGCCCGAGAAATGAGGTCCAGCACCGTGGTTTTGTTGGTTAAAACGTAACGACCCGGGCCCGAGCTGCCCGTCGGCAAGGTGTTGATCTGGCCGAAGAGGGTGGCGTATTTGCTTCTATACTCCTTGACCTTGACCTCCACCCGGGGTTCGAGAAAGTATTTTTTTAATTGCGACATGAGTATTTCGTGGATTTCACTCGTCGTAAGGCCGGAGACGGGAATGTCGGTACCGTACATGTAAGAGATCTTCCCGTCGGGTCTTACTTCCAAATCGTAGTTAATCTGACGAAAACCCTCAAAGGTCTGAGCGCCTCCCACGGCGGTAGACCAGAAGGTAATCGTGAGGATGTCTCCGGGGCCTACCTTGTATTCGGGGAACCCTCGCTTTTCCGTGAAGACGGAGTTTTCCTTGACCCGGCTCATCTGGGCGACGGCTTCTCGGTTTTCCTTTATTTTGGCAGGGTCTTCTCTTTCCTTGGCGCCGTAAGTTTGGTCATACTCGTTTACCGGGATACCGGAATATTCCATCATGCAGGCGCAAAGGAAGGAAAGGACGAGAAAGATTAATGCAATCTTCACCACACGCTCGCCGGGAAAATGGGACATGTAAGAATTCCCCTTCGCTTGGATGTGTTTCTCTTCAAATACAGTAATTATCTTGGCGGAGTCAAGATTAAATTTGCTTTTTCGGCTCTAAAGTGTATTATTTTGACCGCAATCCAAAAGGTAAATGAGAGATGAAAACCCTGCCCTCACCCGAAGGTTTCCGCAAGGCGCGATGGATAAGGCGTAAGCGCTCACTAATAGGATTTTTTGTCTTTCTTGCGTCTATATTGGTGGTGCTCTTCTTTGATTATTACATGGTGGCCATCTCGAAGTTTTTTGCCGTTCGCTCCTCGAAAGAAATAGAAGAGAAGGCGGGTGAACTTTCCCGCATGAGCGATAAAGAGAG
>DAORXN010000031.1:5372-10014 GCA_035358955.1 Syntrophales bacterium | reverse complement strand
ACCCAAAGCGGCGGTCTGGCCAGTTTGTCGTATCAACGCTTGCCTGATAGTTGCCCCTGGCAGAAGGAGGCATCCCCGCCTGTGCCGAGGTTTCGGCCGATCTGTTTTCCAACCCGCAGTCAATGGCAACTTTTAAGAATCGCCAATGGCGACCAACCTCTTGGCCTGGGATTTTGCCTTCCCGAACGAGCTTGTAGAGCGTAGATTTTGATATTTTCAGGTAGGAAGACGACTCATCGATGGTGAGGACTTCGTCTGATTTATCATCCATCGGAAACACCCCCCCGGCCCACGGCGGGCAAGTCAGGCCGCAAGGCAGATTTGGTTTCTATGCATCTCGTCTGATTAGTGCAATTTACTGTCAGTAGCAGATGGGGTCAAGGGATTTGATGATCGTCCGGGGCAGGCAATTCCAGGCGTACTGGCAAGGGCAAAGGCTACTTAACCGTGTTAGGCCAAAGTTGTTTTACTCCTGCAACCCTTGATCTTTCAGATTCTTCGCCAATTTAGTCACAATGGCTGGGGCACAGGCTATCCGACCCCAAAATCATATGACAAACCTCGTTTTGCGACTAACCTTCAGCAAGTAGGGGTTTGACAATTCCGTTGACAAAATTACTTGCTCTCAATTAGGCTATAAAAGAGGTCACCGCGAAAGATTAACCATCATGAAAATTTTCCCACGGGAAGCCAAATTCTTCGATAAATTCGAGCACTTGGCAAAGAAGATCGCCGAGGGTAGCAACTTGCTCGCGGAAATACTATCACAGAACGCGGACTTGGAAAGAAAGTGCCACCGCATGAAAGAGGTAGAGCACGAATCCGATGGAATAGCCAACTCCATCTATCGGGACCTTCACTCCACTTTCATCACGCCCTTTGACCGGGAAGATATCTTCAGCCTCACAACCAACCTGGACGATATAATGGATATGGTAGAGTCGGCCGCTACCAATTTTTGCCTTTACCGACCCAAGCGCCCTTTAAAGGAACTCAACGAACTCGCCCAGATCCTCTGCCAGTCCACCAACTTGATCGAAAGCGCCTTCAAATGTTTTTCCCATCACGCGGAAAACGCCGCCACCATCCTTGCCCTGTGCATCGAAATAAATTCCCTGGAAAATAAAGCGGATGGCGTACTCCACCGGGCACTGGAAAACCTATTTGAGCAGGAGAAAGAGGTGGTGGAATTGATCAAGGTAAAAGAGATCCTCGAAGAGATCGAAAAGGCAACGGACATATGTGAAGACGTATCCAACGTGATAGAAGGCATCATCCTCAAATACGGCTGATCTTTACCCGGCGGGGATACTTGCGCCCCCCTTCCCTTTTGTGTTACCCATCACCCATAAAGAGGACATTTCATGAAAGACGTCTGGACCGTTTCAGAACTGAATGAAGACCTAAAAAACCTTCTTTACGACCACTACGGGTTCCTCTGGGTCGAGGGAGAGGTTTCCGACCTTCGGCAACCCTCTTCGGGTCACTTGTATTTCTATCTCAAGGACGAAAAAAGCCGCATCCGCGCCGTCATTTTCCGCTCCGCCAATGCGGGTGCGAACTTCCCCTTTGAACTGGAAGACGGGATGCACATAACCTGTCGCGCCCGCCTTTCGGTATACAGCCCTCGGGGAGAATACCAGCTCATCGTGGATCGGGTGGAACCCGTAGGTCTGGGGGCCCTCAAGCAGGCATTCGAGCAGCTGAAGGCCCGACTGGAAAAAGAAGGCCTCTTCGATGTGGCGAAAAAAAGACCCCTCCCCTTTCTGCCGAGTCGCATCGGGGTGGTGACTTCGCCTTCCGGTGCTGTCATCCGCGACATCTTGACGATCACGGCCCGCCGGTTCCCCACGGTCGATATCGTGGTAGCTCCGGTGCGGGTTCAGGGCATGGAGGCCCCCCCGGAGATAGTAGCCGCCATTGAACACCTCAACATCATTGGGGTGGATGTCATAATTATCGCCCGGGGTGGCGGCTCGTTCGAGGACCTCTATCCCTTCAATACGGAAGAGGTGGCTCGGGCCGTATTTGCCTCCCGGGTACCCGTCGTATCGGCCATCGGCCATGAAACGGATTTCACGATTACCGATTTCGTGGCGGACCTCAGGGCCCCTACCCCGTCGGCGGCCGCCGAACTGGTGGTGCCAGCCAGAGACGACTTAATCGTTAGGGTAAAGACCCTAAGCGGCCGACTGCAAAATGCTTGGCAGAGGGAAATGGATCGGCGTCAGCTTCAAATCTTAGACCTGGAAAGGCGCCTCCGCCACCCCAAGGAGATACTGGAAGAGCTGAAAGCCCGCCTGGAAGAAGGAGAAAGGCGCCTTTACCATCATACAACGAACCACTTGAAAAGATTCCAAGTTGAGGTATTTCACCTCTCGCGGCGCCTTTTTGCTGCCAGTCCCGCCAGGAAAATAGAAAATCTCAAGCTCACCGTCTCATCCAAGCGAGATTTGTTGTACCAATCTACCGGGCACCGACTCAATCAGTGGAAGCAGGCGCTCACCCTTTACCGACAGACCCTCGATGCCTTAAGTCCCCTGGCCATCTTGGGGCGCGGCTACAGCATGACCGTCAAACTGCCCGAAGGCTGGGTGGTAAGGGATTCGAGTAGCATCCGCCGAGATGACGAGGTAGGAATCAGGTTGCATCGAGGCTACATAACGGCTCAGGTCAAGGAAGTAACATAGGAGGCAAAAATGGCTAAGGATAAGTTCGAGGACGCCATAAAGAGATTGGAAGAGATCGTCGAAACTATGGAGCGGGGAGATTTGACGCTAGAAGAATCGCTCAAGGCCTTCGAAGAGGGGGTAAAGTTAGTGCGCATCTGCACGAAAAAATTAGAAGAAGCGGAAAGAAAGGTGGAAATGTTGATCAAAAACGAGGAAGGCGCTCTCACACTTACCCCCTTTCCGGAAGAAAAGGTGGGCAGAGATGAATAAAGAAGCCTTCTTCTCCTACCTTGAAGAGCGCAAGTCCTTGATCGAAAAGACCCTCGAGGCCACCATCCCGCTTGCGTCGAATGAACGCCGATCTGTGTACGAAGCCATGAGATATAGCCTTCTTGCCGGGGGGAAGAGGATTCGCCCTATCCTGTGCCTCGCCAGTGCCGAAGCGGTGGGGGGTGAAATCACGTCCGTTTTACCGGTCGCGTGCGCCATCGAGTGCATTCACACGTACTCCCTCATCCACGACGACCTGCCGGCCATGGATAACGACGATTTTCGTCGGGGGCGCCCCACGTGTCACCGCGCCTTTGGTGAAGGGCTGGCCATTCTCGCCGGCGATGCCCTTCTTACCGAGGCCTTTGCCATGATCGCCCAGGCGGGTTTGGCCCATCCAAATAAAGCGCATATGTTTCTGAGAGTTACCAAGGCCATCGCCCAGGCCGCCGGGGTGGAAGGCATGGTAGGTGGGCAGGTGATGGATATCGAGTCTGAGGGAAAAGGGCTTCTTTTCTCCACCCTCGAGGAAATGCACAGGCTAAAGACGGGGGCCATGATCAGGGTCTCCGTCTTTTCCGGGGCCTATCTGGGAGGGGGAACGGAAGGGGAAATTTCGGCCCTCGAAGAATACGGCGGGCATTTGGGGCTGGCCTTTCAGATTGCCGATGACATCTTAAATGTCATCGGAGACAAGAACCTGATGGGAAAGACGACGGGTAGTGATGCTTCCCGGGGAAAACCGACCTTCCCCTCCCTCCTCGGTCTGGAGGAATCGAAGCGCAAATTGGAGGAAGAGGTGCTAAAATCGCTTGAAGCCATAAGCGGATTCGACGAAAAGGCGGATCCTTTAAGGCATCTGGCTACTTATGTAATGGAAAGGGAGCACTGAAATTGGCATACAGCATCTTGGACAACATCTCGGATCCAAAAGACTTAAGGGGCCTCGATGTAGAGACCCTCTCGAAGCTCGCAGAAGAGATAAGTGACTTTATAACGAAAACCGTTTCTAAGTCGGGCGGCCATCTCGCATCATCCCTGGGCGCGGTGGAGCTGACGTTGGCCGTTCACTACGTATTCAACACCCCCGAAGACCTCATCGTCTGGGATGTGGGGCACCAGGCTTACGCACACAAGATCATCACCGGGCGCCGGGAGAAATTCCACACCTTGCGCCAGAAAGGGGGCATAAGCGGCTTTCCCCGGATGGAAGAAAGCCCTTACGACGTCTTCAACACGGGCCACAGCAGCACTTCCATTTCCGTTGCCGCCGGCCTGGTCGAGGCGCGCAAGCTCAAGAATCAGCATCACAAGGTCGTGGCGATCATCGGGGACGGCTCTATGGGGGCCGGAATGGCCTTCGAGGGCATGAACTTTAGCGGTTACAGAAAAGAGGACCTCATCATCATCTTGAACGATAACGAAATGTCCATCTCCCCCAATGTGGGGGCTTTAAGCGCCTATTTAAACAGTATCATGACGGGAGAAAAGGCACGCAAGATGAGGGCCGAGGTGAAACACCTCCTCCTCAATACGCCGGTTGTGGGCGAACCGGTGATAAAGCTCATCCGCCAGGTGGAAGAAGCCCTGAAAAATCTCTTTCTCCCTGGCGCCCTCTTCGAGGACCTGGGCTTTACCTACGTGGGCCCCATAGACGGTCACCGCCTCGATTACCTCGTAAGGACGCTGGAGAATGTGAA
>DAORXN010000031.1:0-5272 GCA_035358955.1 Syntrophales bacterium | reverse complement strand
GCCCCATAGACGGTCACCGCCTCGATTACCTCGTAAGGACGCTGGAGAATGTGAAGGAATTCCCCGGCCCTGTATTGCTCCACGTAATCACCAAAAAAGGGAAGGGTTATAACTATGCCGAGCGGGAACCGGAGAAATTCCACGGCACCCCACCGTTCGATCTCGCAACAGGCCGAACATGCGAAAGAAAAACCCCCGCCCCCTCTTACACCCAGGTATTCGGGGAAACGATCATCAAGCTCGCCCAAGAAGAGGAACGTATCGTAGCGATAACGGCGGCCATGAGCCTGGGCACCGGCCTCGACGGCTTTGCCCGTAAGTTTCCGGACCGCTTCTTCGATGTGGGCATTGCCGAACAGCACGGGGTCACCTTTGCCGCCGGCCTGGCGCGGGAAGGATTCATCCCGGTCGTCGCCATCTACTCCACCTTCCTCCAGCGGGCCTACGACCAGATAATACACGATGTCTGCCTGCCTGGGCTCCACGTTATCTTTGCCATCGACAGGGCCGGATTCGTGGGGGAGGATGGGGCTACTCACCAGGGCCTCTTCGACCTTTCCTACTTAAGGGCCATCCCGAAGATGTCCATCATGGTACCGGCCGATGAGGACGAGCTTCGTCATATGCTGAAGACGGCCATTCACCTCCCGGGACCCGTCGCCATCCGCTATCCCCGAGGCGCCGGCCGGGGATGCGACCTAAGTAGTCCCCTTCGCACCCTGGAGGTGGGAAAGGGGGAGATCGTCAGGGAAGGAGAAGATCTCGCCATTTGCGCCGTCGGCCCTTCCGTTTACGAGGCGATGAGCGCCGCCGATGAGCTGGCGAAGGAAGGCATATCTACCCGCATCGTAAACGCCCGCTTCGTGAAACCCCTTGATCGGGACCTCCTCGTAGAGACGGCCAAAAAGACCAAAAACATCCTTACCGTAGAGGAGAACGTGCTCATGGGGGGCTTCGGCAGTGCCGTCCTCGAACTTCTCGCGGCAGAAGGAATTACGGATCGGCGCATCATATGCCTGGGAGTGAAAGATACCTTCGTCGAACACGCGACCCCGGAGGAGCAAAGAAGGGAGCAGGGAGTGGACAAGGCAGGCATCCTCTCGGCGGCAAAGAACATACTAAGTCATGGAAAGGGCTAAGGAGCGGTTGGATAGCCTCCTCTTGAAGCGGGGGCTCGCCCCGGATGAAAAGACGGCACAGGCACTTATCCTCTCGGGCAAAGTGCTCGTCAACGGAAAACCGGTGGACAAGGTAGGCAGCATTTTCCCCGCGGACGTGCCAATCCGCCTGCGCGAGGAGGCGGAAGGGCATCCTTACGTAAGCCGCGGGGGCATCAAACTCAAATTTGCCCTCGACCACTTCGGCGTCAAGGTAAAAAACAAGGTGACAATGGACGTGGGAGCCTCTACCGGGGGTTTTACCGACTGCCTCCTTCAGGAAGGGGCGAAAAAAGTCTACGCCATTGACGTAGGATACGGGCAGCTCGCCTGGAAGCTCAGGCAGGACAAACGTGTGGTCGTCTTGGAGAGAACGAACATCCGCACCTTTCGACCGCAGGGCATAATCACCGAAGCCATCGACTTCGCGGTCATAGACGTATCCTTCATCTCCCTTCGCCTGGTCATACCAAGGATAAAGGATCTCCTCTCCCCGGACGGGCACCTCCTTGCCCTTATCAAACCCCAATTCGAAGCCCCGAAAGAAGGAGTAGAAAAGGGAGGGGTCGTGAAAGACCCGAACCTAAGAGCGGCCATCGTTTGGGAGATAAAAAATTTTAGCGAACAAGAAGGGTTCCTCATCTTAGGAAGCGTCCCCTCACCTCTTTTCGGCCCGGCGGGCAATCAGGAGTTCTTCCTCTACGCCCGGAAGAAAAGGAACGAAAATGGCCATTAGAGTTGCCCCTTCGGCGGGCTTTTGCATGGGTGTCAAAAGGGCCGTAGACCTGGTCCTTGATCTTGCCCGGAAAAAGGGGGGCGAGAAAATTTTCACCTATGGACCTCTCATCCACAATCCCCAAACGGTGGAACTACTCAAAAGGCGGGGCATTATTGCCATCAACAACGAGAAAGAATTGGAAAACCTGCCGAAAGGGGCTCTCATCGTTATCAGGGCTCATGGCATACCGCCGGCGGAAAGAAATCGCCTCAAAGAACGGGGGTTGAAGATCGTGGATGCCACTTGCCCTCGAGTAGGCAAGGTTCAAGGCATTATCAAGAAGTACGCCCTGCGAGACTACCTCGTCGTTATTGCCGGAGACAAGGCCCACCCGGAAGTCGTAGGTCTCTTGGGCTACGCCGGAAATAACGGCTTGGTCATAGAAAGGCTGGAAGATGTGGAGACGATTCCCGTCGACCGGCCGATCTGCGTCGTTTCTCAAACAACTCAGAATCACGAAAAATACGAAAGTCTTGTCGCGGCCATTAAAGCAAGATTTCCCGAAGCTATCGTCTTCGATACCATCTGCGATTCCACGGAAAGGCGTCAGAAGGAAGTGGAGGAACTGGCGCGAGATATGGATGCAACTGTCATCGTGGGAGGAAGAAACAGCGCCAATACCCGTCACCTGGCAACCCTGGCCGCTCGCGCCGGGAAGCCCGTTTATCACGTAGAGACGGCTTCCGAGTTACCCTTGAATCAACTAAAAAGGGCGGAAAACATAGGGATTTCGGCGGGGGCCTCCACCCCGAATTGGATCATCGAGCGGGTCATAGAAGCCATCTCATCGCATCGCCCTCACCGAAGGAGCCTCGCCCATTTTTTCTTTTCCCTCTGGACGTGGGCTATAAAGACGGATGTGTACTCCTCCTTGGGGGCAGGCCTGCTTACCTGGATGGCCTGCGCCCTGGAGGGGATTGAGCTCTCCTTCTTTCCCTTCCTCATAGCTGCCACCTACGTGTTTTCCATGCACACGATAAACCGGTTCATAGATCGCGAAGCGAGCACCATCATCGGTTCCTTCCGGGAAGAGGTCTACTTACGCCGGCAACGATTGCTACTATTTGCCGCCATCTTTTCCCTCCTCGTTTCCGTTTCTTTCAGCGCCCATTTGGGTTATCCCACCCTCATCCTCATCCTCGTCCTCCTCGCGGGAGGATTACTTTACACGATACGGCTCTTTCCTCCCCGATGGAAATTCAGGAGCTTCCGGGATATACCGGGCTCAAAAAACATGGTCATGGCCACGGCCTGGGCATTAGTTACGGCCGTCATCCCCTCTCTCGCCGGGGAAACCTCGTTTCTCAGGGCATTAATAGCCGCCCTTTTCGTGGCCGGCCTCGTTTTCCTGCGCTCCATCATCTCCGACCTCCAAGACATCCAGAGCGACAAATTCATCGGTCGGGAAACGATCCCCGTGCTCATAGGACAAAAATACACGACCTACGTGATAAATATCGTCTCACTTACGCTGCTGTTGCTTTTATGGATATCCTACTTGGCCACCTGGATGCCTGCCTTATCCCTCTTCCTTTCACCCATCATTTTTTATCTATGGATTTGTAACCGCCTTTATGTTAGGAAACCACAGTTTTCCGGGTTGATTAAGGAGGGGCTGCTGGAGACGGCTTATTACGTAGCAGGCATGATAACTTTCGCTTGGATGGTTTGGTCCTAAGCGGAAAGGAGGGAAATATGAAAGGAAAGCGCCGTTATCTGACTTTCTTCGCGTTTTTATTCTCAGTTACGATGATAGTAGGCTGCGGGGGGATTAGGTACTCCCAGTTGGATCCCGCCGCCAAAAATTTCAAACCGAAGAGACTGGCCGTCTTGCCTATGGACGTAGGACCGTACGAAGAAGCGAGAGGAAAAATCGACGTCATCATCGCTGGTATCCTCGCCGACCGGAAGTGGTTCGAAGATATCATCGCCGGAGAGGCCATGACGAACATGCTCAATTCCAATGAGGAATTCCGGCGCGTGGCTTCCGATTACACCACCAAGCTAAAGATGGTAAACTTTTCCGATCCCGCCCTGAGCAGTAAAATGGGGGAGATTGCCCGGGTGGATGCCATTCTCATCGGTAACGTGGATTACTGGCTCTATTCGAAAGAAAGTGGAAAAAAAATTGCCAAAGTGGGATTAAGCCTTAAATTAGTGGAGGCCAAAACAGGAAAGATCATGTGGAAGGGGAGCCACCACATAGATGAGTCTTACTCCCTTTTCGCCCCGAAGTTGGAAAGCGTAGCTACCAGTTTGGCCAAGATGATGTTGGATGAAATGCCCCATTGAAGGAGGACCAGAAATGAAAGAAAAGGTAACTGCGGCCCTGTCTAAGATCAGGCCCAATCTTCAGGCCGACGGGGGAGACGTGGAACTCGTAGACGTTTCCGAGGATGGGATCGTCACGGTTAAGCTGACCGGCGCCTGCCGGGGTTGTCCCATGTCCCAGATGACTTTGAGGAACGGCATCGAACGGTATCTGAAACAAGAGGTACCGGAGGTCAAAGAAGTGAGATCAGCTTGAGAAGATTCATCATAGGGAGGTTGCAAAATGGCATACAAGATTACCGATGATTGCATTGCGTGTGGATCCTGCGAAGGAGAATGCCCCGTCGGGGCCATTTCCGAAGGGGAAGACAAATATGTAATCGATCCTTCCCTCTGTACCGATTGCGGGACCTGTGCCGAATTGTGTCCTGTAGAGGCCATTGTACCAGGCAATGACTAACCGAGATGGGGCTTTTTATAACTTTTGAAGGCATTGAGGGGTGCGGAAAGACCACTCAACTCAACTTAGCGGCCCAGGCGTTAACTGAAAAAGGATATTCCGTTCTCGCAACGGCTGAACCAGGAGGAACGGCCCTGGGAAAAAAAATCAGAGAAGTCCTCCTCGGGGCAAACAAAATAACCATCTCCCCTGAGGCAGAGCTTTTCCTCTTCCTCGCCGATCGGGCCCAACACATAAGGGAAGTAATCAGGCCAGCCCTTACGGCGGGCAAAGTGGTGCTTTGCGACCGCTTTTTCGATGCGACCATGGCCTATCAGGGCTACGGTCGTGGCCTCTCCATCGCAGCGATAAGAGAGACTTTCGCCCGCTGGGAGGGTAATCTCTACCCGGACCTCACGTTCCTTTTCGACCTGAAAGTGGATGAAGGGCTCCATCGCCTGACCCGAAGGACCGAGGAAATAGACCGGATGGAGAGGGAAGAAGTGTTTTTTCATCAACGGGTGCGCGAAGGCTATCTAACGTTAGCGGGTAAAGAGCCCCAAAGAATTCGTGTCATCGAGGCTTCGCCAGATATATCTTCGATCCATGAGCAGGTGATGGCTCTTT
>DAORXN010000030.1:0-13333 GCA_035358955.1 Syntrophales bacterium | reverse complement strand
TTGGATCAAGCCCGCGGTGAATATTTCATGTGGGCAGCCCATGATGATAGGTGGGGTTCAGAGTTCTTAAACATAACAGTTCAAATCTTGAATAATGATTCTTATTGTGTTGCAGCCATTACAGAGAGTATTAATGACGGTGATCCTGATAAGTGGAAAGGTGGCTTCTATTCTATAGAAGATGAATGTCCTAAAGCGCGCGTAGTAAAATTCCTAAAAAAACCAGGTGCCAATATTAGATTTTATTCTCTATATAGATCCCACATAATTAAACAAATTAACCTCTTAAAATGTAACTGTCTTGGGGGAGATTGGTATGTAAGTATCAAGATACTAACGGCTGGCAAAAGCAGGCTCGCAGAAGGTTCGGGAGTTTTATTTTTTAAACGTGGAGGCATTTCTTCAGATTTGATCAGTATGTACGATTATTTTAGAACTTCACGGGTAGAATATTTCATTCCGTATTTTCAGTTTGTCAAATTATTAATCGCTGATGGATATAATGATATCTACATTCTTTATTTGCTTATTAAATTAAATTTATGCTTCATCTATGGCTATTGGCGTCAGCGTTTTTGTAAATTTCGGAGAAAATCATGAAGGTACTTCTTGTGACCGCTTTTCTGCCAGAAAAATATAACAGAAATGGACCAAGGCAGTTACTATATAGCCTTTTAAGAAAAAAACCTAAAGATGTTTTGATCGATGTTATTCTGTTCGATAAGGATCTTGTTAACGGAAGCGACTACAAAACTGACATTTTTTTCGAATCGAATTATTTAGGCGATACGGTAAACAATTTGATGATAATGAATCCAATAATTGTTAATAACTTTAATTATTTGTTTTCTCTTAGGACGAGTAGGTACTTATTTAGGAATAAGATAAAAATTGATTATGCTAAATATAATTTCATTTGGTTATATCCTTCTTGGGCATATCCCGATTTTCGAAATTGCCATTCCAAGATTTTAGTGACCGGTATGGATTGTGCCTCTCTATTATTTCTCAGGGCGGTAAAAAATAATTGGAAGTTTAAAGTTCTATATTCCACCATCATGCTGATGAAGTCTGTCTTGTTGGAAGCTTCCGTCCGCGAGGGCCATGTATTTCACTGTGTTGGCATAAAAGATGCGGAGTTCTTCAAGAAAATTAATAAAAAAGCCCATATTCTTTATGCCGTACATCCCTTTATTTTTGATTATGAATGCAAAGAAAGAAAAAGGGATTCAAGAAAAAAAATAGTGGTTGGGTTCTCTGGCGAAGTAAACAGATTCTACTATGGGAATAATTACGATAGGTTCTTTGCCCTGATGAAGGTGAACAAGTCATTAAGAGATAAAATTAAATTAAAGTTTCTCGGAAAGGATTGGCATCAATTTCTATTAGACCTCGAAAGAAGTGGGTTTGATTGTGAGTGGCAGCCTTATGTCGATCGCTATGAAGAATTCCTTGGTAATATTGATATTCAAATTTTCTTGCATACTACTGGAGCAGGAGTGAAGGGTAAAGTAGTTCAGGCTCTCGGATATGGATGTTTAGTAATAGGAACTGATATAGCATTCGACGAGGTGCCTAGCAGCTGTTTTAAGGTTGTTACAAGTTCATGCGACGAAGCGGCAAATTCATTAGAGTGGGTTGTAGATAATTGGGTTGGATTTAAAGATAAGTTAAAGAATAATGAGACAATAATAAGGAATCACTTTCAAGAAGAATCTTGTTGTAATATGTTTTGGAATGGTGTGAATCGGTTGTTTCTTTAGATGCATAATAGGATGTTACAGCGATAATATATTTGATTTTGTGTAAGGTTTTTGCACAGCAAAGATTTTCTCTGGTGTGTTTTTCCATATGGCACCTTATCATTATATTACAGGATTTAGCCGCTACTGGTATGAGTATCACCTCCCAAAGCGTGGTTTTGAGATTATAGAACTTACACCTAACGGCGATTGGTTTGATTACGTAAGGCAAGAAATTTTACGCTTAGGGATCATGGAGCGTGACCGAAAAAACTGGGTATGGCCAATTGCGGTTATATATTCTTTGATTGGTGGTCTTTACTTTAAGCTCCGTCCCCCAAAAAAAGCTGACGATGTCGCCTGCTTTGGTTGGCATTGTGTGGCCGTTAAAAAGAACGAACTATGAAGAGATTTTTAAAAAAACCAATACGTATAATTTTGGGGCAATTTCCCAAGCTGGCCCATACAGTGCTTACTATAAGCGACGCGATCGATAGATTTGAAAGACCCATCGTCACTCCCTGGGGTTTTTCGCTTGCAGGTCACAAAGCCATGGCAAAAGGCGCCTTTGAGCCAGAAGAAACCAACATGATGAGAAATTTGACCCATGAAATTGATATTTTCATAAACGTGGGAGCCAATGTGGGGTACTATTGCTGCCATGCATTAAGCTTGGGCAAACCGGTAATAGCTATCGAGCCAAACGTTCGCAATCTCTGGTATCTCATGAAAAATATGAAAAACAACGAGTGGGCACAAAAGGTAGAGATTTTCCCCCTTGCCGTGGGGGAAGGGCCAGACATTCTGGAGATATATGGATGGGAAACAGGCGCATCACTCATCAAAGGCTGGCAGAAGATGCCTGAAAGCTTTGCCAGCTTGACGCCTACCCTCTCACTGGACCGCATCTTGTCGAAGGAATTAGAAGGTAAAAGATCCCTCATCATGGTAGACATTGAAGGTGCGGAATTCATGATGTTAAAAGGTGCTTCGGAAACTCTCTCCAATCACCCACCACCCATTTGGATGATTGAAATACACCTTGTGGAGCATCAACCCAGAGGCGTAAAGACTAACCCCCACTTCAGAGAAACCTTCGAGATTTTTTTTCAACATGGTTACCAATGTACTACAATCGAAAAAAACCAATAGAAATTACACCACTTGACATTTCTTCCATTGAGCAAGGAAAAATAAAACTAAATACCCATAACTTCCTTTTCAAAAAAAATTAACTTCCTGCATCATGGCACTTCTCCAAAATCGGCCAAAAGTCATCGTTGTGATGAAGGGAGGAATCGGAAACCAGTTTTTTTGCTACGCTGCGGCCAGACGTTTGACTCTCGTCAATGCAGCAGATCTCGTAATTGATGACGTTTCTGGATTTGCAGTCGATAAGTTATATCAAAGAAAATATTACCTCGATCATTTCAATATTGCCGGTCGTCCTGCAACGGTGAAAGAGAGATTAAAAAGACCAATAATAATACACAGAAACTGGATGAGGATTATAAATCGCTGGAGGCCATTTTTTAAAAGAACTTATTTGGAGGATAGGCACCTTTCTTTCGACAGTCGCTTGCTCGATTTCCAAGTCAAAGGTACCCTATATCTCGACGGTTACTGGCAAAGCGAAAACTATTTCAAAGATATTGAAAACGTGATCAAAAAAGACCTTGCCTTCAAGCCTTCATTCGATCCTTATACCGAAGAACTCGCTTGCAAAATTGAAGGTTGCACGGCAATTGCCATTCATAGGCGTTGGTTCGACCCATCAGGAGAAAATTACACCCATAATCTGCCATTTAATTACTACGTACAAGCCATAGAAAAAATTGAGAGACAGGTACCCAATGGGATTTTTTTTCTATTCTCCGACCAGCCCACGCTCGCCGCCCAAGAGTTGTCCTATCTCGGTAAACGCCTGGTAGTGGTGGAACGTAACAATAACAGAGACTACACCTGCGACGATCTATGGCTCATGTCCAAATGCCAACATTTCATAATAGCCAACAGCACCTTTAGTTGGTGGGGAGCATGGCTGGGAGAGAAAGAAGGCTCTATTGTTATTGCACCAGATGTTAAAATCACAGGCATCACCGCCTGGGGATTTCCTGGATTAATACCCGAAAGATGGCAAAAATTGAGCGTCAGTTAAAGGTAAACGTAAAACATGCCTAAGGTAAGCGTTATCATGGGGGCGTATAACTGCGCCGATACTTTAAGATTAGCCGTATACTCTATAAAATCACAATCTTTCTCTGACTGGGAATTCATTATCTGCAATGACGCCTCCACAGACAACACGTGGGAGGTACTTAGCGAAATTGCACAAGACGACCATCGTTTAATCCTTATCAACAACAACAAAAATCTCGCCTTAGGTGGCACTTTAAATCGATGCGTCGAAAAAGCATCAGGAGAATACCTTGCCCGTCAGGACGCTGATGACTACTCTCTTCCTGAAAGGCTTCAAGAGCAGGTAAAATTTCTTGACGAGCATCCACAGATTTCCGTAGCCGGGAGCTATGCAGAACTTTTCGATAGCAGCGGCAAGGTTTGGGGGGTTAACAAACCTCCTCTTTACCCTGAGATGAAGGACTGGCTTAAGGGTTCTTGCTTGATTCACCCCTCTGTTATGATGAGGCGAAAGGATATTGAAAAGGTCGGTTACTACGATCCTACCGCCATCCGGGTAGAGGATTATGAGCTATGGTTGAGAATGGCATTGGCTGGATACCGCATGGTAACCATACCGAAGATCCTCTATCGATTCCATATGGATCTTTCTGACTACAAAAGAAAACGATTTTCACATCGATTACATGAAGTAAAAATCAAGTATCGGATAATGAAAAAACTATCCTTGTCACCGCTATACTATGGCTTCTTGTTGAAGCCTCTTATAACCGGCTTCATCCCTCGAAATCTCCTCTATACTTATCACTACAGGAAGTTCAGGTTATCCTGAGAATTGCTCAGCTATGAACTTTTCGAAGAAAGTCTGCTTTGTTACTGCTATCCCTATGACCATCGAGGCTTTTCTATTGGACATATTGAAAGCCGCATCCGAAAATTATAACACCACCGTTATTACGGGCACGGAAGATCCCAATTTTCTCAACCAACATGGCCTGCCGAACATTAGGGTGATACCTGTTGCGATTGAGCGCAAGATTTCACTCCAGAAGGATGCAAGGGCCCTGAGAAAACTGTACAAGATTTTTAAAGGGTCCTCATTCGACCTCGTCCATTCTTTCACACCTAAGGCTGGCCTCTTAACCATGCTCGCTTCTCGTCTGGCAAATATTCCCGTAAGAATCCATACCTTTACGGGACAAGTCTGGGCCACAAAAAAAGGGCCGTCAAGATGGATCCTAAAACAAATGGACCGGTTGATAAAAACGTGCGCCACCCATATCATGACGGATGGTCGTTCCCAGGCTGAATTTTTAGTAAAAGAAGGCATTGTAAAAAGGGGGGAGATTATCATTCTGAAAAATGGCTCCCTTTGCGGTGTGGATCCTACACGTTTTTCCTTTAGGATCGAGGATAGAAATTTTGTCCGGAAAAGATTTGGGATAAACGAGAAGGATTTGGTCCTTTTATTCTTAGGGCGGCTTAATCGAGAAAAAGGGGTTCTCGACTTAGCTTACGCTTTTAAAAAAATTGCTCCCAAGCATGAAAATACGTATCTACTCGTAGTGGGTCCCGATGAAGAAAACATGGTTTCAAAGATGCGCCAGATATGCCAGCCTTACGAAGACAAACTTCTCTTCACGGGATTGACCAATACCCCGGAAAAATTCCTAAGTGCTGCCGATATATTGATTTTACCCAGTTACAGGGAGGGATTTAATAACGTTATCTTGGAAGCCGCTTCCGTGGGAATTCCCGTAATCGGAAGCCGTATTTACGGCATAAAAGACGGCGTTTTCGATGGAGAAACAGGCCTTCTCTTTGAGCCCGGCCACATTGATAACCTGGCAAAATGTATAGAAGAGCTACTTAAGAATCCGGACAAAAGGTTGTTTATGGGTCAAGCGGCGCGACAAATGGTGCAATCTTATTTTTCCCGAAACGATATGATTCAGGCGTATCTTGAATTTTATCATCGCGTACTTTATGCCTAAATTATGCATTTCAAAAGGGCTTTTGATTTTTTCCTATCGTTAATCATGCTGATAATAACGTTCCCTCTTATGGGTTTAACGGCGCTCCTTATTCTAATCACTATGGGCAAACCTGTGTTATTCAAACAACAGCGACCCGGCTTATATGGTCGTCCTTTCACAATCTACAAGTTCAGAACAATGAATAACCTAAGGGACAGAAATGGAAAGTTGCTCCCAGATGAAAAAAGACTCACTAAAGTGGGGCGCTGGATAAGGAAGCTGAGCCTGGATGAGCTTCCCCAGCTTTTCAACGTATTAAAAGGAGATATGAGCTTCGTCGGACCCCGCCCTCTCCTCATGGAGTATATTCCTCGGTACACCCAAGAGCAGGCTCGCCGGCATGAAGTAAAACCCGGTATAACTGGTTGGGCTCAGGTAAATGGCAGAAATGCCACGACCTGGGAAGAGCGCTTTCGTTTAGATGTGTGGTACGTGGATAACAGGAGCTTCTGGTTAGACATGAAGATTATTCTGTTAACCATCAGGGAAGTGTTGAAAAGAAGAGGTATCAGCGCCCCCGGCTTTGAGACAATGCCTGAATTTCTTGGTATTGAGGAAAAAGGAGATTAAACAGGTGAAGGAAGGCATTGTAGTAATCGGAGCAGGTGGGCATGCTAAGGTTGTAATTAGTACTTTAATGGCAGCAGGTTATTCGGTTGACTCGGTCCTGGACGACAATCCTACCAAATGGGGATCGGAAATAATGGGCTATAAAATTCAAGGGCCCATATCCAGACTGGAAGAATATAAGCCCGCCGTGATAGCAATAGGGGACAATAAGACCCGCCAGGCAATTGCCCTAAAGATGTCCCATTTATCTTGGGTAACAGTAGTTCATCCTCATTCTTACGTCCATCCATCCGTCAAGATAGGATTGGGAACCGTTGTTTTTGCGGGAGCCGTAATACAGCCGGATACGATCATCGGTAGGCATAGCATAATCAATACCGGGGTGACCATCGACCACGATTGCCATATCGGAGACTTCGTTCACCTCGCCCCGGGTGTTAATTTGGCCGGTGATGTATCCATTGGAGAAGGATCCTTTTTAGGCCTTGGTTCGGGGGTAATTATGGGCAAGTCGGTCGGCGCGTGGTCCATCATCGGAGCCGGAGGTATGGTAATAAGTCACATCCCCCCCCACTCGAAAGCCACAGGTGTTCCGGCGAAAGTTAAAATCGAGGGAGAAATTGAAATTTGATGAAGATCCCCCTTGCCAGACCCGAGATTGACGAAACGGATCGAGAAGCTGTTTTGGAAGTGCTTTCAACACCTTTTTTGAGTCTTGGCCCCAAGATCAACGAGTTCGAAGAAGCTGTCTCCCGTTATGTAGGTACAAAATATGCTGTGGCCGTAAACAGCGGCACCAGCGGTCTACATCTTAGCGTAAGAGCTTCCGGTATAGGTAAGGGCGATGAAGTAATCACTACTCCTTTCAGTTTCATTGCCTCGGCCAACTGTATCATTTACGAACAGGCCAAGCCCGTGTTCGTCGATATCGATCCTCAGACGCTGAACATAGACGAAGGGCTTATCGAAGAAAAAATTACTGAGAGAACAAAGGCCATTCTCCCCGTGCATGTCTTTGGTATTCCCTGTCGAATGGACGCAATTCAGCATATTGCAAAAAGGCATAACTTGATCGTCATCGAAGATGCCTGCGAGGCTATAGGAGCAGCGTATAAGAATAAAAAAGTGGGGACATTTGGACTGGCAGGGGTATTTGCCTTCTACCCCAACAAACAGATTACCACGGGTGAGGGAGGAATCGTGGTTACAAACAATCAAAAGATGGCCGATCTCATGAAAAGTTTGAGAAACCAAGGCCGGTCCCCCGCTGGGAAATGGCTGGCCCACGAAAGGATCGGCTTTAATTACCGCTTGAGTGACATTCATGCTGCCTTGGGCGTATCCCAGATGAGCAGAATAGAAAAAATTTTAGAAAAAAGGAAAAGGGTGGCTTCCTATTACATGAGGCATCTTGCCAATATAGAAGAAATAGAATTGCCCCCCACCCCACCGGAAACAGAAGTCTCGTGGTTTGTCTTTGTCATCAGACTAAGGCCAAGGTTAAAAAAATCCCATCGTGACCGAATTATGCATCTTTTGCAGAAGAAGGGTATCGAGTGCGGCAATTACTTCCCTCCCATCCACCTTCAGCCCTTTTATCGAAAAATGTACGGTTTCAGAAAAGGTTCTTTTCCCGTGGCGGAATCAGTTGCCGAAAGAACCATCGCTTTACCCTTCTACAATTATCTTTCAGAAGAAGACATCCGGTATGTATGCGATAGTCTAAAGGAAGCCCTGGTATCCATAAATTCGTAGGCTCTCGTGGATAAACCTTGGATAACCCAAAAATGAATAAGAAACTTAAACGCACGGTGACACTCGCGATTACCGTTATCCTGGATGCGGTACTCCTGGTGGGAGCCCATATGGGGGCCTATCTCATTCGCTTTGAAGGCCAAATAAGCCCATTCTACCTTACTTTCATTCAAGAAACCTTGCCCTGGATTGTGGTAATAAAGATCATATTTCTCGCCTGGACCGGCCTATACCGAGGCATTTGGCGATACACAGGGGTCGTGGACCTGCAAAACATAGTGAAGGGAACTACCCTCGCGTCGGTGGGCATGGTCATCATTCTCATCCTTGCCTATCGTTTTGCCTCTTTTCCACGGTCCGTTCTTATCCTTGATTGGATACTTTCCGTATTCTTCATCGGCGGCATTCGTTTTGCTTACCGTATCTATGTGAACAAAGAGCTGAATATCGCCTTTCCTTGGCAAGCGGTGAAAAATCCTTCGCCCAAAAGGCTTTTGATTATAGGCGCCGGAGCGGCGGGAGAAAAAGTTATTCGAGAATTGAAAGAAAACCCCAGTTTGGATCTTGAGCCCATTGGGTTTTTAGATGACTCCTCGGAAAAACATGGGAAAACAATACACGGCGTTAGGGTCCTTGGTGGTATCGATGAAATACAGGAATTTACTTCTTTTTTTGATGAAATCTTGATCGCCATCCCTTCGGCCAAAGGCGCCCAAATGAGGCGCATCGTAGAAATATGCGAAAGCACGGGGAAGAAGTTCCGCACGCTTCCCAGTATTGGCGAGCTTATCAACGGGAGAATATCAGTAAACGCCATCAGAGAGGTAAGTCTTGTTGACCTTCTCGGGCGAGAAGAGATTGTTCTGGATCAAAAACGCATAAGGCAATTCATAGAAGGAAAACGGGTCCTCATCACAGGTGCCGGTGGATCCATCGGCAGCGACCTGGTGCACCAGGTAATGAACTTTAAACCGGCCGCTATGGGTCTTCTCGATTTCAGCGAATACAACCTCTACCGGATCGACCTGGAATGCCGCCGAGAAAATACGGGGATAGAAATTCACCCCTTTCTTTCCGATATCCGCCAAGCCGAGACAGTCGAACGAATTTTCTACATATTCAAGCCCCACATCGTTTTTCACGCCGCGGCCTATAAGCATGTACCCATTCAGGAGATGCACCCCCGTGAGGCGATCTACACAAATGTCCTGGGTACTATGAACGTCGCAGATGCCGCTGCCCAACATGGGACAGATAGCTTTATTCTCGTTTCTACCGACAAGGCCGTCCGTCCTACCAACGTGATGGGCGCCACCAAACGCATCGCCGAAATGATCATTCAATCTATGAACGGCAAAAACGGTACGCGTTTTATGGCCGTACGTTTCGGTAACGTTATCGGCAGCTCCGGCTCCGTTATTCCCCTTTTTCAAGAACAGATTGCCCGAGGTGGCCCAGTAACGGTGACCCATCCGGAAATTACGCGCTTCTTCATGTCCATTCCTGAAGCGACCCAACTCATCCTTCAGGCCGGTTCGATGGGAGAGGGGGGAGAGATTTTCATTCTGGATATGGGAAGACCGGTTCGGATTTTAGACATAGCGCGCGACCTAATTCGCCTCAACGGACTCGTACCCGATAAGGATATTGCCATTCAATTCATCGGCCTGCGCCCGGGAGAGAAACTCTATGAAGAGCTCATTACGGAGGGAGAAGGCATTTCTCCCACCTCACATCCCAAGGTTTTTGTTTTGAGAGGGCCGGCACCCGATTATGCAACCCTTTCTTCCCTCATTTCCGACCTCTTAAATACCGCCCGGACCTTCGATGATGACCTTCTGCGCACCCAAATTGCCACCCTCGTTCCGGAATATGAGATAACTAACCATCAGCCGGGGAAAAGGATTTACGGATAAAAAAGGTAAATGACAAGGTTCTACGACATTCATTTCCACGCCATGAACTTAAGCCACCCGAATATTCTCGCCTTCCTTGCGAGATTCAACCTCCGACTTCTTCTCCTTGCCGGTTCCGTCATCGGCCCCATCGTGACATTCCTCGCCGGCGGCAGAATTAAGCGCACCCTGAACCTCCTTTCCGTGATGGAAAACGATATCGCCAATTTCTTCCTCCTCCTCGAGTATTCTCTCAAGTATTGGCCCTCTGCAGCTGGCGACCCACCGCCTGCGGACGGGGGCAAGATAATTGCCGGTAATATGGCCTATGACCGCCTCGTTCTTACCCCTCTTATGATGGATTTCGGGGCCAAGAACATAACCACCGCTTCTTACTACCGCTTTCCACCCCAGAAGCCCATCGCGGAGCAGGTCATCGACCTCTTTAATGGTATCGCCCGTTACACGAAATACGAACTCAGGGCATCATCCACCGGGGAAGTGCGGGTACTCGAACGCCTCTTCCCTCCCCTCTTCGAAATTTACCCTTTTCTCGGCCTGAATCCACGAAATTACACCCTCTCCGAGATCGAAACCCTGCTCAAAAAGTATTTCGACGACTATACGCCGGACTGGGAAAAATTCCGAGCCCACATGGGCACCTTCGACGGCGATATTGGCCGGATGGGGAGTTTCAACTTCATGGGCATCAAGGTTTACCCTCCCCTCGGCTTCGACCCCTGGCCGGAAAAGGAACCGGAGGAATTAGAGAAAGTAAATTACCTCTATAACTTGGCCAGTGAGAAAGGCCTCCCCATCACCAGTCACTCAAGCGATGGAGGCTTTGTAACGGTCAAGGACAGCGCTTATCGCACGGACCCCGCCCGATGGGAAGAAGTGCTCAAGCGCTACCCGGAGCTCAAGTTAAACCTGGCCCATATGGGTCATGAGGGGAAAAGGAGGTGGGGAATTTTCCCGCGGAAGGCCTGGCGAAAAAAGGTCTTGAACCTGGTGGATAAATACGAAAACGTCTACACCGATTTTTCTTGCCTGGCCTTCGATGACTCGTTTTACGAGGACTTGCGCAAAACGTTGGATCAGGCCCCGAAAAAGCTCCGCCAGCGCATCCTCTTTGGCAGTGATTTTATGATCAATCTCCTGTGGATCGACTCTTACAACGACTACCTCGCCCGCTTCCTCAAGACCCGGTATCTTACCACAGAAGAGCGCCACCTGTTTTGCTCCGTCAACCCCTGCCGCTTCCTAAAAATAGGGACAGACCCCATTTTTCTCCAAAAATAGGGACAGACCCCATTTTTCTCCCCGGAGGTAATTCTTTCCCATTGACATCCTGATAAAAGTTTTATATGGATGAACCAATTGCGTACATGAGTGATACCTTTTTTATTTCAAGTATTTATGCCTCGATGGGAATCGAGGAAGCGGAGCTGTACTTTGCTTCATTACCCCACGAATTTCCCAATAAATCAGTAGCATAACGTCGAAGAGAAATTCGAACAATTCCATAAAACTTCCCAATGTCCTCCTTGTCTTTCTCTTTGGTTCTGCCGTAAGAGAGCAAATGAGACCCGAAAGCGATATCGACATAGGAATTCTCTTCGAAAAAGAGCCTGACATCTTCGAAACAAACCGCTTAGCCGGCGATTTGGGACATCTGCTGAAAAGGGAAGTAGATATTGCCAACTTGAACTTTTCCTCCCCCATCTTAAAAATGCAGGTCCTGAAAAACGGGATACTCATCCAGGCCAAGGATGACAAATACTACCATAGATTCTTCGTCGAAACTTTAAGGCAATACTTCGATTTAAAACAGGTAAGAAAGATTTGTGGAGAAAACATTCTGAAGGGAAGGATTTATGTCCAATAAGGACGTAATTTGTGCTGCAGAAAGCAAATAAACGTAAGGGCCCCCCTATCATAAAAGGGTGCCACCCTATCCCTTAGGAGATAAACATGAAACGCGCATTGATCACCGGCATTACGGGACAGGACGGGTCGTATCTGGCCGAGTTCCTCCTCTCCAAAGGCTACGAGGTGCATGGCCTCATCCGTCGGGCAAGCACCTTTAACACGGGGCGAATAGACCATATCTACACCGATCCCCATAACCCCCAGGCAAGACTTTTTCTGCACTACGGGGACCTTTCGGATTCAGGCCAGCTCGTAAATCTCATCTACAATATCCGACCCGACGAAATCTATCACCTCGGCGCCCAAAGCCATGTCCGGGTAAGTTTCGACATGCCCGAGTACACGGGAGATATAACTGCCTTAGGCACAACGAGGCTACTCGATGCCATCCTGAGAAGCGGCATTAAGACCAGATTTTACCAGGCCTCTTCTTCCGAGATGTTTGGGGCTTCTCCCCCGCCTCAGAACGAAAAGACTCCCTTCTATCCCCGCAGCCCATACGGCGCGGCCAAAGTCTATGCCTACTGGATGACGGTGAATTACCGGGAAGCTTACGGGCTTTTTGCCTGCAACGGCATCCTCTTCAACCACGAATCCCCCCGACGGGGCGAAACGTTTGTCACCCGCAAGATCACCCGTGCCCTGGCCAACATGATGAAAGGCAATCAAAAAAAGCTCTACCTGGGCAACCTCGAGGCAAAGAGGGACTGGGGATTTGCACCGGAATACGTGGAAATGATGTGGCTCATGCTCAACCAGGATAAGCCAGATGACTACGTGGTTGGCACGGGGGAGAGCCATTCGGTCCGCGAATTCGTGGAGGCCGCCTTCTCCTACGCCGGCATAGAAATCGAGTGGGTGGGTTCAGGCCTAAACGAAAAAGGGCTCGTCAAATCCATTCACCCCCACTCTCGATTGGCGATGCCTCATCTCCGAACCGGTGACGCTATCATTGAAGTCGACCCCCGCTACTTCCGGCCCACGGAGGTGGACTATCTCATGGCAGATATCACCAAGGCCCGCACCAAACTCGGCTGGGAACCCCGGATTACGTTCCAGGAACTCGCCCGCGTTATGGTGGACTACGACTTTAAGCTCGCCGGTCTCGAACCTCCCGGTGAAGGCATCAAAACCTGCGAAGAGAAAGGCTTCTGTTATACGAATCATCACCTTTCACTGACCTCCCGGGAGGAGAGAAGTTAAGGCTTTATGGCCTCCTCACGAAATCGGATTAAAAACCGAGGCGGGCGACCGCAAACTTGAC
>DAORXN010000029.1:8496-14157 GCA_035358955.1 Syntrophales bacterium | reverse complement strand
CGTCAAGGTCGAGGAACTTTTCTTGTCAGAAATTGGTGATTCGTGGTAAGGGGAACGAAAATCAAACTTGGGGGAAAAGATGCCTGATTACTGGGTGAAAATAACCGAGAAGGAAGAAGACGAGATAAGGCGCCACCATTACCTCGTAAGTGCCCGGGATGTAAAGGAAGCCAGGAAAGTGGCGAGCGAATTTATCCGTCACTTCTGCGACGAGGACGATGAACCAGAAGCCATAGATGGTGGCTTTGCCTTTTACAATCGGGCCGTGACGGTTCAGATCTCTGATATTCGGGAAACCACGAAGGAAGAGTTTAAGGATTTCCTCTTGAAACTCCACACCATTCAGTGGAAATAAAAGAGACGTTCATGAAGCTTTTTTTACGCGGTCGGGGAGTTGGGATGATCGTTTACCGCCTCTGCCTCTGGGTAGGGATCCTGCTTCTTTCTTCCACTTCCATTTTAGCCATTGAATTTCCCCGACCCGTAGGGGCCGTAAACGATTATGCCGGCGTCCTTTCTACCGAGACACGCACTTACCTGGAGCGCCTCGCCCGGGAAGTGTGGGATCAAACGGGCACGGCCATCGTGGTGGCCGTCATGCCAACTATTGGTGATAGCGAGGTAAACGACTACGTAAATCGCCTCTACAGCGCCTGGGGCATCGGGAGAAAGGGGGAAGATAAGGGCGTCCTCATCTTCGTCGCCGTGAAGGAAAGGAAGATGAGGATCGAGACGGGCTACGGAGTGGAAGGGATTCTCCCGGACGGTCTCGTGGGTGAAATCAGGGATAAGTACATGATCCCTTACCTGAGGCAGGGGGACTACGATCGGGGCCTCTCGCAGGGGATGGAGGCCATCGCAGCCATCGTGATGAGAGAGGCCGGGGGAACCCTGACGGGGAAGTCACCCGTGAAACCCGGCGTCAAAAAGGGGCACCGGGACGGAGTGGATCTCTTTGGCCTCATCGTATTTCTGCTTCTTGCCCTGTTTTTCTTCGGTACGCGGGCGGGCCGGAGTGTGCTTCCCTGGATTATCCTCGGTTCCATGATGGGAGGACACCGGGGTGGTTACTCCGGGGGAAGCTTTGGCGGTTTTGGAGGCGGATTTGGTGGCTTTGGTGGGGGCATGAGCGGTGGTGGAGGAGCCGGCGGGAGTTTCTGAAGGAGGTGATGGGGACATGTGGGAAAGGACACCCAAAAGACCGGAAGAAATATTTCCCGGGTTTATCTCGGACCTGGAGTCGGTCTTTGGGCGAGAGCTCGAGTCCGTGTATCTGTTTGGGAGCGGGGCCCGGGGTGATTACAGGCCGGGGAAGTCGGACCTAAACTTCCTCGTCTGCCTCTTGCCCGCAGGCATGGATAAGCTCGAGGGTGTGTGGCAGTACATAAAGAAATGGCGTCGCAAGAAAATTGCCTTACCCCTTTTCATTACCCGAGATTTCATCCGGACCTCGATAGATGTTTTCCCGATCGAGTACCTGAACATGAAGCTGCACCACCGATTGCTTCATGGAGTGGATATCCTCTCGGAACTAAACATTGCTGGGGGTCATCTTCGCCTCCAGCTGGAGAGGGAATTGCGGGGTAAACTGCTTACGTTATGGCAGGGGTTTGCGGCCTCCGAAGGAAAAGACAAGGTGTTGGCAGGTCTCATCAGTTCTTCCATCTCGGCCTTTTCTTCCCTGTTTGCGGCGCTCATTTACCTAAAAGGGGAAGAGGTGCCAAAATCGCGGCGGGAAATCTTCTCTCACGTGGAGGAGATGATGGGGTTGGAAAAAGGGGTGCTGGGTCGGTGCCTCGAGGTGAGAGAAGGAAAAGTACAACCCCGCGGCGGGGAACTTAGTAAATTATACGTCAAGTACATGGAGGTTCTCGGCCGTATCTGTCAGGCCGTAGACCGCCTGGTAGAATCAAGGTGAAGGGGAGGTAAGTATGTCAAAAGGTAAGAAAGCACTCATCATCGCGCTGGTTGTGCTGGCCGTTTTAATCTTCTCCCTTTACGGCTTCGTGAAGGGCACGTACAACCGCTTCGTGGTCCTCGACGAGGGGGTAAAAAGCGCCTGGGCCCAGGTGGAAAACCAGCTTCAGCGGCGTTACGATCTCATTCCCAATCTAGTGGAGACGGTGAAGGGTTACGCCAAACAGGAGCGGGACGTGCTCGTGGAAGTGACGAATGCCCGGGCGAAGGTGGGTGGCGCCCAAACGGTCCCGGACAAGATTCGCGCCAATAACGAGCTGACAAGCGCCTTGAGCCGGCTGCTCGTGGTGGTGGAGCGTTATCCGGAACTAAAGTCCAATCAGAATTTCCTGCGTCTCCAGGATGAACTGGCGGGGACGGAAAATCGTATCGCTGTGGAGAGGCGCCGGTACAACGAGGCCGTCCAGGCTTACAATATAGCGATCAGGAGCTTTCCCGCCAACATCCTCGCCGGCATGTTCGGCTTCGAGAAGGCGACCTTCTTCGAGGCCCCCCCGGCGGCCAAGGAAGCACCCAAGGTCAAATTTTAGTTTGCCCTGGCCCAACAAGGCACAAAAAAAGCCCCTCCGCTTAAGGCCGAGGGGCTTTTTTGTGAAAGATTTACTTCGCCAGGATTCCACCATCCACGACGAGAACGTGGCCCGTGATGTAGGCCGAGGCCTCCGAGGCGAGGAAGACGGCTACCGCCTTCATGTCGTTCATGCCTCCCACCCTTCTTAGGGGGATGTTGGCGAGAAGCAGTTCTTTTATTTCCTTGAACTCCGGCTTTTCGATGTAACCCATCATGTCCGTCCCGAAGAATCCGGGGGCAATGGCGTTTACCCGGATGTTGTAGCGGGCGAGCTTCACGGCCAGATTCATGGTAAGGAGGTTAATCGCCGCCTTGGTGGAGTTGTAAGGCACGGCAGGGTGGGTTTCTTCGGTGGAGCCCCGGAAGCCCATGATGGAGGAGATGTTGATGATGTTTCCACCCCCCTGATCCTTCATGATTTTGGCCACCTTCTGGGTGATGATCCAGACGCCCCGAACGTTGATGTTGAAGAGCTGGTCCCATCTTTCGAGGGGAAATTCCAAAGTGGGGGCACCCCAGGTGTATCCTGCATTGTTTACGAGGATATCGATGCGGCCGAACCGGTCCATGGCGGCTTTCACGATGTTTTCTATGTCTTCTACCTTTTCCATGTTGCCTGCCACGGGAAGCGCCTGGATGCCGTAAGCGCCTGATAGTTCTTTAGCCGTGGCCTCGAGATTGGGGAATTTTCGAGAAGCGAGAACGAGGTTGGCCCCTGCCTCGGCGAGGCCGGTGGCAATGAATTTCCCGATTCCCCGTCCTCCACCCGTGACTAAGGCGACCTTTCCGTCTAATCTGAACATATCCGCGAGCTTCATAGGGTTCTCCTTTCGCTGAAATTTTTTGGCGTTCCTCCTATATTACCGCCGGCGGTGGCTGTCAACCTCCTTCATCCTCTTTCCGGTCTCTCCTTGACAACCCGCTGTATGCAAGGTAGGCAAGGGCGCATATGAAGCTGTTTCTCCTCGTTTACCTTTCGATATACTCCGTCATGCACGGGTACTTCTACCTCCGCCTGCGGGGGGCGGTAGTGCTTTCGACGGGGGGCAATTTATTGCTCCTCGCCTTTTTATTCCTTATGATTTTGGCCCCTATTTTCGTGCGAGTAACGGAGCATCGAGGCTGGGAGGCGGTGGCCTCTCTTTTTGCCTATGTGGGTTATACTTGGATGGGTTTTCTCTTCCTCTTTGTGGTATCCGCCCTGTTGGTAGACATCATCCGCCTCGCCCTCGCCCCTTTAGGCTGGAAAACCTCGATGCGTATCGGGTTCTTTTTGCCCTTCATTGTGGCCGCGTGCGCTTATCTTTACGGTTATTACGAGGCCTGGCATATACGCGTGGAGCGCGTGCTTATCGAATCGCCCCGAATTCCGAAGGAAGCGGGAACGATAAGATTGCTTCAGGTATCCGATATCCACATGGGCTTGATGGTGCAAGGGAAGAGGCTGGAGAGGATCGTAGAAAAGGTAAAGGCCCTAAATCCCGATGTGCTCGTCTCGACGGGGGATCTGGTAGACGGGCAGATGAATAGCCTTACCCAGGCGGTGGCTTGGTGGCGGAAGGTGAATCCCCCGTACGGAAAATATGCCGTCACGGGGAATCACGAGTTCTTTGCCGGGATCGACCATGCCCTTGCCGTTACCCGAGAGGCAGGCTTTCGTGTCCTTCGCGGGGAGGCGGTAAAGCCCATCGCCGGTCTCTGTCTGGTGGGGGTGGATGACCCGATGGGCAAATACTTAGGGCGGGAGGGGGCGACCGATCCACCTCCCCGGGGGCAGGAGTTTACCGTTCTCCTCAAGCATCAGCCCTTCGTGTCCCGGAAACAATTGGGGCTTTTCGATCTCCAGATTTCCGGGCACACCCACGCGGGGCAGATTTTCCCTTTCAGCCTGATTACGGCCCTCTATTTCAAGCGTCAGGCGGGCTTTTTCCGCCTGGAGGATGGGGCCATGCTCTACATAAGCCGCGGTACGGGGACGTGGGGCCCGCCGATTCGCATTTTTTCCCCCCCGGAAATCACGTGTTTTGAGCTTCGATACGGCCTTGCTCCCGGAGTCGTGCGCTTTTAAAGATGGCCGCCATGCATTCCACGGCCCGGCCGATTTCTACAAACGTGGGTATGCCGTGGATGCGCCCTTCGTTCTGGATTTTGAAGACCTCATCGCGCTCACCTAAAAGCCAGATACACACAGGTTTGCCCGTCTGCTTCACCTGGCGGGCGAGCTCCTCAAAGGGGATGGGGCCCCGAAAGCTCGCGGCAAACAGATGAATCATAACGCCGTCCACGGCCGGGTCGTTGAGGACGGCGTTTAGGGCCTCGTGAACCACGAGGAGACCGGCGGCCCTGTTCTTCTCCAGGGCGGGGAAGAGGTCGACGGGATTGCCCACGGGCATCCATTCGGGGAAGAGGCGCCCAATTCTTTCTTTGGTTCCTTCCCCTAATTCCGCGACGGCCATGCCCATTTCCTCGATGAAGTCGGCAAACACGATCCCAGCCCCGCCGCTAAAGGTAAGGACGGCAATGCGCGGCCGTGAAATGACGCCAACGGGCGGGGCAGAGGCAAGACAGCGGCATACATCCATGAGTTCCTTGAAATCACGAACTTCTATGGCTCCCGCCTGGGTGAGGGCTCCACGGGTAATCTCGTGGTTTCCCGCCAGGCTGGCCGTGTGGCTTAAAGCGGCTTGGGCCCCTTTGGCCGTCCTACCCCCCTTGAGGACGACGATGGGTTTCGGGCTTGTGCGACAGAGGTCGATGAAGAGTCGGCCGCGGATGATGGATTCGAGGTAGCAGCCTATGACGCGGGTGTGGGGATCGGAAATGAGGTAGGGCAGAACGTCGCACTCGTCTATGTCCAGCTTGTTTCCGATGGAACAAACCTTGCTTATTCCCATGACGCCGTGGCTCATGATATCCACGAGGAATCCCGCCGAGAGCATGCCGCTTTGGACGACGAGGGAAACGTCGCCGGGAAGGAGCCTCTTCTCGAAGGCCTTAGCGACGATGAAGGAAAAGACGTAACGGTTTACCGCATCGACCAAACCCATGCAGTTCGGGCCCCAGATGCGGATGCCCCGGTCTTTGGCGAGGCTTTTGAGTTCTTCCTGCAGGCG
>DAORXN010000029.1:4887-8396 GCA_035358955.1 Syntrophales bacterium | reverse complement strand
CCCAGATGCGGATGCCCCGGTCTTTGGCGAGGCTTTTGAGTTCTTCCTGCAGGCGCTCCCCCTCCGGGCCGGCCTCGGCAAAGCCGCTGGATTGGATCATGACGCCCTTAAGGCCCCGGTCGGCACAGGCCTTTACGGCAGAAGGCACGGCGGGGGCGGGAATGAAAATGATGGCCATGTCCACGGGGTCGGGTAGGGAGGCGACATCGGGATAGCAGGGGAGGTCATCAATGGTATCGTAGCGCGGATTGACGGGGTAAATGGGTCCATCGTAGCCGATTTTCAGGTTTTTTACGATGAAGTTTCCGCTTTTTGTGTGGTCTCTCGTCGCGCCGATGACGGCAATGCCCTGGGGGCGAAAAAAGAATTCCATTTTGCCTTTGTCCCTCCGGTTCAGAATACGCCATGGCGCTACCACATGGGGCCTCGCCATTTCAAGGGGTTTGTGGTAGGGGATTTTTGTGGAAAGAAGGGATGGGAAGAGAAAAAAGGTGGTGATTTACACGGATGGGGCCTGCCTGGGGAACCCGGGCCCCGGTGGGTACGGGTGTGTGCTCACCTACCATGCGGTGCGGAAGGAGCTCTCCGGCGGCTTTCGGCTTACGACGAATAACCGCATGGAGCTCATGGCGGCCATTGCAGCGCTTTTAGCCCTAAAGGAACCCTGCGAAGTGATCCTCCACACGGATTCTCGTTACCTGGTGGATGCGATCGAAAAGGGCTGGGCGAAAAAATGGCGGGAAAAGGGATGGAGAAGGGGAGGGGGAAAAAGGGCGGAAAACGCTGATCTCTGGGCTAAGCTCCTTGATTTATGCGATTTCCACGAGGTGAGGTTTGTTTGGGTGGAAGGGCACGCGGGCGAAGAAGAAAACGAAAGGTGTGATTTCCTTGCCCGCCGTGCCGCCCAAGGTGAAAAGCTCCTTGTGGATGAGGGCTACGAGAAAAAATAGCGAAAAAAGGCTCTATCCCTGCTTTTGACAAAATGAACGAAATCAACGAAACGACGAGATAGACGAAACGACGAAATCAACGATGTTTATTTTGTGAGCCAGCGGAGGATGCCGAAGGTCTCTTCCAGTCCCACCTTCCAGGTGTCGTCTTCTTTTTTCAACTGGAGGCGGGCGGGGTGCTCGGCCTTTTTGTGCTGAAGAATAATGATGGCTTCTTTCTTTTTTATCTCACCTATTTGCCAGGCGCTTTCCCTGAGGACCAGATCGGGGTTGAACACCTCGAGATAGGCGTTCCAGTAAGCCTGGGCCACGGGGCCACCTAAGGCAAAATCTTGGGCGACCTGAGAGAAAGTCAATTTTTCGCCGCTTTTCTTCGCTGCCTTGATCACATTGCTGCAGATCTCTTCATGGGATTTCTTTGTAATGAGCCGCCAGATTTCCTGGTAGTTTTTGGCCTTCATGGCAAGGAACAAGTTTTCTGCCGTGGAAACTATTTTTTCCTGCTCGGATGTGTATTGGGCAGCTGCTAAGCCAGGCAAAAATAAAAAAAGAAGGGCAGAAAAAACAAAACACACCCTTCTCATTCTTTTTCCCTCACCATCTTACCCACTGATTGGAAAACGCAAGCCCTGAGGCTTAAATCCCCAGGGCTTTGTCTTCCTAAATTTTAATGGTGGGTCGTTGCGCCAGGCCCGCTCGAGGTGGAAGTAGCAATACCTACCGCCACGGCCGCCGCGACCACGGCCGCTGTCGCAATGGTTCCCACCGTAACGCCGCCTACTACTGCCGTTCCGGCAGCGGCTCCTGCCCCGGCAGCGGCGGCCGTTCCAGCACCGGCGGCTCCTGCTCCGGCACCCGCGCCCGTCCCGGCGGCTGCGCCTGCGGCTCCCGTACCTGCAGCAGCCTGGGCAAAAATGCCTGTGGGAATCATGAGGGAAATTATAAAAGCCACACTAACGATTATACCCACGCGCCGCAAAAAAGATTTCCTACTCATCACGAGCCTCCTAAAGTTTGCTCTTTGTTCACGTTGGCGAAACTCTAATCAAGATTTTTACCTTTGTCAACATTTTTTTTACCACAATTTGATAATTGTCGCTGCCGTTACGGCGGTGTTCATAAGAATCTGGGTTATGTCACGTATTTCCCTCAGCCAGGCAATGGTCGTCACTTTTTCCGGCACCACGATTACATCCCCCGGTTCGATTTTGGTGGGATCTTCTCCATAACCCGCAAGTTCCCATCTCTCTCGCCGGTCGTTCCAGTCAAGGAAGCCTTTTGCCAGTTTACGGGCGCTTCCGTCTACCTTGAGGACAAAGATGTTATCGCTATCCGCGTACCTCGCCATCCCCCCCGCGGCGTTGATGTAATCCATGAAGGACCATTTGTCGTTGTATACATGCGAACTTTCCGCCATGACGGCCCCCACCACGTTGACCACGTTGTTCTTCTTTGGCAGATAAAGGGTATCCCCATCCTCAAGTTCTATGTCGTAAATGGAACCCTTAAGGAGCCTAAGATGGGTAAGGGCGATGGTCATGCGGCCTGTGGCCTTCAAGCCCTTCATGAAATCGATGAGCCGCTGCTTGAATTGAATTTCCTGAGACTTCGATTGAATTTCCTCAGGGGTAAGGGCGCTCCCTACTCTGGTGGCGGCTTCGGAGAGCAGTTCTCTCTCCAGGCGTCTCGTCATCTCCTCCAAGCTTTTCTGCTGGAGCTCGCGTACCGATTCCCGGGTGAAATAGGCCCCCCGCAGGTAGGCGGTGGGGAGGTATCCGCCTGCTCTTTCGATCACAGAGGAAAGCCTCTCTCCCTTTTGAATAGCATATCGCCCCGGAAACCTGAACTCACCCGTGAGGGTAACGTACTTTAAGGCACCCCAATCGGGTATTCTCTTCACGAGGAGTCGGTCGTGCGGACGCAGGGGCACGTTGTGCTCCGGGTCGCCCGCCAACGCCTTTCGCAGATCGATAACCCGTTTTTCCGTGCGGGTTACCCTCCTTTCGTCCACTACGAGGGATGCCAGTTCTGCTTCGTCGAGATAGGCGGATTCGAGAATGTTTCCGCCCTTGAAAACGAGGTCTTTTACACGCATGCCTTCGGTAAACTGATAGTTTCCGGGTTTGGCCACATCCCCCTCAATGCTCACAAATTTCCTGTATTCTTGTTCCAGGATAGAATGGATCACAATTCGGTCTTCCTTCTCCAAGAGCAGGTTGTGTTGGGGGTCTCCGGTCAGGGCCTTTTCCACGTCAAAGTATACGGTGTGAAACCGGCCGGACTTGTCTTTCCTAATTATTTCGGCCTTTTGGAGGTAAGATTCGTAGGTCAGTCCACCGGCGGCGAGAATCGCATCGCGCACCCTGGTGTTATCACTCAATCTGACACGGCAGCCTAACTTAGATTGATTTTCAAACTCCATTATTTGAGCCGCGTGGGCACTTTCGCCCGCTTTCTGCAATTCCATTCTTAAACTGAAAAGTTTGGCCGCCGTGGGCTTCTGCCCGGAGGAAATCTCTGAATAGAGAGTTCTTGCCAGGCTCGCCAGATTGAATTTTC
>DAORXN010000029.1:0-4787 GCA_035358955.1 Syntrophales bacterium | reverse complement strand
CCGGAGGAAATCTCTGAATAGAGAGTTCTTGCCAGGCTCGCCAGATTGAATTTTCCCTTTTTGGTAAGGTCAGTTTCTATTGAAAGTAAACCGGAAGTAACCTGGGAGGGGTCTAAAGCACTTTTTGCCGGTGTGGCACCTTGGTCGGCATTACAGTCTCCGCGAATTTCACCCTCCACGGTGGCAAATGGCTTTTCTTCAAAAAACCACTTACTAAAAACGAAAATCTGGTCTCGCGGATTGAGCTCGATATTGCTCTTTTCGTCACGATCGATGAGGGCGGCTTGTAAATTTACCGGTATTAAGGCAGTTTCCCTGGTGGGCAGTTTTTCCCTCTTTATCAGGGCGTATTCAAGGTATGTTTCGGGCAGTAGATCGTTTGCAACGTCGCTTATTATGTCTCTTACCCTCATACCAGGCTTGTATTCGTACTTGCCCGGTTTTTTGACGTTCCCGTTTAAAAAGACTACATTGTAATCCGTCTCCACGATAGGGAAGACTTTGATTAAATCCCCGTCTTCCAGCATGAAGCGGCTCGCCTTTTCGAGTTTCTTGTCATCTATGTCAATAACGATTTGCTTTTCGCTTTTGACTATCCTTTCCACCTGTATCTGTCGGGTGTAGGCAGAGGGAATGATGCCACCGGCCAGTTCAATGAGTCCCATCAAATCCCGCCGGTCCTTGAGTTCGTAAATGGCCGGACGTTTCACGTGCCCCGCGATCCCTACCAGGGGACCGGTCACGGGCACGAAAACCACATCCCCCGCCATGAGCGTCAAGTCTTTTGTTTTATCTCCCTTGAGGAAGAGGTCATAGAGGTCTAAGGTCGACACCGTCTGCCCTTTGCGGCGAAGCTGAATATTTCGCATGGAGCCTATCTCCGTGGGGCCTCCGGCAAGGAGCAGGGCATCCGTTATCGTGGCAAAGGAGCCGATGGTGTAGGCACCTGGCCTTCTTACATCCCCGAGGACGAAAACGGGGATGGTTTTAAGAGAGCCTAAAGTAACATCCACGTTTGTTCCTACAATCTGCTCGGCCTGCTTTATGATTTGCTTGGACATCTCTTCAAAGGTCTGTCCCGCCACAAAAACCGGCCCAATCTGGGGAATGGTGATTTTGCCGTCCCTATCTACCACCAGATTGTATTGGGCATTAACGCGGCCCCAGAGAAGTATTTTTACCTCATCACCGGGACCAATGATGTATTTTTGAGGAACGGGCATATCCCCCCTTTCCGTTACGATACGGACGGCGGCGGTCTGAAAGAAATCGTAACCGAAGGGTTTCAAATCGAGGGGGATATTTTGGTATTTGCCCAGTTGACGAAATCGGTTGAAAAGAGAAACTTCCTTTTCCTCAACGATAGCCGGGGCTTCTTTTTTCTTTAACTCCAGGAGTTCTTTTCCCTTTGCCACCTCTTCCGGCGTTACGCCTTTAAACTCCGGCCGAGCCTTGAGGGTTTCGATTGCCTCCGGTGTCAAGGCCTGCTTCTGAGCGGGGGTTAATTGCTGGTATGAATCGAGATATTGTTTCAGATCCGTTGGGGCAATACCCTGGAATTCAGGGCGATTCTTGAGCGCTTCGATTGTGGAGGGGGTTACCCTACCCCCTGTCTTTCTCAACTCCTCTTCGAGGGCTTGCCTTTGCGCCGGCGTTAAGCGCTGATATAGATCCGAGGGCGATGACCCAGAAGAGAGGCCGGAGATTCTCTGGACAGTCAAGGTGGGCACTTGTGCCAAGGCAAGACCTGCCAGTAACATCGTCAGAATGGTAAAAGATGCGATAATTAGGATGGTGCGTTTCATGTGAACCTCACGGTTATATTTGTTTAATTGTCTTTTCCGGCTGATGCAGGCGAGACTTTACGTTTTCTATGTAGTTGAGGAAGAAAGCTAGAAAAATGCCCAGAAAGAGAGAGGTTACAAAGGCAACGGTCACCATGACTGACCGCTTGGGCTTCGATTTCTTGTCCGGCGCCTTGGGCGGATCGATGACCTTAAAGGCGAAGTTTTCCTTGACCTCCGCCATCATGGCCGATTGGATCTGCTGGGCGATGAGGTTATAAATGTTCTGCTTGATGAGGGGATCGGAGGTGGTGGTAAGCTGCTCTTCCAGGTATTTCCTGTTCGTGAGAGCCACCCGCTTGGCCTCGTTACTCATGTGGTCGGTTAAGGTGCTAAGGAGATATTCCGTAATTTGTTTCGCCATCTCCGGGTCGGGGAAATCGACGGTGATTGTAATGGTGTTATCTTTTACGTTGTTGTTGATCTGGATTATCTTGTCCAGAAGACGAAGGGCATCCCACATATCCGGCACACCGGGCTCCTTCGCTACCCCTTTAGGTGGAGGATTGATCGCCCGGGAGAGGTACGTAAGGGGGTTTAAGCTCATGCCCCCCTTTTTCCACGTTTTCCTTACGGGGTCCCACTTTTCTTCGAACAAAACGGGCAGGAGATTGTACCTTTTTACCATCTCCTCCCGCAGGATGTTCGATTTGAGTAGGGCCACAATCTCCGCTGCCGAGGCAGCCCCAGGCGTAACCATGCCCGGAAGCCCCCCGAATTGCGAGGCAAGCATGGCAAGTGTCCCTGAGGTTCCTGACTCTTTGCCTGTTACAGGCACTATAACCGCCTTTGCCTGATAGATGTTTTTCATGAAGAGGGAGATAACAGCCGTGGCCACCACGACAATCACGCACAAAGATACGATGAGCTTGCGCCTTTGCCAGATGACCCGCCAGAGATCCACCAAGTCTATCTCGTCTTCTGCATAAGGGGGTGGGTAGGGTGCTGCCTGCGTGGGGGGTGGGCTGTAAGTATCCGTCACTTACGTTCTCTTCCTCCTTTCTCCCGCTTTTAATGACGTGAACGCATTTTCTATCTTAACTGTCCACACGTGTCAATCAGAATTGGAGGCCTCGGCCTTTTATTTTTACGTCTTTTTCGAGATAGATCGGAAGGTCGCGGCCCATGTAGTCAAACAAGTTGGTAAAGTGATAGATATCCTGCGCCACGTCCCTCGTCCAGGGCTGGAAGGAAAAGTAATAAGTGGTGCGCGAATCGGAACCCTTAAACATGCGGAGGGGGATGGTGATGGCGACCCCCTTGTCGTGGTAACCGCGGTTGTAAGCATCCGTAAACATGGAGGTGCCCGTTGTGCTATACCAGGCGGAGAGGATGACGCCGTTTAAGAATTTCGAAACCTGGATGCGGGTACCCTTGTCGCCCGCCAGGAAACGACCGGACTTAATATCGATGTAAGCCTCCAGGGTGGGAATGTTGAGGCGGGCGTTGAGAAAAGCGGTCTTATAGTAATCCTGCCAGTCGTCTTCCTTGAACTTGATTGCTTCGTCGACCTCTCGTTTCTTGACCATACTTCCGCTGAGGCCAAGGAGGAGACGCCCCCCGAAAAAGGGCCGAGCGATTTCTGCATCGAGGCCCCCGTACTGTATCTCGAGCATGCCTCCTGCCAAACGAAAGAATGTCTGATAGGGCAATTTTTCTATGTGTTCATACATGAGGAGATTTAAGTTGGCGTTTTTATTCAGGTATAGCCAGGCATCGCTGCGCACAGGTTGGGAAGAAGGGGAATTGGTAGAGGAAATGGTGTTGGAGATGTAGCCCTCTATGCCTGTAACGAAAGAACCTCCTCGCCAGGGGGTAAAGGATAGCCAGGCGGCGGCGCCTAGGCGATACTTGAAGAAGCCCGAGGGATCGTTGAGGAAGGTTTGAAAAGAGGGCCTCAGACCCCAGTTCCACCAGTTGCGCACCTGAAGCGGCCCTTTGAGGTTTTCTCGCGCTTCGTTATCCCATTTGACGAGGGAGAGGTATTCACGCAGGGTGAATGCTTCCCGATAAAATTCTACCACGTCGAGTAGGCGGGTGCGGAAGGAGAAGATGGGGACCCGGTTTCTGGTAAAGGTGAATTTTATTTCCCCGGAAGCAAATTCCTTTTTGTCTCCGATAATGTCGGCGATGGCTTTTAGGGCCATACCGAGAGCACGGGGATGGTAGTAGAATCGATCGTTTTGGGCCTCAATTTCGATATCCGGGGTTCTAATGGAAAGGCAAATATTGGAGAAGCCCAGGGTCTCCAAGGCAGTGGATATCCGGGTCTCGAGGGGAGAAGGTCGCAGTTCCTTCTTTTCCCGGTAAGGCTGGTCGTAGAGGGGAATGAACGGTTCGATCAGATCCAGGGAGAATGAGAGGTTAATGCCCAATTGGTTACCCCTCTGATACGACAAATCGGTCTCCACCCACTTCCATGGGCGCCATCTCAGACCGAAGTTGAAGGGGGAGGAAGCGGGATTGGTTTTGTACGCGCCGGGTAGGTTTTCGTATTTGATGGGGCTGTACTCCGCCATGAGGAATAACTTGTCCGTCAGGGCGAATTGGATGCCGCCGAAGAAGTTACCGTCCGAGCGCCAGGAGGCGTTGTCCTGGAAGATCTCTACCCGGAATGATTCGTCGGAAGAGGGGAGGGGGCGTTTCCCGTAACGACCGTTACCAAAGCCGAGGGTAAAATCGAAGGGGTAGAGCTGCTTGCTTGCCACGATATACTGGGAAGCAGCGAGGCGTGTGCCTTGCGGGTCTTGGATACCCAGGGCGAGGGCAGGGAGGTATTTACTTTCCCGGAGTAATTGAAGTTTTACACCGAAGACCTTGTCTTTGTAGTTGCCGTAGCCTTGCCATTTGGGATCCGAGGGATTTACCGGGACCCCCATGATTTCCGTGAACCGCCCGTCTACTTCCAAGAAGGAAAAAGGACTGAAAGCAATGTAATAGGAG
>DAORXN010000028.1:0-15119 GCA_035358955.1 Syntrophales bacterium | reverse complement strand
ATAAAAGCCCTCAACGGAAAGGGCTACCCCGTTTCGCTCATCATCGAGGCCCCCTTTTCCCGCCCCCAGGATGTCGCCGCCCGCCCCGCCCCGGATTCAATCAACGATGGGTACTTAACCTGGCACCTTCTCCTCCCAGCGGGGGAAGAGAAAACCATTGAAATAGATGCCCCCTCGGAAAGAAAATAGAAGTGGGGGGCACATCCGTTCCCTCGTCGATTTATAGGAAAACGGCCATGGCCGGGTTTACGACGCTGGGGAATCCTTCACCACCCGCCAGAGAGCGGCAAAATCGAGATCGCCCAAGCCTTGCCCCCGGGCTTTCTTGAACAGTTCATTGACCACGGCCGCCGCGGGGAGGGCCTGCCCCGTTTCGTCTCCCATAAGCAGGGCAAGCCGCAAGTCCTTCTGCATGTGCTTCAAAGGGAAGGCAACGGGGAAATCATCGGAAAGAACGAGCCCACCCTTCAGGCGGAACATGGGATTCGCCATGGCGCCCGCGTCGAGCACGTTTAGCACATCCTTTAAATCCAAGCCCACCCGATTAGCCAGGGCGAGGCCTTCGCAAAAAGCCGCCATCATCTGACCCATGATCATGTTCACACAGAGCTTCATCTGGGTCCCCCTTCCCACCTCCCCCAGGTAAAGGGTCATTTTCCCCAGGCAAGCGAAGGCCTTCTCTACCTCATCGTAGAGAGAGCGGTCTCCCGCCGCCATGATGATGAGGGTCCCCTCTTCGGCCGGCTTTCTGCTTCCCGAAACGGGGGCCTCGAGGAACCTACCCCCCGCCTCGGTAACCGCCTTGCCTATTTCCCTTGCCGTTTGGGGGTCAACGGTTGACATGTCCACGTATCCGCGCCCACCTCCTATACCGGCCAGTACCCCTTCCGGGCCGAAGCAAACCTCCCGGCTCGCGATAGGGTCGGCCAGCATGGCAAAAGTCACCTCACAACTTTCCGTTACGGCCTTAGGCGAGGGGCCCCATTTGGCCCCTAACGCCAAAAGCTCTTTGCACTTCTCGGCCGACCGGTTCCACACAGTGACCTCGAATCCCCCCTTTAAGAGGTTTGCTGCCATGGGCTTACCCATGATGCCTGTACCTATGAAACCTACTTTCTTCATCTTCTCCACCTCTTCTTTAGATTAGCGGTTTATCACCGTTCAGCCATTCATAAACGCGGATGTAGGCCGCGATCATGTTACTTACATCATAGCGAGCCCTAGCCTCTTGCATGATCCTTCTTAACTGCGGCTCCCTCACCTCCGGTGGGCGGCGGTGGAAGTTGAAGGCCTTTTCCAAACCATACCAGAGGCCACCGGCATCGTAGTCACGAAAGAGAAAACCGTTTCCCATATCCTTAGGTGCCCCGTCTATTTTCAACTGTAATTCCGTTATCTTGTCATGATAGCCCCCGGTGTCCCTATTGGTTGCCGTGGCCCCGAATAGATTTGCCACCTGGTCGATCTGCCCGCACGGCTCATAGAGGGAGGCGCCGAATACATCACTGGCCGCCCCGTAGCCCAACATGGAAAGGTCCTCGGAGAATGGGTAGTAGGCTATTTTCCCTCCGGAAGCCCAGGCGATGCGTCCCAAGATCTCTTGGTGGTAACGGTCGTTTCCTACCCCATCCGCGACGATGGCAATCTGCACTTCCGGATGGGCATCACAGAAAGGTTGGGCAATGGCTTCGAGGAGTTCCACTCCCTTCTGGGCGGGATCGAGACGCGATGGCCAGAAAAATAAAATAGCGTCGGGGTTTTCCATAAGGCCTGTCCTGCGCTGGAAGGCCACGAGATTTTCCCTCTTGGCGACTAGAATATCATCCGCCGGTCCGAACCTTCGTGCCAGGTACTCACAATTTTCCGGATAGAGAGAGGGGCTTGGGGCGTTGATGATGACCCGCACGGCATCGTTGTAATACTTGACTTTTATCTCCTGCCTCACACTGGGAGGGATGATGGGTCGATCCCAGAAATAGTCGCTCACGATCTCTTCGAGAAACCTTTCGCCCACGAAATTGATGAGAGAGGCATTTTTTATGGCCGTCGCCTGGGCATCCATGCAGAGCCGCCCCCCCTCGATGGTGAGAAAAAGCCTCTCGTAGATTTGGTTTATATCGATGCCCTCCAGTATGGGAAGGGGAATATGGGCGGTAAATACGTTGTGAACCGTGTGCAGAACGGGCAGATCCGTGGCCCTGGCATAGGCTGTAATGACACCGCCGGCCATCCAGTCGTGAGAGTGGACGATGAGCCTTCCCTCGTGACGGGCGCGCACGTCTTTAATCACGTAATTCACTATCTGGCGCTGAAATTCAGCCGCTGTCGGCACCGGATCTCCCTCGTAGGCATGCATCTTGTCGGCAAAAACGGCCGAACTTACCAAGTGGATGCGCCCCGGCGGGATATTGTACCTAATGGCCTTCCATTCCTTTTCCCCGATCTGGCTTTCCCTCTGAAACCTCTTTTTTAGATTGAGCGTGGCCAGGTGCACATCGATACCTCTGGCCAATAATCCCTCGCAGAGGGCCGCCACCACCTCCCCCTGCCCTCCGCTCTTCCCGGAAATGAAGCGGGCCAGCCTGCCCATGCCTTCCGGCAAGCGGCCCGTTTCCGGAGAAATCATGAGAATGGCCGTTCTTTCCGCCCTCTTCAGGATTTCAAAACGGATAAGGGCCATCCTCAAGCCGTCCACCTTCTTTGTCAGCACATAGGCAGCCTGAGTGCCGGATTTTTCGTACGGATGGTCGTCACGGGTGAAATCGGTTATGTATGAAAGGTGATCCGAGGTGGTGAGGTAGCGCCATCGGCCAAGGAGGTCCCTTCCAGCCCTCTTCGCGTCCTGTTCCATGGCCTCGATTTCCCGGAAGAGGGCAAGCTGCGCCCCATCGGGAAATGCTTCCTTTAAATCGAAGGCCCCTATTTCCCATTCCGGACAAGACGAAAAGTCAAAACGCTCCGGTATTTCTATCGGTGTCCGTAAAGAGATCTCCTGACTTTGGCGTAATCGGGAAAAAAGTGCGCCGAGGAAATCGAATGAAATCCCCCCTCCGCCGATATCGTGCCACCAGAGCAGTCCTTCGGTACCCTTTGCCGCCAGGCAAGACAATACCTCGTTTACCTGGTCGGCAGGGCTTGTCTTCTTCTCGGGCATGAAAACGGGCAAAATGAATAACTGGCCTTCCTTGGCCCTGTACAATCCCATCTGCCCTTGATTTTCCCCACCCAAGATGACCTTAAAGCCCATGTCCCCCACCGTGCGGATCAATTCGTCCGTGAGCATGCGACCCGGATGGGCAAAGGTAACGGGCAAGGCGTTGAAAACCCTTCTCATCGTTTCCCGGTGCAGGGCCACCTGATCCCGGAATTCGTGTTTTTCGGGGTCGGTAAAAAGTCCGGAAAAAGAGTGATAATAGGTCTCGGCTACGAACTCTACCTGTTTTCGCTTCTCCGCCAAGAGATGGAGTTCTTTGAGAGAGGCTATGACCGGTGGGTGGTATGCCTCTGCCTGTTCCAAAAACGTGCCCGAAATCCCCACGGAAAAACAAAACGCCGGATTCTCTTCCACCTCTTGCGCGAGGATTTTTATGAGCGGCAGATAAATGCTCTCCGCCCGGTTAAGGAAAATGTCCCGGTTTAGTTCTTCCCACAGAAACCTATCTCCTTCCGGATGCAGACGCATAGGTTCGTGAAAATTTAGATGGAGAATGAGGCCAGGCACGAAAAATTCCCTCCCTCGGATGATTGAAATATTATGTCAGCGAGAGGGGTGTTTTGTCAATTATTGACAAGCCTTACGTGCCTGTGAAATATGAAAACCCATGATTTGCGTGCCTTCGAGGATTTCTATAAAGTACAATGAAAGCCTTCCCATTTTCTCCCGGAAAGATGAGATCGTAAGTGCCATCCGAGACTCTCAGGTGGTCATCATCACGGGGGAGACGGGTTCGGGTAAAACGACCCAGCTGCCCAAGATGTGTCTGGAAGCGGGCCGGGGCATAAACGGTCTCATCGGTTGCACTCAACCCCGGAGGGTTGCCGCGGTCTCGGTGGCCTATCGGATCGCCGAGGAGTTGGGTGAAGAAGTAGGTCACACCGTGGCCTATAAGATCCGCTTTGCCGAAAAGGCAGGCCCCCAATCGAAAATCAAAATCATGACGGACGGCATCCTCCTCACGGAACTGGCTTCCGATCGGCTCCTCAAAAAATACGATACCATCATCGTAGACGAGGCCCACGAAAGGAGTATCAATATTGACTTCGTCCTGGGCTATCTCAGGTCCATCCTCCCCCAAAGGCCCGACCTCAAAATGATCATTACCTCGGCCACCATCGACACGGAGAAATTCTCCCGCGCCTTCGGGGGGGCACCCATCATCGAGGTAAGCGGAAGGCTCTACCCGGTGGAAATCATCTGGCGACCTTTAGACCCGGAACTCGAAGAAACGGGAGACTACACTTATATCGAAGGCGCCATCGAAGCCCTGGATTTCCTATTTTCCCAGGCCCGACCTGCCGACAGTCTCATCTTCCTCCCCACAGAGCAGGACATAAGAGAGACCTGTGAGATCCTAAAGAACCGCTGGAAAGACGAGGCCGTTGTCCTTCCCCTCTTTGCCCGCCTCCCCATGTCGGAACAAAGGCGCATCTTTGCTTCCTCTGCCCGGCCAAAGGTCATCTGCGCCACCAATGTCGCCGAAACTTCCCTCACCATTCCCGGTATTCGCTACGTCATCGACTCGGGACTCGCCCGCCTATCTTGGTACAACGCCCGCACCAAAACGGCGGGCCTTCCCATTAGGCCCATTTCCCGAAGCAGTGCCGATCAGAGAAGCGGGCGGTGCGGTCGCGTGGCAGATGGTATCTGCATCCGCCTTTACAGCGAAGCCGACTATCTCACTCGGCCCATCTTTACCACCCCGGAAATTCTGAGGTCCAATTTTGCCGGGGTTCTCCTTCAGCTTATGTATTTGAAGCTCGGCCACGTATCGGATTTCCCCTTCATCGATATGCCGTCGAAAAAGCACATCTCCGACGCCATAGATACTTTAAAAGAGCTCGGGGCCTTAAGTTCCGAAGCCGGGCTCGAACTTACCCCCTTGGGAAAACTAATGGCCCGCCTGCCTCTCGATCCCCGGGTGTCGCGGATGGTAATCGAAGGCATCAGGCGGGGCTGCCCCGAGGAAATCATCACCATCGCTTCCGTTCTCGGCATCGGCGACCCTCGAGAAGTATCAAAAGACGGCCGTACCGAGAGATTTTCCGATCCCTCTTCCGATTTCATTTCCCTCTTAAAAATCTGGAAGGAAATGGAGGCCCATTTGGGCGGCGCCCGGTCTCATACGAAACTGAAACGCTACTGCCGCGAAAAACGCCTCTCCTTTAGGCGCATGAGGGAATGGATGGAGGTAAGGGAGCAAATAAAGACCATCCTGGCCGAGGATCCCCGCCTAATGAATTTACCTCAGGCACCCCGTGAAGACCTCTATCCGGCCCTCCACAAGTCTATACTGAGCGGCTACCTCACCCACATCGGGGAGAAGGGCGAAAAGAACAGCTATCGTGGCACGAGGGGCCGCGAATTTATGATTTTCCCCGGGTCGGGCCTCTTCAAGGGGGGAGGGAAATGGGTCGTGTCCGCGGAGCTTGTGGCCACCTCGCGCCTATACGCCCGCATCAACGCAAACATCGAACCGGAATGGGTGGAAGAGGTGGGAAAGGGCCTCTGCCGTTATACTTATGCCGAACCGTTCTGGGACCGGGAACGGGAAGACGTGATAGCCCGGGAAAAGGTTTCTTTCTTAGGGCTTATCCTGTGTCACGGAAGAAACGTCTCCTTCAGTCGCCTCCATCCCGAAGAGGCCCACCCCATCTTCATCCGTGAGGGACTGATGAAAGGGGAGATAAAAAGCCGCTTTCGCTTCCTCCGCCACAACCAGGACCTCGTGGAGAGGCTGCGCGCCATCGAGCACAAGACGAGAAGAAGGGGCCTCGTTGACGAAGAGGCGATATTTTCCTTTTACTCGGAGCGCCTGCCCGGGATGGCCAACGTGGCCCAGTTGAAAAGACTCATTCAAAAGAAGGGGGGAGACGGATTTCTAATGCTGAAAGAAGAAGACTGTCTCGCCCAAGAAGTCCCGGAAGATACCTCCTCCGCCTACCCGGACTACGTCTCCGTCTCCGATCACATGTTGCCCCTAACCTACCGATTCCATCCGGGTGAGCCCGAAGACGGGGCCACCCTTTTCGTTCCGGCGCCGCTCATCGTCAAAATTTCGGCCTCCCTGGTGGATAGGCTCATCCCCGGGCTCCTCAAAGAAAAGGTCGAGCTGCTCATCAAGGGCCTACCCAAGGAGTATCGCCGCCGGCTACCCCTCGCGTCGGAATGGGTGGAGCAGGCCTACGAAAAAGTGAAAAACGATACCCTCCCCCTCCCTCAATCCTTGAGCCGCTTCGTCAAGGAAAACTTCGGTTTCTCCATACCAGCGCAAGCCTGGCCCATAAGCAGACTGCCCGATTACCTGAAGGTGCGCCTCACCGTCCTGGACGAAAAGAACTCCCCCCTTGCCACCGGCCGGAACATTGAGGAGCTAAGGGAGCTCGTGATCGAAAGCAAAGAATCAGAGGCAGCAAGGGAACTTAGCCGTTTATGGGAAAGGGAGGGCCTTTCGAGTTGGGACTTCGATGATTTGCCCGCCAAGGTTTCCCATGAGGGCCCGGCCGGTATTACCCTCGTAAAATACCCCGCCCTCACCGTATCTAAGCACGGGGTGGACATTAGACTCTTTTCCTCCTTTGAAGAGGCGGAGGCCAACCACAGAAGAGGTGTTGCCCGACTTTACGAGCTGAGCCTGCCCCACGACGTAAAACAACTCAAGAAAACCCTGAAGGTGGGTGGAAAATGGAAGGAGTGGGGGGAGGTGTGCTGGAAGGCGGGCACCCTCGAGGCCGTGCTCTACGAAAAAGTCGTTCGGGACGTCCTGGGCAAACCCGTAAGGAGTCGTGAAGAATTCTTAAGGCAGAGAGATGAACTAAGACGCCTGCTCATCCCCCGGGCCTACGAAGTCATGGAAATGGCCCTGCCCGTAGTCGAGGCGGCGGCAGAGGTGAAACGCGCCCTGGAAAGGATTCGCGAGAAGGAGGGGAAAAGCCCTGCTATCGAGCAGTTTTGCGCCGACCTCGAAAGAGAATGCTCGAGGCTCGCCCCTCCGGATTTCCTCTTAACATATCCGGAAGAGCGCCTTCCCCACCTGGTGCGTTATTTGAAAGCCCTAGCCATCCGCGCCCATCGCGGCGTCTTGAACCTCGAAAAGGACAAGAAGAGGAGGGAAGAGATTCGCTTCTACGAAGAAAAGCTGGCCCAGCTTAAAAAACTAACTGACGTCGATAGGACCTTTCTCGAAGAATTCCGCTGGATGCTGGAAGAGTACAGGGTGTCTCTCTTTGCCCAGGAGATTAAAACGGCCTTTCCCGTTTCTTCCAAGCGCCTAAAGGAGAAGCTGGCCGAAATAGAGTTTTGACCTAAGCATTTTGGGCGAGATACTTCCGAATGTAGCCTTCCGCCCTCTCCCGGGGTTGAAAAATGCCGAAATGCCCTTCGCAGAGGATATCCATATTCAGCTTAAGCAGGCGGTTCATGGATGCCCGCCAGGCCTCCAAATCGGAGCCAAAGGCGGAAAGAAAGGGACCGTGGATGTCCTGGCCGAAGACGACCCTCCGCCCATCCCGATCCAGGTAACAGGCGATGGAACCCGGTGTGTGGCCCGGCGTGTGCAGGATGTGCAAAACATCTTCCCCCACTTTGATCGTTTCTTCGGGGCCGGAGAATTTCACGTCCACCTTTAGGGGTGAAAGACGGCGTCCGTACCAGGAAGCCGCCGTTTTCGCTACATCTGCCTGCTCCACCGGCGGCGCGTCCAGTTCGTGCATGGCGATGCGGGCCCCGTATTTCTCCCTCAGGTAAGGGGCACCCCCGATATGATCGATATGGCAGTGGGTGAGGACAATCCAAGTTAGTTTTCCTGGATCAAGGCCGAGCCCTTCCATGTTGCGCACGATGAGTGCCGTGCGTCCACCGGCCCCCGTATCGATCATGGCGAGTGTCCCGGCACTTTCCACCACATAACAGGCGGCATCATCCACATGGGAAATGCCCGGCCCGCCTACGATGTAAACACCCCGTACAATCTCTTCTCCATAGCCCATTGCTCCACCTATTCCCCTTCAAAGGTCCCGATTATATCCTTGACGCTTCCCAGACCCTTCTGTGCAAGGTAGCCGCGAAGGCCCTCGATTATCTTTTCTATCGCCTGGGGATCGACGAAATTGGCCGTACCTACCTGGACCGCCCTCGCCCCCACGATCAGAAATTCGATCGCATCTTGGGCGGTCGCAATGCCGCCGATACCGATTACGGGAATGGAAACGGCCCTCACGGCTTCCCAGACCAGGCGCAGGGCAATGGGCTTGATGGCGGGCCCGGAAAGGCCCCCCATCACCCGAGAGAGCCGCGACCTCCGCGTATGGATATCCACGGCCATGCCTAAAATGGTGTTGATGAGGGAGATGGCGTCGGCCCCGGCGGCCTCGACCGCCCTTGCCATCTCACTTATATTCATCACCTGGGGGGAAAGCTTCACCACCACCGGCAGGTCGGTAACCCTCTTCACCTCTCTTGTGACTTCGGCCGCCGCGTCGGGGTCGAGGCCAAACGAGAGCCCCCCTTTCTTTACGTTCGGGCACGAGATATTGATCTCCAGCGCCGCGCAGCCACCACTTTCCGTCAGGATTTCCGAAACTTCCCGATACTCCTCCACCGTCTCTCCGTAAACGTTGGCAATGATGGGTACCTCGAACCTTCTCAAGCGGGGGAGCTTCTCCTTCACGAACACCTTGACCCCAATATTCTGTAAACCAATGGTATTGAGCAAGCCGGAAGCCGTCTCAACGATCCGAGGCGGCGGATTCCCCGGCCTGGGCTCGAGGGATAGCCCCTTCACCACAATTGCCCCTATTTTGCTTAAGTCTATATAATCCGCATATTCTTCCCCGTAGCCGAAAGTTCCAGAGGCGGTCATGACGGGGTTCTTTAGCGTAAGTCCGGCGAGCTCAACGCTCAAATCGGGAAGAGATTTCATCTCTCCTCCTCAAATATGACATGGCGGATGTTAATGACGGGCCCATCGACGCAGACCCGGCCGTAGTACATGTTACCCTCCCTGCCCTTCAAGGCCACCACACAACTCAGGCAGGCCCCGATACCGCAGGCCATCCTTTCCTCCATGGAGACCTGGCAAAAAACGGGCTTCTGATTCAGGAGGGCGGCCAGGGCCCTGATCATACCCCGGGGGCCGCAGGCATAAATGGCCGTCTGATCCGTTAGTACCTCCTCCAAATCTTCTTTCAGCGCCTCTGTCACGAGGCCGGCAAATCCCGCTGTTCCATCTTCCGTGCCTACAGTCAGACGGGAAGAAACCCTCTTTAGCTCCGGGAGACAAAGTAAATCCCTTTCCGTTTTGGCCCCCACGTAACTGAAGATTTCCCCCTTCCCTCTCTCCCGATAGAAAGACTGGGCGAGATAAACGAGGGGTGCCACCCCCACGCCACCGGCTACGAGGCAGATACGTTTGATGTTCACCGGTATGTGAAAACCCGTGCCTCCAGGCGGGCTGGTGATAACCTCGGCATCTCTCTTCAGACGGCTCATAATCTCCGTTCCCCGTCCCACCACGCGGTAGAGTATGTCGAGGCGGGCACCCTCCTTCTCCCGATGAAATTGGTGGATACTGAAGGGCCTCCTCAGAAGGGGATCGCTGCCCACCCCCAGGCGTACCATCACGAACTGCCCGGGTGCGGGCACGGGGTAACCGCCGGGCAGGGCAAGGGATAACACGTAGTGCCCCGGCGCCACCTCCCGATTCGAATGAACCCGTGTCTCAAATGTACCCATCACGCGCCGCCTTTAAATCGAGGCTACCATGAGAAAGGCATCCTCTCCTCCCGACTCCCGGTAGTATCCGGGGCGCCTTCCCTGAATGGAGAAGCCCATTTTCCGATAGAGGTTCAAAGCCGCCTCGTTTCCCGTCCTCACTTCCAGATAGGCCCTCTTTATACCTTCCTCTTTCGCCTGTCCAATCAAATGCTTAATAAGCAAGGTGGCGATGCCTCTTTTCCTGAACTGGCCCTTCACCGCTATCTCCGTAATCTGCATTTCACCTTGGAGAAACCAGGCGTGAATGTATCCCATCACTTCACCTCCCTCTTCCCATTCGGCCACCAGGGCGCGCGAATGACGGGAAATGAGTTCACCCAGCCAGTAATGCTCGGAACAGACGGTCAGGCCCGCCTCTTCCTCTATGCGCCTCACCTCGCTTATGTGAGATGCGTTCATATGGGTTATCCTGACGGAAATGGGTTTCTTAGAGATCGAGGCCATAAACCAAAAGGCACACGAGCCCCCCTAAGATGCCGGCCATAATAAACAGCTTCCCTTCCCCCCTTCCCCAGGCGCCATGAAGGGCACCTCCCAAAAGCACCGGGGGAAAGAAATAGAAGACGAAATCGGCTACCCTTAAGGCCCAGGGTGCCGAATGCTTAAGCAAGAAACGCAGGGCAAAAGCCCCCAAAATGCTCATCGTGACCATGAAAAGGGTAGAGATAATGAGGCCCCGGGCAATGGCCAGCAAATGCTCTCTTTCCACCTTCTTTTCCTTACCTTCTTTCGCCGCTAATTCTGCCCTTCTTGCACTAACCTCGTTGCAGGTAAAGATCCACGTATCCAGCCCTTTACCTAAATATGCCACAGGAAGGAGCAGAAAAATGGTAAGGACGAAAGTTAGGTGCGCGTGCTCACCCTTTCCCCCCGCAAGTATCATGGAACCCACGGCAATTACGGCGAGATAGGAGGCGGCGGGTGGTACGTAGTTCCCCATCGGTACTTTATCAATCCACATGAGCTCAAGCCACGCGCCGGCCAAAAGCCCTAATCTTTCTTCCCCGAAGATGAGGCCCAGCACCGGGGCCACCACAATCGGCCTCGAAATCATCGTCTTCAGGGAAAGATGGTCGAGGCCCACCAAGGCGCCGGCAAAGGTAAGAAGCAAAATATCGCTCAACGGCCCTCCTTTTTACATGCCGTCCATGATATCGGGGATGGCCGGTAAATTCACGGGTCGTTCCTTGGGCACCCGCTGGAGCTCAATGCGCACGTGTGAGCGAAGCAGTTCCTTCAAGCTTGCCACTTCCCCCTCATCCAGCTGAACGCAAGAGGAAAGGCGCCGACGACAGTTCTCGTTGTAAACGTTTCCCAGGTTAAGACGGGAAAACTCAAAGCCACTCCTAAATGCCCTCATCGCATCCGTCACCGAAGCAAAGAGCACGATGGCCCTCCGGTCGTCATCTTTGGCCGGCGAGATGGTACTGGAAAAATCTTCCACCCCGTGGAATTGGACTTCTACCCCCTGGGGCACGGCCATTCTGATTACCGTCTCCCGGAAGAAATCGTTTGCCACCTCGTCGTTCACGACACAGATACAGTTAGCCCTCAAGTGCGGGACCCAAGCCTCTATTATCTGGCCATGTACCAGCCGGCTGTCTACGCGCACGAGAACTATCTCCATGGCCTTTGCATCAACCTATCTTTTTGTCCAGTATTTCGCTGGCCACGTAGATGTTCTTCACCCCGTATTCGCGGATGAAACGGGCGAATTCCTTGAGGGGCATCTTGTCACGGCCCTCGGATATCTTGAGCAGCATGGGTAGATTGACACCCGTGACCACCTCCACTTTCCCCTCTTTCATGAAGGAAAGCGACACGTTGGCCGGTGTTCCCCCGAAAAGGTCGGTTAGGATAAGCACACCATCCCCCTCATCGAGCTTTTTGATGGCGGCACTAATCTCGTTTTTTATCTCTTCCATGCCGGAAGTTTGATCAATGGAAATGTGCATCACACCCGGCATTTCTCCCTTGATCATTTCGGCGGCCCGAATGAGCTCGCTTCCTAAGCCGGCATGCGTGGTTATGAGCACCCCTATCATTTTTCCTACCCCTTGTCCGCCCCGGGAGAATTTAGAGTCGTAGGCTAATTTAAGACTCAAGGGTTGTCAAGTTTATAACGAATAAAACAACGGGGGTCCTCTGCCAGATAATCTCCCGTATAGGCGTGGGCCCTACCCCGGCACCCGCCGCAGACGGTCTTGTAGTTGCATTCCCCACAGAGCCCCTTTAAGGTTTCTTCCCGCCTCCTTAAGTCTCTGAATACCTGCGAATGATGGTAGATTTCGTGGAAGCTCTGGTGGCGTATATTTCCTCCGCTTACCTCTACGAAGGGACAGGGCCATACGTCGCCGTTGGCCTTGACGTAAACAAAACCCCGGCCGGCGGCACAACCGTGAAAGACCTTGCCCGCCACCTTTAGAAAAAAACCGTTTTCTATTCCCTTTTGACTGAGGAGGTAAGGCCAGTATTGCGGTCCCGCCACAGGCTCGACGATGGTTCGGGCTGATTTCTGCTCCTTTCTTATGATTTCGCTCAGATTCCTATTGGCCGACTTTTTCAAAGTTGCCCGCTCTATCTTCTCCCCCCTCCCCACCGCCACGAGCTGGTACATGAGCATGATCCCGGCCCCCAAGGAATCGGCCAACTGGATGAGTTTCGGCAGTTCGGGCAGGTTGTATTCCATAGCGGTCGTGTTGATCTGCAGGAGGATACCCGCTTTCCTGGTCGCCTCAATGGCCCTCATGGCGAGGTCGAATGCCCCGGGGCGATTGCGGATCTTATCGTGGATGGCGGGGCTCGCAGCATCGAGGCTTATGGCATTACACACGACCCCGTTTTCCTTGAGCTTGAACGCCATCTCCTCATCTATGAGGGTTCCGTTGGTCGCAATGATATTCTTAAGTCCCGCCTTCTTCGCGTGGGCAAGTAGTTCAAAGATGTCGGGCCGCACCAGGGGCTCGCCCCCCGTGAAGACGAGGGTCCGGAATTCGTCTTCCTCCGCCAACATGTCGATTAAACGCTTCCCTTCCTCGGTGGATAGTTCGTCTCCCTCGGCCTGCCCACTGGTGGCATGGCAATGGATACATCGCAGATTACACGCCCCCGTCACTTCCCAGACGGGGTGCCCCGGATATCCTATGCAACCCATGCCCGTCGCCCCATTTGCCACGGGGATGGACTTAAATCCGTACCTTAAAAGCCATCCGGGAAACCGGCGCCACCCATTCAAGTAACCCATGAGGCACACGCTTCCCAACTGTCTAAAAAGCAGGGAGGGGGGATGGAAGAACGCCTTGGTCATCACAAAAACGCCAAGATGTACGAAATGGAGGTTCCGAGATTAACGGCAATATTGAGCCCGCAGAGCAACTCTAACTTCTTGGGGTCTCGGAAGCTTCCCCGCATCATCTCCCAGGTAATATAGGCCGCCAACAGGGCAAAGGGAAGGAAGAAAGCAAGCACCTTTACGGGCACGCCGACCAGAGGAGAAAGGACAAGGGTAAAAACGGTAAAGGCATTGATGAGGTTGAAAAGCACGCTCCCCTTTTCGTATCCCAGGCGAAAGAGGAGATTCTTCTTCCCCGTCGCCCTATCCGCTTCGTAATCGGGAAATTCGTTGAGGAGAATCACGTTGAAGATGGAACCGGCGATGGGAAGAGATATCCAGTGAATGATGGGATCTAATCTCGCCGTCTGGAGGTAGAAGGCCGCCGCCACGGGAAGCCAGCCATAACAGAAGGCGATGAAAAGCTCGCCCACCCCGCGCTTCACGAGCCTTACCGGCTCCGTCGAATAAAAAAACCCGGCCAAGGCCCCGATCCCTCCGAGTACGAGGGTCCACGGCCCCGTCTTAAATCCGAACTGAAGAATCATGCCTACGATACCAGCCAGGCAAAGGCTCACGACGCTGGCCACGAAAGGAGCCTTTACCTCTATTTTCCCCTGCGGCACGATTCGAGTGCCCCCCGCAAATCTGTTCTCATGCATCCGAAGGGAAATGGCATCTCCCGCCCGGTCGAAATACTCACCCGACCAGTAGGTGGAAAGCATGATGAGGATCACCGCCCCCACGCCCAACGCGAGGACCTGCCCGTTAAACACCCCTGTTAGGCGATAGGCGAGATACGTCCCCAATAAAAAAGGAAGAACCCCGACCGTGTGAAATGCCGGTCGGGAAAGGGTGATCCAATCTACGATTCTGGCCGATGTGCTGCCCATTTACCTATCCCATCTACGGGGGAAAGCCTCTAACACATGTCTACCCCCCTGTCAATAAAGGCTAAGCTTCCGACGGATGGGACCGGAAAAGGAGCTGAGGGAAGGAAAGTCTTACCCCCTTGGCCAGCAGGGCCCGGGCAATGATTTCCGCGGGGTCGAGGGCATCAAGACCCGTTAGGTGCTTAAGCTGCATACGGCAGGCCCCACAATCCGAGATGAGGACGTCGGCCCGGCTTTCTTTTATTCCCTGGGCCGCCCTCTCTCCGATGAGGAGAGATGTCCTTTCGTTTTCCGCCTTGAAGCCGTAACTTCCCGCCAGTCCGCAGCAATGCTCATCGTGGATGGATAGCTCTAAATCAGGGAGGCGATGGAGCAATTCCACGAGGGGATACCCGATGCCCAGGGCTTTGAGATGACAGGGGATGTGATAAGCAACCTTCAACTTCAATGCCCCTGAGAGGGAAGCGAGATCTTTTTCGGCGAGGGTGCTTAAGAGGTAGTCGTAAAGGTAGTAGGTGTTTTCCGCTATCTTCTTTCCCCCTTCCACTTTGAGGAGGCTGGGATAGTCGTGGGTCAAAGTCAGTCCACAGGAGGTACAGGTATAGAGGATATCGTACCCCGCATCGACGTACGGCGACAGGTATCTCACATTCTTTTGCGCGTACCTGGAAGCAAGCTCTTCATCGTAATTTCCCAGAGCCGGAAGCCCGCAGCACGTCTGCGGGGGAATAACCACCTCGTATCCTAAGTACGAAAGCAGATTGCGGATCGTTCTCCCCACGTCGGGCCGGTTGAAATTCATGAAGCAGCCGTAAAAAAGGGCAACTTTTCTTTCCCGCCGGCCCGTCAGGATACCGGGATGCTTCCAGCTGCGCTCCAACGTCCAAAACTGATAGGAGGGAAA
>DAORXN010000027.1:17433-21971 GCA_035358955.1 Syntrophales bacterium | reverse complement strand
TTCATTACCACCCTGGGGGAAGAGGCAGACCAGATCGCCACAGCCTCCAGTCAGGTCGCCTCCGCGAGCAGGTCCCTTGCCGAAGGAACATCCCAGCAGGCATCTTCCCTGGAAGAAACTTCTTCTTCCTTAGAGGAGCTCTCCTCCATGACCAAGCAGAATGCCGATAATGCCGCCCAGGCGAAGGCCATGATGGCCGAAGCCCAGCAAATAGTGGAGAAGGTTAACCGTCACATGGAGCAGATGGCGACGGCCATCCAAGAAATAACCAGATCCAGCGAGGAGACGAGCAAAATCATCAAAACTATCGATGAGATCGCCTTTCAAACCAACCTTCTTGCCCTGAATGCGGCGGTGGAAGCGGCTCGAGCAGGGGAAGCGGGGGCGGGATTTGCCGTCGTAGCCGATGAAGTGAGAAATCTCGCCATGAGGTCGGCCGAAGCGGCCAGAAACACGAGTTCTCTGATAGAAAATACCATCACGGCCGTGAGGAAAGGAAACGAGCTTACGGGGCTTACTCAGGAAGCCTTCAAGGAAAACATGACCATTTCTCAGAAGATAAGCCAGCTCATAGATGAAATTGCCACCGCTTCCCAGGAACAGTCCCACGGCATCAGCCAAATCAACTCGGCCGTTGCTCACATGGATAAGACGGTACAGCAGGCCGCCGCCAGTGCCGAAGAATCGGCCGCCGCTGCGGAAGAGTTGAAATCTCTGGCAAGGAAAATCCAGATGTTTATCGGCGAAATTGAGCGATTGACGGAGACTGCGGGGAGGGCCATCGAAAAACCAAAAGAAATGGCCCCTCCCGTAAAAAGGGAAGAAACACCCAAGCCCAGCAAAAAGGCCCTTCCCAAGGTGGTGACACCGAAAGCGAAAGAAAAGGCCCCCGGGTTTACCAAACCCAAGCCGGAGGAGGTAATTCCGTTCGACGAAAAGGAATTCAAAGACTTCTGATTGCTAACCGACTTCAACGCCATGGTTAAAAGGGTGCCCATATCAGACTTGAGAGTCGGGATGTACGTTATCCTCGACCTCGCCTGGTATGAGCATCCTTTTCTCAAAAACGAATTCCGCCTTTCCTCTCCATCGGAAATAGAAAAGATAAAAAATTTGGGTCTCATGGAAGTTATGATCGATGAAAGGAGGAGTGCCATGGCCGGAGAGGTCATGCGGGCCCTCGAAGAAGAGACCAGGTTAAACGGAGAAGCAGAACCGACCATAGATACGAGCGTCCTTTTCGATGTCTTAAAGGATAAATCTGCGGAACCAGAAAAGAAGGCGTGCCTGATCCGTAAGCATTCAACGCAGATCATGCAGAAGCTCTTCGAAGAACCATCCCCTGCCAACATCAAGGAATTAAAGAAAGTGGCGGCCGGCATAGTAGATTTTATTCTGCGCGATGCCAAAACCACCTTCTACCTCGTCAGCATGACTAACTTCGATTTCACGACGTACAATCACTCTGTAAACGTGGGCTTTCTTGCCATCGCCCTGGCCAAGTCCACCCTTGGCAACGCCCCGCATCACAACCTGCATGAAATAGGGGCGGGATTTTTCCTCCACGATATAGGAAAAGTAAAGATAGATAGTGCCATAATCCAAAAGCCCGCACCGCTAACGGAAGAAGAAACGCTGAAAATGAGGCGTCATCCCCAATTGGGTCTGAAGATTTTGCACGAAACGGGCTTTGCCACCGCCGAAGCGAAGACCATCGTCATGCAACATCACGAAAGGATGGACGGCACAGGCTACCCTAAGGGATTGCGTGGGGAGGACATCCATGCCTATGCCAAGGTATGCACCGTAGCCGATGTCTTTGATGCCCTTACCTCTCGTCGCCCCTATCGGGATCCCCTCTCCACCTTCGAGGCGCTGAAGCTCATGCGAGATGAAATGGTCCCCCACCATATCGAACAAAAGCTCTTCGAGCAGTTCGTCCTCCTCTTTAAACCTCCGGAATGAAAAATTTCCTTGCACATTAACCACGCAAGTATTAAAAAATGTGCCATCGTTTTCTTCAGCTTAGTTCCAAGGAGGGCCTTTTACGTCCATGAAGGACAAGATTCTCATCGTCGACGATGAGCAGACGGTGAGAGAAACGATGCGGGAAGCGCTGGACAACGGAACTTACGAAATCTTTCTCGCCGAAGGCGCCGAAGATGCCTTGTCCATTGTGGAAAAGGAAGATCTGGCCTGTGTCTTTCTCGATCTAAAGCTCTTCGGCACGAACGGCATTGAACTATGCCGCACCATCAGGCAAATGAGACCCCTCAGTATCCTGTACGCCATGACGGGGTGGTCAGGTCTCTTCGAAATCGAAGAGTGCCGGGAGGCCGGCTTCGACGACTATTTCCCCAAGCCGCTTACACTGGACGTAATCTTTAAAGCCGTAGATGAGGCGATAGACAAGAGAAAGCGATGGAAATCGGTAAGAAGCGCATTTTGAAGAACTAAAGAAAAAGCCATCAAGTTCATCCTCTGGAGGGGGAGTGATGGAGTAATGGCGATTAATTTATATCCCCAGAATGCCTCACGATCGCCTCCTTTTTCCCGAATTACCCATTCATGTTCTTTTGCTCACTTAATTCAAATAAAAGAGGGAGGGAAAACGTATGATAAATAGAACCGAGCAAAAAACCCGTAGTCTTATGTGGTGGGCCCTCATCCTCATCCTAATCGGGGGACTTCTTGCCTGGTGGATTCAGACGGATGGCGGCAAGATAAAGATAAAGGACGTGCGTTTTGTTGGCTCTGATGGCCGCCTCGTGAGTGCCCTTCTATACATACCACCCGGGGTATCGAGCAAGAATCCGGCACCCGGCATCGTAGCCACCCACGGATACATAAACTCGCGGGAAACCCAGGATGGGTTTGCCATCGAGTTTGCCCGACGAGGATACGTGGTCCTCGCCCCCGATCAATCTGGACATGGATTCAGTGATCCTCCGGCTTTCGCCGCCGGCTTTGGGGGATTGGACACACTCAAATACTTGAGAACCCTGGATATTGTAGATAAAGACAACATCGGGTTAGAAGGCCATTCCATGGGTGGATGGGCCTCGGTCATTGCCGCGAAAGCAAATCCGGACGGGTATAAATCGATAGTCCTCATGGGTTCATCTACCGGTACTTACGGTGCTCCTGACGGAACCCCCACTTTTCCCCGCAATCTCCTTCTCGTATTTAGCCTCTATGATGAGTTTTCCTGGCTCATGTGGGGGCCTGCCGTCCCCAAAGACATTGTAAAAACGGACAAGCTAAAAAAGCTCTTCAATACTACGGAGAACGTAATCCCCGGCAAACTTTATGGCTCCATAGAGGAAGGTACGGCCCGGAAGCTCATGCAGCCCCCCATCATTCACCCCCGCGACCATTTCTCCCGAGAGGCCATTGGATACGCGGTAGAATGGATGCAGCAGACCTTAAAAGGAGGGAAATCCATCCCCCCGTCCAATCAGGTCTGGTACTGGAAAGAATTAGGTAACTTGATCGCCCTAATAGGCATGGTCCTCTTCATCTTCCCCTTAGGGGAGAGGCTTCTTGCCACCGACTTCTTCCAGGAACTGAAATCTAATCCACCGGAGGCGAAATCTCTCAGAGGATTCGGCTGGTGGATCGGAGCGTTTCTCCTCGTCTTCATTCCCCTTCCCCTTTACCTCTGGGCCATCGGATTAAGTGCCCCCCCGGGCATAAAGGCGAGCGCCTGCTGGCCGCAAAACGTCACCACGATTATCATGTACTGGGCCCTGGCCTCGGCGGCCGTTTCCATCATCCTTTTTCTGCTCTGGCACTTCCTCCTCAACAGAACGAAGGGGGGCAATTTCGTGGCCTACGGCGCACGATGGCAGTCCGGAGGAGAGACATGGAGAAAGATATTCAAATCCCTGCTTCTGGCCATCGTTATTGCCTTTGGCGCCTACGTCACCCTCGCTATATCGAACTTCCTATTTAAGACGGATTACCGCCTCTGGGTTTTTGCCGTCAAACCCATGACCAGCCTGCATTTGAGAATCTTCCTTTCCTACATCATACCTTTTATGGCCTTCTTCCTGATCTTGGGGCTCATCCTTCATGGGCAGTTGAGAAAAGATACCTGGCGCCCCTGGCAGGAGATGGTCATTAATGTCGTCCTCCTCATCATCGGATACGTCATTTTCGAGCTCTTTCAGTATCTGCCCCTGTTTGGCGGTGGTTCCCTGGCCATTCCCCAGGCGGCCCTGTGGTTTATCGTTATGTTCCAGTTCTTCCCCCTCTTCATAATAGCGGCGCTCGTTATGACTTACTTCTTCCGCCGCACGGGCCATATCTATGCGGGCAGTTTTCTGGCCGCCATTCTCATAACTTGGATCGTCGTGGCTAGTCAAGCTACCCATTTCGCTTTTTAAAACGAATAAGCGGGGCTGCTTTGGGCGGCCCCGCTTCCCTTAACATTAAAAAGCCGTCAGCTCTGGGCAAAGAGGGCGCTTAGGCGCTCGCTCAATTCGTCTAAGCGAAAAGGCTTCTGGATGAAGGAGCAGCCCCCCTTCTCAAGCATT
>DAORXN010000027.1:0-17333 GCA_035358955.1 Syntrophales bacterium | reverse complement strand
GGCTTGGTGGTAAAGAAGGGCTCGAAGATTCTATCCAGGGTCTTGGCATCCATTCCGTGTCCGGTATCGGCCACCATCACCCGTACATAATTTCCTGGCCTTACATTCGAAGCCGAGGAAGGCAAAGCTTGCTCCGTCACGACGTCCGTTTCTAGGGTAATGGTACCCCCCTCGGGCATCGCATCGGCCGCATTCAAGAGCAGGTTCATGAAGACCTGGTTCATCTGACTCGGATCTGCTTCCACCCAAGGCAAATCGCTTGAAAGGTAACATTGGAACCGGATGTCTTTGCGTGTGCGCTGCAGGGTTTCGGCCGTTTCCCTCAATAGATCGTTTATTTGCACCGGTTTTACCTCGTACTTACCTCGGCGGGCATAGCCGAGCAGCTGGCGAGTCAAGCGAGAACCGCGCTGAATTTGATTTTCGATTTCGGAAAAGAGCTTATATTGGGGATTATGGGGTGGTGTCTCATGGAGAAGCAGAGAAACGATACCCCCCATTACCATGAGCAGATTGTTAAAATCATGGGCAATTCCACCTGCGAGCGTAGCCAGGGCCTCGAGCTTTTCTATTTGTTCGAGATGCCTCTTCAATGCCTTTGCTTCCGAGATATCACGAACGATCATCAATACCCCGGCCGGCTTGCCTTCATGATCGGCATAGCGGGACAAACTCAAACTGATATCTATTAGGCGACCGTCTTTCGTTTTGCCTTTACTTTCGAGCCCCTGGATGGGCTCTCCCGTCTGGACCAATTCTAAGAATGAAATTTCGTGCGCCTCCCTCTCCTCGTCCGCTATGATGGGTAGTTTTCCATTTCGTATTTCTCTTTCTTCCCAGCCGAACATCTTCGTAAACATGGGGCTTACATAGGTAACTTCCCCCTCTAAATTTGCCATTACAATTGCATCAGCAGAAGAATTAATGAGGGAGCGGTAGACTTCCTGGGCCCGGCGGGACTCCTCGTAAAGGGAGCGAAAACGATCTTGGCTTTTTTGTAAAGCCGCCAGGAATTCATGCCTTTCCGTCACATCCATGATGGATCCCTCGTAATATTCGACGCGCTCTCCTTCACCGAAGACAGCGCGGGCCGTTACCTCCACCCAGATGTGCCGACCGTCGTAACGTTTCAGTAACAATTCTCCCGCCCTACCCAGACGGCTGCTTTCGAGAAAGGTCGTCCATTCCTCTCTTTTCCGGGGATCAACGTAAAGGTCAATAACCGGTGTAGCTAAAAGGGTTTCGCGGTCCGGGAAACCCAGTAACTTTACCAGCGCGGGATTTACGTCAAGAAATTTTCCTTCCGGGGTAGAACGGAAGATCCCGACGGGTACCCCATCAAAGAAGCTGCGGTAGTGAACTTCGCTCTTTTTCAAGGCTTCCTGAGTCTTACGGAGGCGCCCCATATTTTCCGCAAGCTCCGCGAAGGCCTCCTGCAGACTTGAAGCCATCAGATGGAAAGACCTGGCCATGACCCCTACTTCGTCAGGCCGCTTGAGGGACTCCATATCCAGCGGGGCATCCCAGTTTCCTCCGCCGAGTTTCTTCGCCGTCTCCGACAGGTTCACAATGGGCTTAATGTATCCCTGAGCGATACGTTTCCCCCACAAAAAGGCGAGGGCCAAAATAGTAAGAAAAAACAATCCCGTTACAGCGAGAAAATAGATAAGCATCTCCCTTTGGTACGTTCTTAAGCGCTCTGCCAAAACCCGAGATTTCTCATGCATCGCTCTTACGGGAGCGGAAAATTCATCGATATACGTGGTGGCCGCCACCATAATGATACGGCCCTTCACCTTCACCCGGGACGGGGTAATAGCCATAAATTTCTTACGAATGGTTCCGTCCGGGTCGCGCCAGTCATAGTAACCTGCCACCTCTTTTCCGTCTTTGGTGTTATAGACGAGATGCCACCAAGTAGGTAGTTCTTTGGCCAGGAAGGAGACGTCCTTGTCGACCAGGGTTTGATTGGGGTGGATACGAAAAATCCATGTTTGCGCCTCATACATGGACGTATACCCCGTCTCTCCCACCTTCTGAAGGGCAAAAGACATAAATCCCGGATCCTTGCGCATCCGGTTAAAATCGTAATGGGGATGGGAAGAAAAGTAGATCTCCGCCTGTCTTGCCACATCCCTTGCCTTAGTCCTAATGTACTCTTCCCCTAATTGCTGAAGGCTCTTTTCCGCCTCCCGCGAGAATTCTACCGCTGCTTCGGAAAAGAAACCCTGGATTACCCGGCTGGTGTACACACTGCCTATGACGATGTATAAAATGATGGCGGCCAAGGGGATGAGGGAAGCGCAAAGGAAGTAACGAATAAAACTCTGCTCCATCGAGCGAGACGCACTAAGAGATGATGATAACCGTTTCTTTCTCATTTTTCCCCATGAGATTTCGATTTGAAACCGAGAAAACAATTAAGCAAAAAATATACCTTGATTTTCCGACGAATAAAGGACCTTAGATTTCAAGCAGATGGGATATTGTGATGTTCCCTGTCAAAAAAATTACACCTGATAGTGAAAACATAGGGGCATCTTTCCCCGGCCGGGGAGCTCTTTCCGGCCGGGGAAAGAGAGACACCGTTTAACGGACGAGGCAAGTTATTCAGGCAAGTACTTGAAAGATACGGTTAACTTTACTCGAAATTCGACGACCTTTCCCTCTTCGATTCTCATATCCAGCTCTTTTACTTCCGCCACCCGAAGTTCTTTCAGACTTTTTGATGCGATTTCTACGGCATTTTTGGCAGCTTCTTCCCAAGATGTCTTGCTTGAGCCAATGATTTCTATTACCTTGTAAACGCTGTCCATGGCTGACCTCCTTTTTCTGGTTTGGTGAGTTTAGTGAATTACTCCCTTACGCCGCGCACAAAAACCCCCAACCGTCGCCCAGGAGGAGGTACGAAAGGGTTGCGATGCTCGACGGGAGCCGCTTCAAAGGAAACCGGTTAACGCAAGACGGATGCCAAATTTGGTATAGGGTTATGTTTTCTTATACCTCAACCTTTAGTCATACGTCCAGAAGAAAAAACAAAAGGGCCGCGCCCGATTATTTAAAACGGTCGCGGCCCCTTTTTATTCTTACCTTCTCAGTTCTCCCGGCGATTTGTATTTTTCCGGCTGGATAAACTTCGCCACCAATTTTTCGTCTTCTGCGCTATAGCTCGCAACGTAAGCTATGTCCCCATCTTTTTGGAATTGAGCCTGCAGAATCTGGAAGTGCCCTGGTATCGTCCGGTATGGATTTTTCGGATCCACCATGATTGTTGAGTGAAAGAAGGGTTTGACTTTTTCGGTCTGGTACTTCATCTTCCCCATTGACCACACCGTTTCGGCCGTCTCCATCCCCTTTATGAGTTTTTGAATGTCAGACGTACCTTTTGCCTTTTCCACGGCATTTTTGAGATGGTAGATATCCGCGTAGGCCAGATGCACGTGGAGCTGCATGGGAATATTCCTCTCTCGAGCCTTTTTCACGAGGGGCACCGTTACGCGCGTCAGAGGTACATTGTAAAGGTCGGTGAAGGGCGTAACAATACCCAGTGCCTTTCCTCCCGTCATGCGCCAGAAATCCTGGGTCATAGCCACGCCACCGTCGAGATGCACGGCGAGATCCTTGGCCGCCGAATCAGACCATTGCTTGGCAAAGGATTCCGTATCGGTAAACCAGGAACTCATGTAAAAGATTATGTCGGCCTTGGCGGCGGCAATCTGCTGAAGGATAGGGAAATAAAGTGTGCCGCGGGGTTTCACCGGCTTGCTGTAGACGACCTGCATACCGCTCTTCTGGGCGAGCTCTTCCCAAGGTGGCAAATTCATGGCGGGTATTCCTTTGCGGAATTCCATCGTCCAGGCCAGATCCTCCCACAGGATGGCAAGCCTTTTGGCCTTCATGATTCTCTGAAAGTAATCGAAATAATGCCTCATGTGGGACCAGTATGCCGCCTCTGGCTGCCAATCACGGAAACAATGATCATACTTTGGCGCATGATCTAAAATGCGGGCCGTGAGCTCCGATCCCGCGGGACCGTTGAACTGGAGGATGTGCGGGTACTCCTTGAAGAGCATCCCCGAGGCCTCCTGGGCGGCAAGACAAATCTCCGTCCGACCTTCGATGGAAACGTAAATCGCCTTGTCGTCTATGATCAGCTTTCTCAAAGCCTCGACCGTAAGGGAAGTATCACCCTTCCCGTCCATGACTACGTACTTAATGGGTCGGCCAAGGATGCCCCCCGCTCCGTTTATCTCGTCTACCGCCATTTTTTGGATGTCCATACATGGTTTCGTACCGGGAGACGCCACATTGCCCACATAGCCAATAACGATGGGATTACCCTTTGGTTCTCTGGCGGCATCCGAAGATGATGGCAAGTAAATTACCCCTCCCATGGCAAACGCCATCAAACCTAACCAAAGCCAAAACCTTCTCATAAAACGTCCCTCCTTTCGTATGATTTTCCCTACCCGCCGGGGATTTTCCTGCCGGATGGCCTCAATTTCCGTTTCCTCTTTGACGTGAAAAAAATCGCCGATTGCCCTCTCGACATGGCAGATCCCCCTCCCATCCCATCAATCTACCTTATCCATTAGATGGTCAAGGATTTTCTCGATCAGAACTAATTTAAGCCTTTCACTTGCCAAATATTTTGTCGGCCCCGGCGCTGTCTCTTCAGAACCCCCTCCTCCTCGAGTTCGCCCAACACCTTTCTTATCCTCGTTTCAGACACATGGGGGAACTTTCCTTTGACGTGAAGGAATGTAAACTCTCGAGGCAAAAGAGAAAATATCTTTTCTTTCATCTCCATATAAGTTCCACCCTTCGATGCGGCTGGAAGGCCATATTCCGCCACCACTTCCGCCACCTTTTCATTCGGTTTGTCCATCTCATGGGCATCTACGGCCTCAAAAAAACGATGTGCCCATTCGTTCGCCAATTTTCTATTGCCGGCGAAAAATACCGTGAGCCCGGGATGCAACGCATAGATTTCTCCTATGGCCTTGACGGCAAAAGATGGCTTATAAAATCTCAATTTTGTCGGATTCAAAAAGTCTGAATAATTGGCCTCGATAACCACGGCCGCATGCTTATAGGTTGACAACTCGCCCAGTTGCTGATGGAAAACAGCCATTCTTCCGAACTCGGCGAGCAAATTATCAAAAGTTTTTCTCTCTATTACGGCTATGATGCCACTTTTATGCTTTAGTGCATAATCTCCCACCGGAAGTTGCATTTTCTCTATAATCGCACCGGGAAATCGCCACGCATATTTTTCCGCTGAATCAACGACGATGTTTAATGTCCCCAGGTGGTAAGTGGTAAGCTTAAATCTCGTTTTCCTTTCCGTTAAGGCCTTTTGAGTCCTCCAAAATATCTGCTCGTATTCACCTTCTTTCGTCTTGTACCTCTTCGTGAGAAACAGAAAATCACACCGCTTGTTTTTCGCCCGGTCGAGCACGATGGAAAGTCTTTGGCCATACCGATGGATGGCCAAAACCGGCACCCGTTCGAGCTCCTCTTCGGGCGGTTCGAGCTTCCTACCCTCTTCTCTGATGCAAAAAATATTGCCTTTTTGTCCCGGCCACCTATCCTGAACCATCAATGCCAGGAGGGTTTTTTCTCCCCTCCTAATCGTAAGGCGATAGGGAAATTTCGGATTATTAACTTTTTTAATGACATAGACCGTCGTCATAGCCATAGATTTTCGTCTACCTGACCTCAATCACCTTTGCTTACCTGAACACAAATATCGCGGTTCTTTTCTACATAATGAGGGGGCAGTTTTAAGCCGTGGGGGTAGGGTTTATTATGCTCATCCACCGTCACGTAAGTGGCGGAGTTCGTAATAATGGGAACTTCATCACCGGCGCGGAACACCTCATTAAAAACCGTGATACTTGAGACCCCCACTTGGGAGATCCTGGTTTTTATCTCGATAAGTTCGCCATTCCTTACGGGTTTCTTGAAAATCATGCGGTCGAATTTCACACACACCACGTCCTCCGGCTTACCGATTAGGCGGGCCACGGCCATGAGGCCCGCTTCGATGCACCACTTGGCCATCTGGCCCGCAAATAAAGTCCCGTGATGATTCAAATCTTCCGGCCTCACTAGATGAAGAACCCGACTCTCCAATTTTGATTCGTCAATCATTTTGCCTCTCCTTGCGGTTCAATGGTAAATGAAGGGTGAGAATTCTTTAACACAAAACGAAAACAGACACTACCTACTTTCGATTGGGGGCGTCATGATGGGAAAAAAGAACATAAAAACTTATGAATCATGGGGAGAGGTGACGGCCTTTTTCGCCCTCTTTCTCGACAATGTGGGAGTTCTTGTCTTTTTCAGCTCCATTTTAATTTTCACCTTCAACTACCCCGCCGACATCATCCTCACCCACATGATTCCGGGGACCGCCATGGGCATCTGTGTGGGAGACCTCGTTTACACCTATCTTGCCATCCGCCTCGGGAAGATGACGGGACGTAGGGACGTAACCGCCATGCCACTGGGCATCGACACCCCATCCACCATTGGCCTTGCCTACGCCGTCATCGGCCCCGTTTTCACTGCCAGTGGGGATGCGAAGCTGGCCTGGCAGGTGGGCATGGCCACCCTTTTTTTGATTGGCCTTGTTAAAGTAATCACCTCCTTCTTCGGCGGATGGATCCAACGCCTCATCCCTACGGCGGGGCTCTTGGGGCCCTTGGGCGGCATTGGACTCCTTCTCCTTGGATTTTTACCCCTCATGGAATTGTTCAACGAAGTCATGGTCGGCATGGTCGCTTTGGGGCTTATCTTTACCTCCTTGATGAGCCGCCTAAGGTTACCCGGCAATTTTCCGGGGGTGCTGGCAGCGGTTATCCTGGGCACGGTGCTCCACTTTGGGCTGGGTTTTTCCGGCTACCTGACGGAGTTTTCCAAACCGACGTTGGATTTGCGTTTCTCTCCCCCTAAATTTTCCTTCGAATTTCTCTCGATTTTGCCCGAAAGCTGGCAGTACCTCACCCTTGCCATCCCCTTCGGTCTCCTTACCATCGTGGGCGGCATCAACAACACGGAAAGTGCCAGGTTGGCAGGTGACGACTATCGAACACGAGACATCCTCCTCACAGAAGCCCTCTCTTCTCTATTTGCCCCCTTCTTTGGCGGGGTGGCCCAGACTACACCCTACATTGGTCACCCCGCCTACAAGAAGATGGGCGCTTCTTGGCTATATACCCTCCTTACCGCCCTCTTTATCGGTCTTTGTTCATTCGTGGGTCTTTTGTCCCTCCTCGTGAGTCTTATTCCCCGCGCCGTCATCGCCCCCATATTCATCTTCATCGGCTTTGAAATAATTCGGCAGGCGTATCAGGACTCCCCACCGGCCCACTTACCAGCCGTAAGCTTCAGTATGCTCCCCGTGGTCGCAAGCCTCGTCCTGATAATCATGAATCAATTCACCACTGCCCTCAACGCCAACATGGCCCATCTACCTCTCCACCTTACGGTTACACACCAAACTCTGGTTATGCTGAGCAATGGATTCATCATCACCGGTCTTCTCTGGGGAAGCATGCTTACCTATATTATAGATCGTAGGCCACGCCCTGCCGCCTTCTGTGCCCTCATATGCGCCGCCCTTGCCCTCTTTGGTTTCATCCATTCCTTCCGACCCACGGGGGAACTCTATCTGCCCTGGCAGGTGGAAACGACTACCCCTTTCCTCGTTGCCCTTGCTTACTTATTGCTCGCTGGTATTTTCACTTCTATGAAGGAAAAGAGATAAGTCAAGCGGCCAAAAGGGTGGGGGGCTTTTGATTATCTCTTCCGAAGGCATCTTTCACTCCTTTCTCTTCGGCACTCAGAATCTTGACCCGCTCTTCTTTCTCCCCGCCCCAAGAACGATTCTTCTTGAGAAATTCGATCAATGCATCCCGGTCGTAAATACCCGTATCCTGGCGAAATCCTTTTGCCGCCCGGAGCAAAGTAAAGCCATCTCCTCCGGCAGCCATGAAAGAATTAACCACCACCCGATAGGTAGCTTGGAAGTCAAGGGTAACGTACTGGCCGTCCTTCCTTTCAACGAAGAGCCTCTTTACTCGCTCCCCTGTCGGGGCAGAAAAATCGACCTCCATCTTCATCCCGGAAACGTAGGGCAGCAAATCGGGGTTCTGACCCCGTTCTCGAATCAGAAAAGCGATTCCCCCTTCCAAGGCGTCCTTCAATTCTTTACCCGTTAGGTCAAGAAGGAAAAGGGTGTTGCCGAAAGGCAGCACCTCCGCCACATCACTTAACGAGATTTTCCCTGCCGGTAGATTACGACGCACCCCACCACTGTTGTACAAGGCAATTTGGGCCCCGGGGAATTTATCCCTCATCGCATCGGCCACGAGATTGCCCAAGGGGCGGTTCAGACCCCTTGTCAGAGGAAAAGGTATCTCAGTTACGGTTTCTCGCTTGTACTTCTCTATCTTCGCCCCAAAGGGGGCGATCTTTTTCAAAATTTCCCGATCTTCCTTAACCGTCTTTACGATACCGGTACCCCAAATGATGTCCTTGAACTCACGATAACGGTTCTCATCGGCCCTTAAGGTCCTGCCCCCTTCCTTCAGTGACGTCCCGGCTGGGAGAACAAGGGAACCCCGATAGTCCTTTACTTCTCCTTCCGGTGAAAAATAGACCTCGAGCTTTCCCACTATCTGCGCCCAGCGCCATGCCTGAACGACCAACACCTTTTCGCCATCGGGAGCCCTGATGACCGTAGGATAAGGACCTTCCGGCATCAGACCCAGGGGGGACAAACTTTCTTCGGGCCCTAACAAACTATGGCTATGTCCCCCCACGATAACATCTATGCCGGTGACCCGCGCGGCGAGTTCACAATCCCGGGCATAACCCAAATGGGAAAGGACAATGATCTTGTTTACCCCCATTTTGGTAAGTAAAGAAACGTACTTCCGCGTCGTCTCTACAGGGTCTTCAAAAACCGTCTTCCCCACATTAAGGGCCATGAAGGGCGTCTTTTCCGTCGTAAGACCGATGATGCCTATTTTTTCCCCTTTAACCTTTTTTATTAAGTACGGTTTTACTAGGGCCGCAATTTCCGGCTCGCCGGAGAAATCGATATTCGATGCCACCCAAGGAAAACGACTTTTTCTGATCCAACCGGGGAGAACCTTCACCCCCCGGTCAAACTCGTGATTCCCCATGACCATACAGGTCGGCTTTAAGTCATTCAAGAGGCTGAACTCCAGGCTCCCATCAAAAAGGGTAAAGTACAGCGTACCCTGGACAACATCGCCCGCATGGAGGAACAAAAGATGAGGGTCTTCCGTCCGCCATTCATTTACGAGCGTTTTAAGCCGCGCAAACCCCCCTGCCGGAATGGAAACGGGGGTGCCTTTTACTTTTAGCGTCACCCATTCGGATTCGAGGTGAGAATGAGTATCGTTTATGTGGACAAGGGTGAGAGGAAAATCTTGGGCCTCGGCTATGACGGAAAAGTTCAGGAGAAGGGTCAACGCGAGAACAATCTGCCACCCTCGTACCTTCATGGGCATCTACCTCCTAAGATGGGATGGTGTGGATGGGCCTTCCCGTAGAGAGGGCAAGCAAGTAAACCTGGGCCACTTTCTCCAATAGTTCGGCCTTGATTAACGCCTTCTCCATCGTTTCCCCCAAAATGAGGGCACCGTGGTTCTGAAGGAGATAGGCATAAGCCCCGTTCGATAACTTAGATTGCGCCTTCCAGGCGAGCGCCTCGCTTCCCGATAGGGCATAGGGGATTACCTCGACCACCTCGCCCAGCTCCATGACCACTTCATCGAAAAGCGGCGGAATGGAAAGGTTGAGGATCGAAAGGACACTGGCGTAAGTCTGATGGGTGTGGATTAAAGCCCTCGTTTCGGACCTAATCTGATACACGCGGGCATGGAGGGCCTTTTCGATGGAAGGCTTCCGTCCCTCCCTTACCTCCACCGGCTTACCGTCCAGGGAGACGATGCAGATATCTTCCTTTGCCAGGTCCTGATAGGGGATGGATGAAGGGGTAATGGCCATAACCCCTTCATCCACCCGGATAGACACGTTCCCTCCGGTACCCCGGCGGGTACCGAAATAGCCATGCCGAGAAAGCCAGCGGCAGGCATCGACGATTATGCTTCTTTCCTCCTCGTACAAGACCCGCTACCTAATTTACGAAATCGAGGCCCCGGCAAGGAATCCCTCTCTTATGGCTTCCAGGGCATTTCTGGGCGTGAGGGCATCTCCCACCACCTTCACGTTTGCCTGCTTCCCTAAACTCTTTGCCAGCGCATCGTTCGAAGTCATGCCCATGGCCAGAACCACCGTATCGGCCGTAATTTCGTAAGAGGAACCATTTTTCTTGACCCGCACGCCCTTGGCGTTAATCTCCACGATTTCCGCCTCGGTAACGATTTCGATCTTCTTTTCCTCCATCATCTTAAGGAGCATGAAACGACGTGTGTACTCTTCATCCGCTGCTATCATAGGGAGCATTTCGACGATGGTCACCTGTCGCCCCATCGAAGCGAGATAGGTAGCCGTCTCGCACCCCACTATTCCGCCTCCGGCTATGACCACTTTTTGTTTCGGCAACGCCTTTCCCTTGAGCACCTCTTCCGCTGTAAGGACATTTGTGCCCTCTATCCCTTTAATGGGAGGCCTGGCCGGCGACGCGCCGGTTGCGATAATCACGGCATCAGGTTTTTCTTTTTTGTACCAGGCGGCGCTGTATTCCGTGTTTAATTTTACTGTAACCCCCAATTTCTGAAGTTGCCTGATAGCCCACGCCAAATAAGGTGTGATATCCCCCTTCCCTGGGGGCACCGCGGCGAGAGCAAATTGCCCACCCAGGCGATCCCCCCTTTCATACAGAGTTACCTCATGTCCCGCCAGGGCAGCCGCCCGGGCCGCTTCCATCCCGGCCGGTCCTCCCCCTACAACGGTCACCTTTCTGCGCACTTTGGCCTTTTTCAACTCCTGACGATATTCAAAGCCCAGGGTAGGATTAACCAGGCAACGTATCGGCTCATTGCGGAAAAGCACCTCCAAGCAGCCCTGCTGACAGCCTATGCAGGGGCGGATGTCTTCACACTGTCCTCGGGCGAATTTGTTGGGCAGCTCGGGATCGGCGAGCGATGCCCTCCCCATCGCTATAAGATCCGCCTTCCCCGAGCGTAGGATACTCTCCGCCAACCAGGGATCGTTTATACGCCCCACCGTCATCACGGGAATTTCCACCACCTTCTTAACCTCGGCGGCATAATCCACAATCCACGCGAGTTTCGTACCCATGGGCGGTATGATCGCCCACGTGCTTTCGTAAGTACCGGCGGAGATGTGGATGAGGTCTATGCCATGCTTCTCTAATTCTACGGCTATCGCCTTTGTTTCTTCGATGGTTCGGCCTCCCGGCACCATCTCGTCTCCTGAAATCCGGAAATCGATAAGGAAATCGGGGCCGCACTTCTTGCGAATGTCGGAGATTATCTCCAAGGGAAAGCGCAGGCGGTTTTCGAGTGAGCCTCCATATTCATCGGTACGCTTATTGGCATACTTGGACATGAACTGGGCAATCAGGTAACCATGAGCCCCGTGCACTTCCACGCCGTCAAAGCCCGCCTTTTTCGCCCTTAAGGCGGCATCGCCAAACTGGGACACAATTTTTTTTATTTCTTGGATACTTAGCTCCCGGGGCAATTCGCCCAGGACCGGACAGGGGAGGGGTGAAGACGAAACCGGCTGGGCTCCAATGAGAGCCGAGGTCGTCTGCCTTCCCGCATGGTAAATCTGGGCGATGATTTTGGCCCCGGCCTTGTGTACTGCGCTAACGAGCCTGGCGTGAGATGCCACTTGCTCATCATCCCATAGCCCCGGTGTCCAGAACCCACGCCCCAGGGGATCCACGGCATAATCTTCCACGATGATCATGCCCCACCCACCCCTCGCCTTCGCCTCGTGGTAGGCGATGAAACGATCCGTCGCCATCCCCTTTTCATCACAGAAAACGGTGACCATAGGTGCGACCACGAGACGGTTCTTAATCTTCACCCCGCCTATGGATACGGGCCTAAACAACATGTGGACATTCATCTTTTTTCCGGTCATGGCTTACCCCCCTTCTTGCGATATTGGATTACCTTTAACGCCATTAAACCAACCCCCGATACAAAAGATAAAACGAGGGACAATCCTTTATGAGGGAAGAAAACTGTCTTTGACCCCCTACCTTTCCCGGTAAATCAGGCGACGGTTTCCCTTTCTATCTTCCAATCGTTTCCAACCCTGATCAAATCCAATTTTTTCTTCGTTTTATTCTTGAGGATAGAAGATTTGTAATCCTGGACGAAAACGGCCGTCGCCCGTCTCCCACCATCAGATACAGAAACTTTCAGGTTTTCGATTCTTATAGATATCTTGCCACTGTTGGCGCGTACCCTTTCTTTGTATTTCACCCAGGCCTCACGATTCATACCCCGGGAGCGGAAATTTTCGCTGTAGCAAAGTTTGTAATTGCCGAACTTTCCCTCTTCCCAGTATTTGGCCCACTTCAGGACAAAACTCTTTACGTTCTCTTCTTCCCTCTTATTCGAGATAGGCACAAGCTTCTCGGCGGGCGGGGCTTCCACTGCCGTCGCCGGCGCCGACGTCTGTGCGGAAGCCACCACCGGTCCCTTGGGCACTTCTGCCACCGCGTACCATTGGTTTTGAACCCGCTCCAGGACAAGCCTCTGATAAGCCCCTCGAAAGGTATTGTCCTTCTGAATTTCCGTTACCTGGTCGAAGATAATGACCGCCTGAGGCCCGTTTTGCAAAAAAGTAACATCCCGTGGCTCCAGCAGGTAGTAGCGGCTCATCTTGCCCACTTTACGGGAAATCTGTAACAGCTCTTCTCGCCCCTTGTTCTGAGGCTGGGTTCCAGGGAGATAAAGCAAGTCTATGATCTGCGGATCACCCGACAGAACCGCTTTCTGCCATGCAGAAAGAAAACCCTGGAGCTCACGCTTCTCTGCTACCGTCTGCTCCGGGGAGACCCAGCGGACGGCAGCAGTTATGATGACCGGAGTCTTCTGAATCTGGATAAATTCTTCCAACTTCTTAGCATCTGCATCTTTAAGCACCACACAGCCGTTGGATTGGAAGGGGACGAGGGGACGAGTTGTTCCGTGAATCCAGATGTTATTACCCCCACGACCGGCCTTTCTATCCATCACGTTGGGATAGTCCAAGGCATAGGCAATCGATCCATAGGTTTCATTCGGCTGGGTATTTTTCAGGATCTGGTTGACGAAAAAGATCCCTTCCGGTGTCTTGGCATCGCCCGGCGCCACCTTCGGTCCCCGGTTCTTCCCCGTGGAGCATACCGCCTCGAAAACCTTTTCTATTTGAGCATCCTCTCTTTGAAACACGTAGAGCTTCTGTTCCTTTTTATCCACGACGATCACATAACCGGAAGACAGGGAAACTATGTTGGCAGGTATTCTCGAGATCGCACCGGATAAATCGGCCGTGAGATGAGAAAAAAGGATCATAAAAGAAAAACACATCAATAAACGAGAAAGAATCTTCACCTTATCCTCCCCTCACCAAGATATGCAGCTCGCAGCTTCAAATCTTCCTTCAATTGTTTTTTAGGTCAGAACCAGGCTCTTCGCGAATTCGATACCAAACCCGGCCATGATACGCAACTAAAAGTGAAGCTCAGTTCCTCTGTCCCTGCCAAGGGATGATGGAACCGGGTTGATCGCTACCGCTAAATCCGCCCTGGATAAAATCACTCCCCAGGAAGGTGCCGGTAAACTTCTGAAAAATGGGCCGATCCTTGCCGAAGCGGCAATCCAAGGTACGGATGAAGGAAAAATCCTCGCCCTTGAATTCTACCTCGAGGATTTCTTCCACCCCCGTTCCCTCCACCCTCAACCAGGCCACACCCTTTTGCGGTGTGTAGCGAAGAAGCTTCAACGTACCCCGGAAAGAAGGCGTCACGATCTTAAATGGACCATAGATTTGCACCCCTCCGGCCGTGGGATCTAAAGCAATCTTCTCCACCATCATCCCACCCCTCTTGAGCAGGAAGGGACGAGGAAATTCATCCACGTAGTAGTAACCCCACTTGTCTTGCGAATTTTTGGTAACACCGGATAATCTATCGGTGACAGAAAACTTTATTTTCCACGGTCTATGAGAGCGAACGAGCATATAAATTACATTCGAGGTACTCTCTGGGCTTACGGAGAAGATATATTTCTTCTCGGCCCCGGGCATGTACTTTGTCCCCGTCCCCGTTCCGATACCTACAAAACTGTAACTGTCCTGGCCGGAGGGGTCTCCATCTATCCAGCTCACTCCAAACCCCATATCATCACCGGCGTCGTAAGTGAGGGTCGCTTCGTATTTCTTGCCGGGCACGACCGGCCAAATCTTAAAAATGGCATAGTAATGTTCCGGCGGGCCATAAAACCGCGGCAGCTCCACCCCGGTCATGGTCGTTACCTCCACCGAGGTATTGACGGGTAAATCGTAAAAACCGGCCTTGGCAAAAGCCAAGCCACACATAAGGCACCAAGTGGCAACTACCACAACCGCCATTCTCACCTTCATGACATTTTCTCCTCAAATTTTATTTGCCTTCTTCTTAACCTAATCAGCGGAGAGTGTAAAGTTCTTATAGGAAGGCATTGCGATAAAGGATGGGCGATGATAATAGACCTCGCAGTAAGTACATGAATTTCAATCTATCGAATCTCGAGGCTTAGAGCATTGATTATTTGGTGGATTCTTTTCGGACTTTTCATTCTCGCGATGATCACCCTGGATTTGGGTCTCATCAATCGCCAGGCGCATGTCATTCGCATGAAGGAGGCTTTCCTGTGGACTTCCTTTTGGATAAGCCTGGCCGTCATATTTGGGATAGGGGTCTACCTGGTCGAAGGGACCACCAAATCCCTGGAATTCTTTACCGCCTACCTCATCGAATATTCGTTGAGTATCGACAATATCTTCGTTTTTCTACTCATATTCAAGTATTTCTCCCTCCCCCGAGAACTTGAGCATAAGGCACTGTTCTGGGGCATTATCCTGGCGCTAATCACCCGCCTCCTCTTTATTCTGACCGGTGTCACCCTTATTAAAACTTTTGCGTGGATAACTTACATATTTGGGGCCTTTCTCGTTTTTACGGGCGTTAAGATGGCATTTTCAAAGGACATAGAGGTACATCCCGATAGAAACGTGGCCATTCGGCTGCTCAGACTCTTCTCGCCCGTGACGAAAGAATTTCACGGTGCCCGCTTTTTCGTACGCCAAAACGGGGGAATCATGGCGACTCCCATGCTTGCCATTGTTCTCGTCCTTGAAAGCACCGATATCCTCTTTGCCGTGGACTCCATTCCGGCCGTCCTGGCCGTCTCCAAAGACCCGTTCATTGTTTATACGTCCAACGTGTTTGCCATCCTCGGTTTAAGAAGCCTTTTTTTCGCCCTGGCCGGTCTCATGAGGCTGTTTCACCATCTCCACTATGGACTGGCCGCCATTCTCTCCTTCGTGGGCATAAAGATGCTCCTCGAAGAAATTTATCACTTCCCTATCACCATTTCGCTTCTCATCATCTCCCTTCTGCTTGCCCTTTCCATTTTATCCTCCCTCCTTTGGCCGGAAAAGAAGTCTCCCCCCGACGGACCATAGAGAATTATTTGCCTTAAAAGAATAATTGCGATATGAGATAAATCATGAACGAAAAGTCCTTTCAGCGATTTCTCCCGATCCTGATCTCCATTTTCATCCTTCTAGCCCTGGACGGCGACATCCTGGCGGGGCAGTCGGCAATCGTAACTGCCGAAGGCTACTCTTGCCTGGGGGTGGATAAGTCGAGACGGGAAACGGAAAAGGAAGCTCGGGCCGAAGCAAAAAGGAATGCCGTCGAAAATGCCCTTACCCTGATAAGAAGCGCGACCCAGATAAAGGACCTTCAGGTCGAAAAAGACCTCATCGAAGCGTATGCCCATGGTAAAGTCACTGTCCTTGAAGAGATAAAAGAAAAAACGGGCTGGTACCGTGACCCCGCGATGGGCGATTGCTTCAGGTACCATATAAAGGCCGAAGTTATCCCCGATGAACAGGCCCTCATCAAGGTTACGTCAAAACAGGATTTAACCGACGATCCTTCCTCCCCCCTTAACGTTCGTCTCTGGACGGGAAAAAAGGAGTATCGAGCGGGAGAAAAGGTGAAGATCTTTCTCAAGGGAAACCGACCCTTTTATGCCCGGATTCTCTATAGGGATGTGAGAGGGAATCTCGTCCAAATCCTTCCCAATCCTTATCGCCGGGACAATTACTTCCAGGGAGGAATAGTTTATGAACTTCCGGAAGGAAATAAAGACCGTTTCCAGCTGGAAGTAACCCCACCCTTTGGTCAAGAGCGGATTATCCTCCATGCCAGCTCCACCCCCTTGGGAGAGCTGGATCTGGAAGATAAGGGTGCCATCTATCAGGTAAAAAATACGGAAAAGGAAATTGGGATAAAGAGCCGGGGCATAAAAATCGTAGCGGGAACCGAGGCATCCCAAGGAGATACGGGAGGAGCCGAATTTTTCGAGACCCGGATCGAGATTTCTACTCACAAGTAATCCTGCTTCATAAAAGTTTACTTCGTTAAAAAGCGCTTTCCCTTTATCCTCCGGCATTTTCGGTCTATAAAAAAACGTTTGATATACGAGAAAACTATATTAAATTCGACACATACAGAAAAAAAGCTGTTTTTAACAAAAAACATAGGAGGGTTGACTTATGTTGAAGTTAAGAACAATTTTAGTCATGATGGTTGCAGTTTCTTTGATAGCTTATCCTTTCGTTGGTACGGCGGGAATTAAAGACAAAGTCAAAGAAAAAAACCCAAAAGGCCTTGTCTAGAACTACAGAAAATGTAGGTAGAGTAGGCGTAGGGATCGGTGAAGCAACGGAAAAGTCAGCTGAAACGTTCGGAAAAACCGTAGGCCTCGTTTCGAAACGGGCGGGTGGTGCCATAGAATCAGCCGGTGAGAAGGCGGGAAAAGTAGAAAAAGCAGCAGGATCCAAAATGTACAAGGTGGCAGACAAGATTGAAGGTAAAAAGTAAGGCTCGAGTCTTTCCCAAGCAGGCGCTCATTAAAATTCGCCCATCCCTACCTTAGAAGCCCGCCTCAAGCGGTCTTCTAAGGTAAATTTAGGGCGATTTTCAAATTGGCCGCAAAAAATTTACGAGCCTCGACGGGTAGCTCCCCTATCAATCCATCTTTCCAGACGTGATTTATGTGCAAAGCCCACAGCCTGCGTGGAGACCCAGGCCG
>DAORXN010000026.1:5938-27261 GCA_035358955.1 Syntrophales bacterium | reverse complement strand
CATAGCGGCGCTCATGACGAGGGCGCCCCGGAACAGTCCCTGGGCGAGGGGGGAGATGATGAGGTTCATGGTGTTGTGGGCCCCGGCCGACTGACCACCTACCACCACCTTGTTCGGATCCCCACCAAAGGAAGCAATGTTGTTCTTCACCCACGTCAGGGCCTTGATCTGATCCAAAGTCCCGTAATTACCCGACTTGTCCGCATCCGTCCCACTCTGGCGAAGCGACGGATGGGTCAAAAACCCCATGGCGTTCAGACGATACTGAACAATGACGACAATCATGTTGCCCCGCCTCGCCAGCGCCGATCCATTGTACTGCCGGGCGGAACCAAAATTGTTGGACCCCCCGTGAATCCAAACAAACACAGGTAAATTCGTATCACTCGTCTTAGGACGGTAAATATCAAGATAGAGACAATCCTCAGAACCGACAAACGCATTGGAAGACATCCAGTACTGATTGTAAACCTGCTGAATACAAACATCACAATTGTCCGTCGCTTCCCTCGTACCTGTCCACGTGTCAGGATCCTGAGGGGCCTTCCATCTCAAAGACCCAACCGGCGCCTTCGCATAAGGAATACCCTTCCAAATCCATACGTCATAATCCGTATCCGCATACCCACTCACCCGACCAAACCGGCACATACCGCTCACTCGTAGTATTCGTAAAATGAGCGACCGCATCGCTAGCCGACCTCAAAGTGCGGTTGCCCCGGATAGTCTGATCCGTAAACGCCCCCGCCGCAGCATTCAAAGCAGTAAGCAAGGCACTAACATTGGTATCGGACGCAAAGGCAGCCGTCGTTTGATTAAAATTGATTTTCGAGGCATTCGCAGAAACAACACCAGCCGCGATAGTATTTATCTTGATCCCATTGTTCAAATCCCCATCCTCATCCAGCGTCTGCAAAAGTACCAACATGTTCTGCACCCGCTGGTCCGTGATGGCACCACCGGAAACAATATCCACCGGCGTAACCTGCGACGCACCCTTCGCCGACCCTAACGTCAAATTACCAATCTTAAACGTGACCGTATCCCCAGGATCATAGTAAAACATCCCACTCGCATCCGTCTTCCCCGTAACCCCAGAACTCGTCGTGTAATCCAAACCCTCAACCGGCGCATCCACAAAAACCCCACGCAAAGGCCCCGTACCAGAAGTACCACCACCACAACCCATGAAGGTAATCAGGGCAACCGACAGGGTAAAAAGACAAAGTGTCCGGGAAAAGATGAGAAATTTCTTTTTCATGATGCTCCCCCTTTAGAGTTTTGGTTTATATTCCCTCCGCCATAATGAAAGGGCAGAGAAAAATATCATCCCCCCCGATAGGTGAAAAGAGCTTCAAGCAAGATGTAAAAGAAGTGTATTTCGCATAGCACCAGAAAATGGTAAAGTCAATAGACAAAAAAAAGTTTTTTCTGTATAGGCGATGCAGTTTTTAAATATCGGTTGATGGATATGGGCAGTTCGGTTCGAGAAAGGCTACTTGAAGCAGCCCTCACCTTGATGAAAAGGAAGGGCAAAGAACCTTCCGTGACAGAAATCGCCGCAGAGGCGGGGGTAAAGGAGTCGATCATCTATCGGCATTATAGGGATAAGCAAGACCTGCTCTTCTGTGCCTGGGGAAAGGAGGCGTCTTCCTTTTATAGGGATTTGACAGAAAACTTAAACGGCATCAGAGACCCCTTAAGCCGCTTAGGGAGGTTAATGTGGGTCTGGCTTAGTCTTTGCGAGAAAAATCCTTGGTTTTTGCACTATCTATTTTTCTTTTGCTTTTCTCAGCCTACGTTTTACCGCCACGAGGCTTACCTGATCTTTAAGAAAGGTGATGAAATCGTCGATGATATATTGCGGGAAGGGATGAAAGCGGGTACTTTTCCGTGGGATTTGCCCGTGGCGACGGCCCGGGATATGTTGTTAGGGCTCCTCAATACGGAATGCCTCTATGTTATTGAAGGATTTTCTCAGGGAAAGGCAGCGGATAGGTTCGATCCCTGTTACGCTTTGATTACGAGGATGCTTCAGTTTGGTCGGGTGCACCACCGGCAGAAGGTGGATAAGAGGAGGCTTATCTTAGAAACCGCGGAAAAGGTAGTCGCAGCCGGGGCCGAAAAGCAGGCAACGGCTGCCCTCATTGCCCGAGAAGCGGGGCTCTCGGAAGGAACGATTTACAATTATTTTCAGGATAAAGATGACCTGTTTCTGTCTGCTATTCGGTGGCGCTTGGAGCTGCTTACGGCCATGGTGGAAGAATTCTTTAAAAGATCATCTCCCATAGGAAAACTGGTGAGATTCATTTTCTATCATTTCACGGCGTATATAAGATACCCCTTTGCGGTCAAGACCTTTATTTTGAAAGGGATTTTTTCCGAAAAGTTCTACCATTCGGAAGCGATAAAAGACTTTGAACGCTACCTAAGCACGGTCGATGAGATATGTGAAGAGGGGAAAAGGGAGGGAGACTTTTGCTCCGAGATAGAGCAGAAGGCCCTAAAAAGCATGTTATTAGGCGTTTTTGTGAAAACGGCTCAAATGTGGTTTGAGAAGGGGGATAAAGTCGGGGCGGAGATGATGGGGCGTCTCAATGAAGTTACCACCCTCCTCCTCCGAGCCGTCCTGGCCGATGAACGGAAATTCCCCTGGATGGAGCGAGGGGCCGGCAATTAGGGTTTCTTTTCCTCCCGCCAAAGCAGGTAGCGATAGAAGGCGCAGATTACGAGGGCGTGACTTATGATGCCCTCCCTTATGAGCCGGGGGATGTCCTCAAAGGGTACGAGTTCAACGGAGATATCCTCCTTTTCGTCCTGCTCTTGAGGGCCGGCCGACTCACAATCGAGGGCGAGGAAGGTGTGGCACGCGTTATCCTGAATGGCCGGATTTGGATGCACGAAGCCGAGGTAGAGGACTTCCTTGGGTCGATACCCCGTCTCTTCCATGAGCTCTCTTATGGCTGCCTCCTGAGGGGAGCGATCCCCCTCCACCATGCCACCGGGAATCTCCAAAGTTACCGCCTTGATACCGTGCCTCCATTGTTTCACCATCACCACCCGATGGTCCCGGGTAAGGGGGATGATGTTAACCCAGGCCGGGGCCTCCAGGGTAAAGAAATCGTACTCTCCCTTGGTACGAGGAGAACGGACGCGATCAATGCGCAAAGAAAAGATTCGATAATTGCGTTCGTAACGGCTATTAATTACCGGCCATGGCTTTATTTCTGACATGACTTACCTCCTGTGAAGCCCCTACTACCCCGAGCAGAGAGATGTCAAGTTTATCTTGACGGCTTTAAACGAATGGTTTAACCATTTATTCAAAAAAAACGGGGAGGTGGGTCTCATGGATACGGTCGGCCGAATTTTGGCGGCGGCGACTGCCGTCTTCGCCCGGGCGGGTTACGGAGGGGCGAGGATCGCGGAGATTGCCCGTGAGGCGGGGGTAAATAAGGCGGCCATCTATTACCATGTAGGCGGAAAAGAAGACCTCTATCGGGCCGTGTTGAGGCAGGCGATCGGTCAAACCACCCTCTATCTTGATCGTTTGTTTGCCGAAGCCACGACCCCCGTGGAGAAAATCAGGGTGTACGTCGATACGATAAACCGGGTCATAGAAGAAAACCCCCATATCCCGCCCATTGTCATCCGAGAGCTGGCTACAGGCGGCGAACACCTGCCCCAGGTCATCATCGAAGACGTAATCAAAATCATCGGCCGGCTAAAGGGGGTCATAGAGGAAGGGGCCGCCAAAGGGGAGCTTTATCCCGTCCATCCCTTACTCGTCCATCTCATAACGGCGGGTACCTTAGCCCTCTACCGCATGGTCGGCACTATCGTCTTTCCGGCCTTTCAGGCCTATGACCTGCCCTCCAAGGAAGAGATAGGGGAGAAGGTGAAAGAAATTGTGATCCGGGCACTCGTGAGGAGGGATGTGGGATGAAGGCCAAATGCACGTCGGTTGCTTTTTTTGTCGTTTCCTTTCTTGCCTTCTTCACCTTTGCCTGGTCGGAAGAGATACCCAAGGTATGGACGCTGGCAGAAGCCGTTAAATGGGCGCTCAAAGAAAGTCGCCTCACTGCCTATGCGAGATTTGGGGTGGAGGGTGCAGAGGCCCAGAAGAAGGGTGCCTTTAGCCATTTCCTTCCCCAATTGAGCACCTACTACCAGTACACCTATCTCCACCCCGAGCCCTGGTCGTACATGCCTCCCGTGAGCCTATCCTCTAGTACCCCTCCCCTGGTGCTCACCTCACCGGGCGGGGCCATCACCGTGGGGACCCAGAACAACTATAGCTGGGCGATCGAGGCCAAACAACCCATCTTTGCCGGGGGGGCGATAAAAGCCAATTACGAGGCCAGGAAGAAAGGCCTGGATATCGCCCGGCTGGATGAACAGTCGACCATCGTGAATCTCGCGGCCGACGTGAAGGGCGCCTATTTTCAGGTCCTCAAAGCAGAAAAGATGGTGGAGCTAGCCCAGGTTGCCTTGGAACAAATAAAATCACATCATCGGGATGCGGAAAGCTTTTTCGCCGTGGGCCTGATTCCGAAAAACGACCTTTTGGAAGCCGAGGTGCGTCTCGCCGTAGCCATGCAGCACCTCATCCAGGCGGAAAATGCACTGGAGGTAGCCCGTTCCCAATTCAACACCCTCCTTCGGCGGCCCATCAATGCCCCCGTCAGGCTGAAAGATAGGCTTGAGTTCCAACCCTTCGAAAAATCAATGGAGCATTGTATGAGAAAGGCCCTCGAAAACCGACCGGAGTTGAGGGCTTATCGGCTCCGGGTGGAGCAGGCGAGGGATATGGTTAAGGTGGCAAAAGGGGAACTGTTTCCCAGTTTGAGTTTCATCGGGCATTACGAACGCTACGGCGATGAGGCGGATCTTAGGGGAACGACCTTTAGGAGTATGGAAAACTGGTATGTGGCCGCCCGTGTAGATTGGGCCTTCTGGGAATGGGGCCGAACTAAGTATGAAGTAGATGCCCGTCGTGCCCAGGAAAATCAGCTCCTGAACCTTTGGGAGGCAGAAAGGGACCGCGTGATCTTGGAGGTGAAAACCGCCTTTCTCAAGGTCAAGGAGGCAGAAAAGCAGGTCTGGGTGGCGAAGAAAGCCATCGAGCAGGCGGAAGAAAATTTCCGGTTAAATAGAGAGAGATACCGGGAACAGCTCGCTACCTCTACGGATGTGCTCGATGCCCAGGGTCTTTTGACCAAAACGAAGTCCGACTATGTTGCCGCTTTGAGTGACTACTTCATTTATCAAGCCCAGTTGGAGAGGGCGATAGGGGAGATGAGTCCATGAGGAGAAAGATCTTTTTCATCGTCGCTGTTTTGGTTTTGATCGTCGCTACCGCTGTTTACGTAACCCGTCGGGAACAGGCAAGGGAAAGAGACCACTATTCCGGCGTGTTGGAAGCGACAAGGGAGGCACGTCTTGCCTTTCAGACGGGAGGAAAAGTAGCGCGGGTTTTCGTTTCTGAAGGGGACAAGGTCGAGAAAGGTCAGGTGCTCGCCGTCCTCGACCCGGAAGAACTGGAAAGCAGAAGGTTACAGGCCGAGAAGGCCTATCGCAAGGCCCAGGATTCCTTGCGGCAGGCCGAGGTGCTGCTCAAGATTTACGAAACGACCCTCCCTCATGAACTTGCCCGAGCCGAGGCGAACCGGGAAAGTGCTAGAAAGGTGATGGAAGATGCACAAAAGAATTTAAAGCGCTTCGAAAGCCTTTACGAGAGGAAAGTGATAGCGGAAAAAGACCGGGATAATGCCAAACTTCACTACGATACGGCTCGGGAAAACTTGAAGGCGGCCGAATCGGTCGTTAATCAAGCGCGTGGCAATTTAGGGAAGATTGAGGCGACCCGCCACGAGGTGGCCTCACTTAAAGCCCAGGTGGAACAGGCGAAGGCCTTCCTAAAGCAGGCGGTTATTCAACTCGGTTATACGGAGCTGAAGGCCCCTTTTGCCGGTATTGTGACGAGTAAAAATTGCGAACCGGGTGAGGTGGTGACCCCGACGCGGGAAGTGATTACCGTTTCCGATCTTTCAGCCATGGACTTAAAGATATTCGTCGAGGAGACGTTCATCGGGAAGGTGAAGCCGGGACAGGTGGCCGAGGTAAAGATAGATACCTACCCCAACCGAATTTTTAAAGGTACGGTTACTTTCATCTCCCCGGTAGGTGAGTTTACACCCAAAATCATTCAAACGAGGAAGGAGCGGGTGAAATTGGTGTACCTGGTGAAGATCAATATCCCCAATCCGGATCTGTCTCTTAAGACGGGTTTGCCCGCCGATGCGTGGCTTACGCCGTGAAGATGGTGTCAGTCGACAGGTGCTCCCTCTTTTACGGCACCCTGCAGGCCTTGAAAGAGGTGTCTTTTGAAGTGTACGAGGGAGAAATCTTTGGCCTCGTGGGTTCTGACGGGGCGGGGAAATCTTCCCTCCTGCGCTTAGGGGCGACCATGCTTGCCCCCACTGCCGGTCAGATCTCAGTTAGGGGCCTGGATGTGGTGAAAGAGAAAGAAAAGGTAAAAGCCATGGTGGGCTACATGCCGCAGAAATTTGCCCTCTACCAAGACCTTACGGTAGAGGAAAATTTTAACTTTTTCCTCGATGTCCACGGGATCAAGGGGGAAGAGAGGGTCCGAAGAAAGGAAAGGTATCTGGGTTTCTCCCGACTACTACCTTTTTGCGCAAGGAAGGTGGGTGCCCTCTCGGGGGGAATGAAGCAGAAGTTGGGCTTGGCCTGCGCCCTCGTCCACGAACCGACGCTCCTTCTCCTTGATGAGCCCACAAGTGGTGTCGATCCCGTCTCCCGTCAGGAATTCTGGGGCATGCTTAAGGGCATGCGCGATCAGGGCAAGACCATCCTCATCGCCACTTCCTATCTCGATGAAGGGGAAAAATGCGACCGCCTGGCCGTCATGCACGAAGGCAGAATCCTGGCTGTTGGCGCCCCGAAGGAAATAGTTTCTAATTTCGGTTCCTTGGAAGAGGCCCTTATCAATCTCCTTCAGAGGCATTTGAGCGATGGATGAATGGGTGGTGGAGGTCGAGGGGCTGAAGAAGTATTTCGGCGATTTTGCCGCGGTGAAAGGGATCTCTTTTACCGTGCAGCGAGGAGAGATTTTCGGCCTTTTAGGGGCTAATGGTTCAGGTAAATCAACGACCATCCGAATGCTCTGCGGTATCCTTGAACCCACGTCCGGCAAGGGGAAGGTGGCCGGCTTTGATCTTCTTCGGGAGCCGGAGCGGATAAAATCCGTAATCGGCTATATGTCCCAGAAATTCTCCCTTTACGAGGATCTGACCCCCCTCGAAAATATCAGGTTCTACCTGGGCATCTACGAGGTGCCTTACCACCTCTGGGCCGAGAAGACGGCTTGGTTGGTAGAGACCTTTGACCTTGCGGCCTTCGAGAACAGGCGCACGGGGGATCTTCCCATCGGATGGAAGCAACGCTTGGCCTTGGGGTGTGCCATCTTGCACGATCCGTCCCTTATCTTCCTCGATGAGCCGACGTCAGGGGTGGATCTCCTTTCGCGACGGCGGTTCTGGGATTTGATCCGCCACCTCGCGCAAGCGGGGGTCACCGTGATCGTAACCACCCATTACATGGACGAGGCCACCAACTGCGAGCGGCTTGCCTTCTTAAGCGAAGGTGAAATTGTAGCCATGGGCCCACCGGCAGAGATTGTGAGACAGGCCTGTGGCAATCGGTCCGAAGCAAGCCTCGAAGAGGCTTTCTTACGCATCGTTTCCCAAAAGAGTGGCTTTAGGTCATGAGAGACGACTTGCGAAAAATAATCGCCGTGACGAAGAAGGAATGCCGCCATGTAATAAGGGATTATCGGAGCCTGTATCTTGCCTTCATCTTGCCCTTTGTCCTCGTGCTTCTCTTCGGCTACGCCCTAAGCCTGGATGTGGAAAATATTGAAACGGTGGTGGCTGATATGAACTTTTCCCCCGAGTCGCGGGATTTTGTCCGCCGCCTCGATGCCTCTCCTTACTTTCACGTCCAAAGCTACGCCAAGAACGCCGAGGAAGCGGTTCGTTTTCTCGACACCGGTCGCGCCACGGTGGCGGTTATCATTCCCCCCGATTGGTCTACCCATCTTTCCGCCGACCGGCCGGCCGAGCTCCAGGTGATAATCGATGGAAGCGACCCCAATTTCGGCTCCATCGCCCAGGGGTACATCACGGGCTTCATCGAGAGGGAAAATGCGGAGAGGCTGAAACGTTATTTGAACAAAGGGGGCGAGAAGAGGGAAATCCCTGTGGAGGCGAGGATGAGGGTTTGGTTCAACGAAGACCTGGAAAGCAAAAACCTCATCATCCCCGGTATCATAGGGGTCATCATTATGATTGTAGGGGCCATGCTTACATGCCTTGTCATCGCCCGAGAATTTGAAAACGGCACGATGGAGACGATAAAATCCATGCCCATTAAAGCCTGGGTTTTCCTCGTCGGCAAGGCCATTCCCTACTTTGTCATCACTTTCATTGACATTATCGTCGCCATTATCATGGGGCAGGTCCTCTTCGGCGTCGTCATGAAGGGTACTGTGGGGTTGTTTCTCGTCGCCGCCGCCCTTTACATAGGGGTGGCCGTCAATCTCGGTCTCTTTATTTCCACGGCAACAAAATCGCAGCTTGTTGCCAATCAAGTGGCGCCCATAGTCACCTTTCTTCCCTCCGTGCTCCTATCTGATTACATCTTCCCTCAGGTGAATATGCCCGTAGTCCTTGGTTACATGACCTATTTCATACCCGCCACTTATTTCATCCACTGCCTGAAAGGGGTGTACATGAAGAATCTGAATTTTTCCTATCTCTGGCCTGATCTCCTCGTGCTCTTCGTCATGGCAACGATCCTCGCCCTGGCCAATATAAGGTTGCTCAAAAAAGAGGGGCTTTGAGATGGTGAAGGCGAGGTTAAGAGAGCTTATCAGGAAAGAACTCATCCAGCTCTTCCGGGATCGTAGAACCCGCTGGATTTTAATTGTGGCTCCTCTCATTCAGCTTGTCATCTTCGGCTATGTGATAAACTTCGACATCCACAAGATTCGAATGGCCGTCTACGACCTCTCACATACGAGGGAAAGCCGGGAGCTCGTGCGTTCTTTTACGGGTAGTGGCATATTTCATCCGACTTGCTGGGCGAAAGACGAGAGGGAAGTGACGGAGGAGCTGCTTAAAGGCCGGTCGGATCTGGCACTCATCATCGGCCCCGATTTTGCGCGGAACGTTCGGCGGGGGGCCTCGGCCCCCATACAGATCGTTGCCGACGGCACCACGAGCAATATGGCCGCCATTCGCCTTTCCTACGCAGCTAACATCGTGGAGAGGGTAAATACGAAATTTTTAGAAGAAAGGTACCCTGTAAGGCTCATGAATTTTGGGCGCGTTGAGATGAAACTGCGCACTTGGTACAATCCTAACCTATACAGTCGCCACTATTTCGTGCCCGGGATTGCCGCCTTTCTCGTCATGCTCATCGCCCTCATTTTTACCTCCCTTTCCATCGTCCGGGAAAAGGAGGCCGGGAACATGGAACAGCTTTTTGTTACGCCCATAAAGCGCTGGGAATTCATTACGGGTAAGACCCTACCATATGCCGCCGTCGCCATCATTCAGATGATATTGGTGACTTCTATCGGTATTTTATGGTTTGATTTGCCCTTTCCCGCCCATCCCCACTTGCTCCTCTTGGGTGTGGTGCTCTTTCTCCTTACCTCTCTCGGCATCGGCATCTTCATCTCCACCATCTCTTCCACCCAGCAGCAGGCTATTATGTCGGCCTTTTTCTTCCTCCAGCCGGCGTTCCTCCTTTCCGGATTTGTCTTTCCCATTGCCAATATGCCGCAAGTCGTCCAGTGGCTTACCCTTCTTAACCCCTTCCGTTATATGCTCGTTATCATCCGCGGGCTCTTTCTCAAGGGGGTAGGATGGGAGGTGCTCTGGCCACAGTATCTCGCCCTTACGGCAATTGGCCTTACCGTTTTTGGGGCTTCCGTTCTTCTCTTCCATAAGAGGCTCGATTGAGGTTGATTATCTTTCGTGATTGTGTAAGTCTATCTCCATGAAAGGGATAACGCTCTTTACGATTGGCTTTGCCGGGAAGAAGGCGGAGACGTTCTTCGGTTGTCTCATAGATTACGGGGTGAAGCGCCTCCTTGACATTCGCCTGTTTAATACCTCCCAACTTACGGGTTACACCAAGAAAGAAGACCTCGCCTATTTCCTCCGCGTGATAGGGGGCATGGAGTACCTTCACCTGCTCGAGCTCGCTCCGACGGAAGAAATGTTTCGGAAAGTAAAGGGGAAGGGGGCAAATTGGTCGGATTGGAGTAAGGAATTTCGCCGTTTGCTTGAGGAAAGACAGGTAGAAAAGACCTTATCCCCTTCCCTCATGGACATGGCCTGCCTTCTTTGTAGCGAGGCCTCACCCAACCGGTGCCACCGCAGGCTCGTGGCGGAATACTTGAAGGAAAAATGGGGAAACGTGGAAATCCGCCACCTTTAGGGGGAGATGGTGCTAAGGGTTGTAGAGGAGGAAAGAGCCCTTCGGCGTTACGTGAGGCGCTTTGAAAGTCATTTTCGGCGCCTACCGCACGAGAAGAAGACCCTCACCTTGGGGCACCGCGGGAAGAGCTACGAGTTCCGCGTATATTGGATCCCCTCCTTGGGCCTTTGGTTGGCGACGGACTGGAAGGGCGATTACTACCGCCACGTCTTCGGCCTTACCTGCCTCAACCAGGGGCAAGTCTCCATCACGTGCGAGATAAATTTTCCCCGTTCCGGCATCGATCGGAAGGTGGGGGGTGCCTTTGCCGTTGAGCCCGATGGACATGTGTTCGTCGTGCATCGCGGTCTATTGGGGGGCAGGAAAGGCATAGGCAAAACGTTTTTTGTGAGGGAGTATCGGGGCCTTTGGGCGGAAATGGAAGAAAAAGATACGGTCAGCCCGGTGGTGGTTGTCGGCGAGCTTACCTCGGTGCGTTTTGCCCGCCAGTTGTCCCAGTTCGTAAGAAGGGTGGCAGAAATCAAAGAAAGCAAGGAGAGGGAAGATAGTCGGCAGCTTGCTATGCCGCTTGATCTCGATTACGCCCCGCACATATTGGGCTGGGAAACCTACGAGGATATGAAGCGGGACCTTCCTTCTGCCTGTGACCTGGGGCTGGTGGTGGAGGATTTGGTGGCAAAGATAGAATCCCGGGGCCTTAAGGTAAAGCCTTTGGGTCTCAACTGCCTTCTTTGCCCGGTAAAGGAAGAGGGAAAAGATGTCTACTTCTACATCCTGCCCGATAGCCGCCCCCGTTCCGTCCGGGAAGGCGCAACACACCTCTTCTTTCTTGCCCTTCGGAGTAGGCGCCCCTACCGCCTTCTGCTCGTGGTGCCCGAAATATTAAGCGACTTCTTGCAGGAAAGATTGAGAGAGTTCTCCATCGAAACGATCGTTTATCGTTGGATCAAGGATCGGGCAACGTTTGCCGGTTTGGATATTTAATTATGGTCTTGACATAAGCGTTTTTTGTGTCGTAGAGGTGTGACATACTCTAAGTTTCAACTCATCAAGGAGGGAAGATTATGAGAAATTTTGGGAGAGTTTTTTGGTTAGCGGCGGTCATCATCGCCCTTTCGTTCACGATGACTTATGCCGCCCAGCCGGCCGCTTCGGGCCCGATCAAGATAGGTTTTATGGGCAACCTTTCGGCGCCCTTTTCCTTAAGTGCGAAGGCAGCTGCTATGCTGGCCGTGGACGAGATAAACGCCGCCGGCGGCATCTTAGGGAGAAAGGTCGAGCTGGTTATAGAAGATACGAAGGGCGAGATTCCCAAGTGTGTGGAAATTTACAAGAAACTCGTCATTACGGATAAGGTGCTTGCCGTCATCATCGCGGAGAAGGTGGAAATGGGAGTGGCGGGCATGGAGATCGGGGCCGAGCTCTTTCCCGAGTATCCGCATGTTTTCTTTAGCACCATCGGTTCGGGAGACGACATTTGGCATCACGTGCGGGATAACTACCAAAAGTATCGTTTCGGCTTTCAAACCTATTACTCGACTTCAACCAACTACCTCAAGATCGTAGCGGTTATCAACAGCGAAGTTTACCAAAAACTCGTGAAAACGGACAAGGTAGCCATCGTTTACGAAGACATGGAGTGGACCAAGCCCTTGAGGAAGGGCCTGCCGGGAGTATCGGGGCCGCTGGCCAGCGTTTATAAAGGGAAGGGCCTTCAGGTGGTAAACGAAACCACCCTTTCCCTCGATCAGAAGATGTTTAGTCCTGTATTCGAGGCTGCGGCCAAGGCGGGGGCGGGGGTCATCGACTGTCCCATCGGTTACATTGACCAGGCTGCGTTCGTGAAACAGTGGGCGACTTCCAGTGCGAGGAACATCCCCCTCATGATCTGGGGTGGCTTGGCCGGAATGCCGGCGGCTTGGAAGGCAACGGAAGGCAAGGTAAACGGCGTAATGGTAGGTTCCTCCATGATCCGGGTACCCATTACGAAAAAAACGATCCCCTTCATGGATAACCTAATGAGCAAGTACAAGATAGGACCCATCTTCGGCTCCCACACCACTTACGACACCATCTACGGGTTTAAGAAAGCCATCGAAAAAGCAGGTGGAACGGCAAACATTAATAAGCTTATCTCTGCCCTCGAAACGGTGGAAGAAGAGGCAGTCCTCGGCAAGATAGGTTGGGATAAGAAGAATCACTTCAACCTGCCGTATCCGAAGTACGTCACCCCCATCGTCCAATGGCAGAAAGGGGAGATGAAGGTCATCTATCCCCTTCAGTACAAGATGGCCGACTATACGTCACCGGCGGACTTGAGGAAGTAAAGGGACCGGGCAAATAGGTCATGAGCGAGATTATCCTCAAGGTACTCATCTTTACCTTAATCTGGGGGTCCATCTATCTCCTCATTTCTTTGGGTTTTTCTCTCATCTGCGGGGTGCTGAGGATTTTTCACCTCGGTTACGGGGTGACTTTTGTGCTGGCCGCCTATGGCCTCTGGGCGTTTATGGAGGATGCGAAGATAGGGCTCTGGCCGAGCATCCTCCTCATGATCATACTCCAGATTGCCTTTGCCCTGATCGTCTTCTATAAGGGTGTCTTCGAGAGATACCTGGAAGAGGAGGAGGTCCTCCTTACCCTCACGGTCCTCATCTCCCTCGCCGTCGCCCACTTCGCCAATTATCTCTATCCCGTGACGGCCGGGGTGAGCATTCCCACGACCCTGATCGATGACGTGGTTTCCATCGGGTACATCACCATCTCCTGGCAGATGATTCTCGCCGCCCTCGTGGGCGTGGTGGTGACAGCTATATACTGCCTATGGTTTCTCCACACCCGAACGGGGCTTATCATCCGGGCTTTGAGTCAGGGGCTTACGGCGGCCATGTTGATGGGCGTCAACGTAAACCGCATGTACTATCTCGCCATGATTCTCTCCATCCTTCCCCCTACCATATGTATGCTCATGATCGCCCCGTTTTGGAGCGTTGACCCCTTCATGGGGGCCCCGCTTCTCATGACGGCCATGCTGATTGCCATCTTAGGGGGGCTCGGAAATCTCAAGGGGAGTATCGTGGCCTCATATTTGGTTGGTTTTATTCATGCCTTTGTGAGCTTCGTCTTCGTCTCGAGGTTCATGGGTCTGGCCGCCCTCGTCGTCACGCTCATCGTTATGATCTGGAGACGGGGCGGCATCTTTGCGGGGGAAACACTATGGTAAATTTCGAACTGCGTCGGGATAGGATACTTGTTCGTCTTGGCGACAAGAAGACGGAGTGGGTTATAGAACCTCGTTACTGGCGAAACTCCACCATTGCCATAACATTTCTCTTCGTCCTACCCCTCTTCGTCCAGACCTGGCCCAACATCCTCACCATGATCACGACGGCCAATCTTTACGCGGCCATTGCTATTCCCCTGGCCCTCCAGATGTTGGGGACGGCCCGGGTAAATTTTGGCCCCCAGCTCTATCTGGGCTTAGGGGGATACGCGGCGGCGCTTCTCAACCTACATTGGGGCTGGACACCGGCCGAAACACTCCTCGCGGTAATTTTCATCTGTACGGTGGTGGCCCTGGCCCTCAGCCCGACCACCTGGATTGCCAAGGGCCTTTATTTTTCCCTGATTACCCTCATCCTTCCCCTGACCTTTCTCGATGTAACGTACATCTGGGGAGACCTATTCCGAGGTGAAGTGGGGCTCACGGGTATGAGCCCCCTTTTCACCCTGTCGAAAGTGACGTTAAATTACCTCGCCTACTATTACCTTTCCCTCATCCTCATGCTCCTCTACCTCCTTGTTTGCGACCGCATCGTGAGATCCCGTCTCGGCGTGAATCTCGCTGCCATCAACGAAAACGAAGACGTAGCTCGGATGATGGGGGTAAATGTGGACCGTTACAAGGTGTTCTACTACGTGTTTCCATCCGTGCTCACCGGGGTGGTGGGATGGTTTATCGTCCATACCTTCAGGACCTTTGCCGGCGTAACCTATCTGCCTCTGGAGTTCATGATAAAAATTCTCATCATTGTCCTCGTGGGCGGCCGGGCATTTCTCTACGGCGCCATTCCAGGGGCCTATCTTGTCTCCATCGTGGAGGATTCTCTCAGGTCCTTGGGTCCCGTGAACTACTTCGTCTTTCCCCTGGTGCTCATTGCCCTCATTGTATTTCTTCCCCGGGGGGAGGGCTTGTGGGGCCTATACCGCAAGCGGCGCCCCCGCGATTACTTCCCAAAACTGCACGTAAGGAGGGAATAGGTTTTTGTTAGAAGTAAAGAATGTAACGAAAAGATTCGGTGGCCTCGTGGCGGTAAACGACGTGACCTTTACCGTAAACGAAGGGGAAGTAGTGGGTTTGATCGGCCCCAACGGTGCCGGGAAGACCACGCTTATTAACCTCATTTGCGGCGTCTACAAACCCGATAACGGCTCCATTTTCTTCGAGGGTAAGGAGATTACAGGGCTCGCCCCTAACAAGATCTGTCACGTGGGGATTTCGCGCACCTACCAGATTCCGAAACCGTTTGAGGCCATGACGGCCTTAAGCGCCGTTTTGGTAAGTGTCCTCAATGGGAAAAAGAGGTCCCATATGAGTTTGCCCGATGCGGTCATGGAAGCCTCTTATTATCTCGAATTCGTGGGCCTTTTTTCCAAAAGGGATACCTTGGCTCGGGACTTAAACCTTTATGAGCTGCGTATGTTGGAGCTGGCCAGGGCGCTCGCTACGACACCCCGGCTGCTTTTGCTCGACGAGACCATGGCGGGGCTCAACCCCAAGGAAGCAGATGCCGCCCTCGAGATGATCTGGAGCGCCCAGGAACAGTTTGCCGTCACCATTCTTTGGATAGAGCACGTCATGAAAATCATCATGAAGGCTACCCAGCGCGTCGTAGTGCTTCACTACGGACAGAAGATAGCAGAAGGACCCCCGGTGGAAATAATCCGCGATCCGCGCATCATCGAGGCCTATTTAGGGGTGAAATATGCTCAAAATCTCTAATCTGAGCGTCTCGTACGGGGTCATTCCCGTGCTCCATGGCGTGAGCATGGAGGTAAAGGAGGGGGAAATAGTTGCCCTTCTCGGTTCCAACGGTGCGGGGAAGACTACCTTGCTCAACTGCATTTCGGGGCTCCTGCAGGCGAAGGAGGGAAGTATCGTGTTCTTGAACGAAGAAATATCGGGGCTTTCGCCTGATAGGATTGTCCACCTTGGTATTTCCCAGATCCCGGAGGGAAGGAAGATTTTTCCCTATCTCACCGTGAAGGAAAATCTCCTCATGGGGGCTTCAATTTCTCGGGCTTGGGCCCATCGGGCCGAGATGCTCGAACACGTCTACGGGCTCTTCCCCATCCTGAAGGAGAGGGCCGACCAGCGGGCGAGCCTCATGAGTGGAGGAGAACAGCAAATGCTCGTCATCGCCCGGGGCCTTATGGCCAGGCCGAGACTCCTCATGATCGACGAGCCTTCCCTGGGGCTTAGCCCCCTCATCATGTCCAAAATCTATGAGGTGATAAAGACCTTTCCCCAGCAAGGGATCACGGTGCTGCTCTCAGAACAGAACGCCCATGTGGCGTTGGAAATAGCCGATCGTGGTTACGTCCTGCAGGACGGCCATATTGTGCTCCAAGGAGAGAGGGACTTTCTCCTACACAGCGAGTTGGTAAGACAGGCATATATGGGGATGTGAAGATGACGGAAGACTACTTTTCTTTTACAAACAAGCTTTTTGCTCCCGGAGAGATAGAAGGTAAACCTGAGGCCCTGGCGGGTATTCGGGTCCTCGACCTTTCCCACATGATCTTTGGGCCCACCGCCGCCAGGTTTCTCGCCCAGTACGGGGCGGAGGTGATCAAGGTCGAGGTGCCCTACCAGGGGGACTATTGGCGGGGAGGCACTTACTGGGGGAAATTCTGGAAACACTCGAACCCTCTTTGGCACTACATAAATCAAAACAAGTATTTCGTGGCCATCGACGTAAAAAAGCCCAAGGGAAAGGAGCTGATTCTGGAGCTTGCCCGAAAGTCGGATGTGGTAATCGAAAACTTTACGTCTGGTACCGTCGAGGCCTGGGGTATCGGCTACTCCCAGGTGAGCAAGGAAAACCCTCGCGTCATTTATGCCAGCTTAAGTACCTACGGGCAGTACGGGCCTATGAAGTACTTTCCCGGCTGGGACCTCCTCGCCCAGGGGGCAAGTGGGGTGCTCTCCGTTACGGGCCATCCTGGGACGGACAAATACTTCAAGATACCCGACTTCTTCGGCGATTTTTTCCCCGGCTATTTCGCCGCCATGCTCATCATGATCGCCCTCCACTATCGGGAAAAGACCGGCGAGGGGCAGTATATCGATGGCTGTCAGGCAGAAATTCTCATGCGGGCCCTCCATCACTTTACCTATGTGGCCGCCACAGGCCAGGACTTGGAAAGGACGGGTAATTACGATCCTACCTGCGCGCCCTCAGGTATATTCAAGACGGCGGATAACAAGTTCGTTGCCCTGGCCATTGCTACGGACGGGCAGTTTGCGGGTTTATGTCGCGCCATGGGGAGGGAAGAACTCTTGCAGGAGACGAAGTACGCCCGGGCGAAGGAGCGCCTAAAGGAGGAAAACGCAAAGTTTCTCAACGCACTCGTCGATAAGTGGGTAAGAGAAAAGAAAGAGGCTGAACTTCTTGCCCGGGGGCAGGAATTCGGTTTTGCCATCTCACCGGTCATGGATGATGTGGATATCTGCCATGACCCCTGGCGTCGAGAGAGGGGGAGCGTGATCGAGGTAAAAGATCAGATGTACGGGAAGTTCGTCATGGAAGGCCCCATCGCTATGCTGAGTCACACCCCCGGGCGCACGAAGTGGCTCTCCCGGCCCCTGGGCTATCACAACCGTTACGTCCTTAAGAGGTTGCTTAAGCTCAAAGAAGAGGAGATAAAAGCATTGGAAAAGGAGCGGGTCATCGGCACTTGGGATTATCGCGTGGGTCAGAGGCCGCCCATCTACTACGATGTAACGAAGGATCCCGTATTCAACTACGAGGGAGGTGAAGGAGATTAAAGAGCGGGTTTATTCGAGGTATTTGCAGAAGAAGGGCGTCGCCCGGCAGCTTACGGCCTGGCAGGAGCTACTAAAGCAGCTTGTCTCGACGGAAGGAAAGCCGGAAGCCCTGGAAGGTACGTTAGTGCTCGATTTGAGCTACGCCAACTTCTCCGGCACCATAGCCGCTTCTTTCTTGGCGGAAGCCGGGGCGGAGGTAATTAAGGTGGAGCCTCCGGAGGGTGACCCGGCCAGGGTCATGACCCCTTTTGGAGTGGAAGTGGAGGGGGTGGGGATCCCTTACCTCATGGAATGCCGCAACAAAAGGCATATAACACTCGATTTCGCTGAGGAGCGAGGGAGGGCAAATCTAAAGCGCCTGGTGGCATCTGCCGATATTTTGATCGAGACCTTTGCTCCGGGAGAAATGGATGCCTGGGGAATCGGGTATCGCCAGTTGAGGGAGATAAACCCGCGGCTCGTCTATATTGCCATTACACCTTACGGTCATTATACGAGAAAGGCGCAGGAGGCGGCTAAAGTACCCTGGACAGATCTCACCTCCCAGTCCGAATCGGGGCTTACTGCCCTTATTGGGGACCTGCCTGGTGAACCGGAACCCTTCAGCTGGCCCACCAGGGCAGGCTTCTTGGCGGCAGGTTACACCTCAGCCGTGGCAGCGGCCTGTGGCGGTCTGGTGGCCGGATTTTTTGCCCGGCGGACGGGGGAAGGACAAATGGTGGACATAGCGGCAGCCGATGCATACGCTTCGTGTGTCGGTTTTCCCCCCACCATTGGTTACATCTGGAAGAAGCCTCGGTATCGTTATGGTACCCTCGATTACGGTCTCTGCCCTTACGGGTTTTTTAAGTGCCGAGATGGTTACGTGGCCATCGCCTGTTTCCGGGATCAAGACTTCCGTGCCGCCATAAAAATACTGGGCTTGTGGCGGATAGAAGAGGATTGGAGAACCCTGCTCGATCGCATCACCGACGATATCGAGAAGGTGAAGGAGTTAAATAGCCTGGTAGAGGAGGCGGTATCCAAGTTTACCTATCAGGAGATTGCGGAGAAATTTGCCCGCTATGCGGTGAAGGCGGCCCGCTCCAAGTGGCGTGGCGGTGGGCTCCCGGTGACGACGAAAATGATCACCCCCCGCGAGGTACTCGATCAAGAGCACTGGAAGGTGCGGGAAACCTTCGCCCGCTTCGGGGTCGTGGTACTGCCCGTGACGGGCAAGTTGTCGCGTACCCCTCTTAGGGTGAAGTGGCTCTCCACCCAGATCGGGCAGGATAACGATTACATTTACGAAAAGTACCATCTCGAAAGGTAGTGTTCAGGCCTTTATCAAGGGTATGGCTTTGCGGCTAACGCCTGGGCCACCTCCCTGGCCTCTGTCAGGGAGGGAAGGCCCCTCCTCCCACCTAAGGCCCGGCAGGAAAGGGAGGCCACGCTAACGGCGAGCTTCACCGCCTCCGAGAGCGAACAACCGCGGCTGATGGAAAAACTGAAGGCGGCGTGAAAGTTGTCACCTGCCCCGGTCGTGTCCTTTACTTTAACGGGAGGGGGCAAGACATGGTAGAGATGGCCATCTTCCAGATAATAGGCACCTCTTTTTCCCGCCGTGACGACCAGTTGTCCGGCCAGGCGGTGGGCCAGGGTATAAATCTGCTCCGTGAAAGGAAGGTCACGGATGGCCAGTTCGGGTAAGGAGAGGAAATCACAACTGGGGACAAAGTAGTCCGCCAAGGCCATGGCCTTGGCGATGGACGGGCTCCACCTTTCCCCATCGTAGACGATCTTCGTTTTATCCCCGCTTTTGTTCCTAATCTCCTCGATCAGGTAGGTCGTTTCCGGATCCAGGAGGACCACGGCTGGAGGCGGAGAAAAGAGGGGGTCTAAGTCGTGAGGATCTAAGGGGGGTAGTTGGGATGGCTCATAGAAGATGGTTCTTGCCCCCGTTTTTTGGGTGATGAAAATATAGGCCGCAGGGGTCTTTCCCCCCGCCACGACCTCGATCCATCGGGTATCCACGCCGAAATCCCGAAGCCTCTTTAAGCAAAAGTTGCCCGCCTCATCGTCGCCTATCTTACCCCAGTAAGCGACCTCGCCCCCTAAGCGGGCAATGCAACAAGCCGCCGTTGCCCCTTGGCCTCCTCCTTCCACCGTCCGCTCGTAAATGGGTACCTTCGTGTCTTCTTCGGGGAACCGCTCGATGACGGAAATGACATCGATACAGCTCCGACCGATGACGAGGACACGATTATTTTTCGCTTCGCCCTTCTTCATGGCATGAATAGTTGACGATCTCAATACCTACTTTCCCCACGACCTGGCCGAGGGGCAGAAATGAAGACCAGTCAGGTCCTTCCACGAGTTTTATGTGCGTTCCATCCACGGGCACCTGGCCGAAGGTGGCATCGACGGGGATCCATCCCTCATCATAACTTTCCGCCCAGCTGTGGTAAAGAAAGCCCTGCCCTTCTATATAGACAAGGCCTCCCACGAGGCGGGTGGGAATGCCCAAGGCGCGGGCCAGGGCGGTATAAAGGTAGGTGTGAGACTGGCACTCTCCCCTTTTGGTTTTCAATACCTCGAGGGCGGAAAAGTTCTCCACAAGGTCTGGGGTGATCTCTTTAGCGACCCATCGGGCAAGGCGCGACACCCTTTCCCGGTCGTCTTTGCTACCTTTCGTAATATCCCGGGCGACTTTCTGGATTTCCGGGTGATAGGCCTCAATCTGGGGAGAAGAAGAGAGATAAAGACGTCTTTGGTTTTCCGTCAGGCGACTTCCCTTACCCATCTCGCCGGTTTTTGTTCGGACGATGATCGTTTCCCTTCCGTTCCTCTGGGCCTTGCTTACTTCTTGATAGGGGCCCGAAGGAGGCGTTAAGATGCCGCTTATGCCTGTTACACCTACGGTCAGATGACTCACCTCTCGCGGGCAGGTGATAGGGCGGTCGGTTTTTACGAGGCTAAAGTCGTATGCGAGGTCCTTTTTGGCGAGGCTCGCGGCTAACAGGTACTTTCTTGCCTCTTCTTCCGTTTCCCGGTAAGTGATTAAAATGCTCCCCAGTCCCCTTTCCATTTCCGTCTCCCCCGAGGGATTGATCCAGGTCGTGGCGGCAAAACCTTCCATTTCAGTCTCCACCCGGAAGGAGGGAGCAAGACCCAGGCGCGGGGCCTGCTCGAAGGCGGCCACCTTTTGGTTTACCTCGTAGATGTGCACCGTTTGCGGTTCAAAGACGAGGTATTTGTGCAGGCTGCCCAACTTCAAGCCATAAAGGGTGGGATATAGATTGATGGCACTTGCCGGATAGAGCTTCCCCGCGGCGGGGAGACGCGATTCCTTTACTTCGCCCTGGCTTTTGATGGTGAGAAGGAGGTGCTCATTTTCCTTCTTCCCCGTGATTTCCAAGAGGTTATCGTCGATCTTTTGGCGGTAGTGGAACGACTTTAGGGTGAGGTCTCTTTCAACTACGTCTTCGGCTTTCATCTCCACGCACCGGCCAAAACCAAGAAAGCGGATGGCAAAGTGTGATTCCGATCGGATAATAAAGTCCTGGGTCTCGATGCGGGGGTGGATGGTAACCCGGGAAAAACCCACCTTTTCTCCGTTGAAGACGATACCGTACCACCAATCTTGGGGTGCGAGATCACCCAGAGAAGTGGCCTTCAGCGGGCGATCGGGCGGGGGGAGGGCCTCAAAGTAAAAAACAGAGCAGGAGGAGCTTAAGATGGCAATCAAGGTGAAAATTGT
>DAORXN010000026.1:0-5838 GCA_035358955.1 Syntrophales bacterium | reverse complement strand
GCATTGATGAAGATGGCGAGGGGTCCACGGACCCGGCAAAATACGTTCTTGCCCTCTCTGCAGCCAAGGCCCGCACCGTGGCGAAGAACCATACGGATTCTCTCGTTCTGGGGGCAGATACGATCGTCGTAATAGACGGCCTCATCTTGGGAAAGCCACAGGATAGGCGGGAAGCGATAGAAATGCTAAGCAGATTGAGTGGGAGAAGGCACGAGGTTTTCACGGGCTTTAGCATTTGCTTTAACCGGACGGGGTTCGAGTATTCGGAGGCGGTCAGATCGGTGGTGGAGTTCCATGCCTTGACGGAGGCGGAAATCGCATGGTACACGGCCACATGCGAGCCATACGACAAGGCGGGGGCCTACGCCCTCCAAGGAAAAGGAGCCCTCTTCGTGAAGGAGATAGAGGGTTCCTATACGAATGTCATAGGTTTACCCTTAAGAGAGGTGATAGAGTGCCTCCGGAGAGAAAATTATTTAACTTTTTCTCAAAAATGCCGATAAAAACATGAGTAGAAGGACTTCGATCAAGGAAAATGTAATGGCAATAAGGAAGCGGGTGGCTGACGCCGCCCTTCGGGCGGGGCGCACACCGGAAGAAGTGAAATTGATGGCCGTGACAAAAACGGTCTCGCCGGAGCGGATTCTCGAGGCCGTCGATGCGGGAGTGGACATCTTGGGAGAAAGCTACGTGCAGGAGGCAAGGGAAAAGATTTCTCAATTGGGCCGCAGACTGCCCTGGCATCTTATCGGTCATCTCCAGACGAATAAGGCCAAGTATGCCGTGAGACTCTTCGAGATGATTCATTCCGTGGATCGGGTCGAAGTGGCCCAGGCCCTCCATGACAGATGCCGAAAAGAAGGGCGCACGATGGAGGTGCTTTTAGAGGTAAATATAAGCGGGGAGGCTACCAAGTGGGGAGTTTCGCCGACCGGGCTGATACCCCTCATAAGGGAGATTTCGCGACTCGATACCCTCTATGTGAAAGGGTTGATGACCATGGCGCCATGGACAGCAAATCCCGAGGAAGCAAGGCCCATCTTTTCTGCCTTGAGGATGTGGCGTGATCGCATAAGGGAAGAGGGCATCGAACGGGTGGAAATGAGGGAACTATCCATGGGGATGTCCGATGATTTCGAAGTGGCCGTGGAAGAAGGGGCGACCATCGTGAGGATAGGGCGTGCCATCTTCGGGGAAAGGTAGAAATGATGGGAAGGGAAGAAAGGTCATCGTATAAGGACATCCGGATAGAGGACAAGATAAAGAGCTTCAAGCGCCTACCCGTTTTGCCCGTCATCTTGGTCCGCCTGATTGAGGCGTGTAACGATGAAAATATTAGCCTCCATGAAATCGCCTCTCTCATTGGGACGGATGCTGGCCTCACGAGTCGGGTTTTGTTTCTCGCCAATTCGGCTTACTACGGGACTTACCAGCGCATAGAGCACATCGACCAGGCAGTTTTCCGCATGGGAAAGAAGACGCTCAAAAGCGTGGTCATGAGTGCCGCCGTCCACGAGGTATTTAAAGGCTATAACGGACAAGATTTGGAATCTTTGAGGAAGTTTTGGCGGCATTCCCTCCTTACGGCCCTCATCGCTCGACGCATAGCCATAAGAACGGCTCAGGGAGATGCGGATCAGGCCTTCTTTGCCGGTCTTGTGCACGATATAGGAAGGCTTGTCCTCAAGGTCAATTTCCCCGAGGCATATCGGGAGCTTATGGACTGGGATGGAAGTGAGGCAAGTGCTTTGCTTGCCGAGGAATCGAAGCTCGTGGCGCCACATCCGGTAGTGGCAGCTTGGCTACTGGAGAAGTGGAACCTCGATTCCATGATCGTGGATGCCGTCCTTTACCATCATGAATCATTGGAGAGGATCGCCGGGGCCTTTCCCCTGGTAAAGATCGTGTTTTCCGCCAACATTCTCGCCCGGATGACGGAATCCCATCATGTACGATTAGAGCCGGTCATGTCCCTCTTTGATTTGAGCCCGGAAGATACCACTCGCTTGATAGTTGAGGCGGAAGAAGAGCTGGATGACATGGCAAAATCCCTGGAGATAGATATAGGTGCCAAGAAGGGAGAAAAGAAGTACGAATTTCTTCGGGAGCGGGTGGAAGATATGGCGCATATGTTTGCGCCCATGGATGCCCTCATCGCCGCCAGGGACGAACAGGAGATCGTAAGCGCCATCTACCAAAGCATCCGTGTCCTCTGCGATGTTGAGGAGGCAATTTTGCTTATCTACGATGGGGAAGGCAAAACCCTCGTAAGTTACGGCGACCCCTTCTCTAAGACCATGAGCATCCCGGGAAGCCAGATTAAGGGCCTGCTCTTAAAGGGTATGGACGAGGGGGAGGTCATCACCTCCCTCGATGTCCCGGAGGAAGAAAGATCGCTTATGGACGAACAGCTCTTGCGGCGCCTCGGCAAGAAAGTGCTGATCGTCTCGCCCCTTTCTGCTTTCGGGGCGAAGGTGGGGACGATTGTCTTCGGCCTTGAGGAAAGGGATCGGTCACTAATCGAGCGGGTAAAGCCGCTCCTTAAGTTGATTTCTTCCGTCGCCGCGGCGGCCATCAAGGTAGAGAGGATGAAAAGAGAGGAAGCAAGAAGGGTGCAAGAGGAGAGGCTGAAGGCCATCCACAACCTCATGCGCCGCATCGCCCATGAAATAAACAACCCCTTGAGTATCATGAAGAATTATCTCGCCATTTTGGCCTCTCGCCTCGGTGACCATTCTTCCGTAGAGAGAGAAATCGGGGTCATCCGGGAGGAGATAGACCGGATCAGCCGCCTGCTACCAGAATTATCCGTAACCGAAGAAAAACAGAAGCGCGCCAAGGGACCTGTAAGCTTAAATACCTTGATCGAGGAAATGATGCGTATCTTAAAGCCCATTGCCCAGAATCGAGGTATTGAGCTTAACTGCCATCTTGCCCCACTGCTACCCGACCTTTACGGAGATCGGGATGCGATGAAGCAAATCGTCATGAACCTGGTGAAAAACGCCTTCGAGGCCCTGGAGAAGGGAGGGAAGGTTAACATAGAAACAAAGGTGGAGCCTGGCCGAAGTAGAGGATCAGAGGTGGTCGTGGAGATTTCGGATAACGGGCCGGGGATTTCGCCCCATATACAGGCGCATCTCTTTGAGCCCTGCGTGAGTACAAAGGGGAAGGGTCATGCGGGGCTGGGCCTATCGATTGTCTATCAGCTGGTCAAGGAGCATGGCGGCGAAATTGATTGGGTGAGTAAAACGGGGGAAGGGACCCGGTTCATCGTTCGGTTACCCGTGGCAAATAAAAACGGTGTCTAAAAGGGGGTGCCATGGAAAAGGCGCGCTTGGTGGTGGTAGATGACGAAGTGAGGCTGTGTGAAAGCCTGGATATTCTGCTCACGGGGAGAGGTTATGAGGTTAAGTCTTTTGCCAATCCCACAAAGGCTCTCGACTTTATTCAAAACAACAATTGTGACCTTGTCCTCCTCGATCTCATCATGCCCGAGATGGATGGTTATTCCGTACTTGCCTTTATTAAAAAAGTAGTACCCGATTTACCCGTTATCATCATGACGGCCCAGGGTTCGGCGGAATATGCCGTCAAAGCCTTGAAAGGCGGGGCAGAGGACTACATCTGTAAGCCTTTTGAAATGGAAGAACTGTGCCGGCGCATTGAAAACGCCCTCGAGAAGAGGCATTTGCATAGGGAATACTCGGTCGTGGCGGGAAAACTGGCCGTGACCGAGGCCCAGTTGAGGCAGGCCCAGAAAATGGAAGCCATTGCTACCCTGGCGGGCGGTATTGCCCATGATTTCAACAATATCCTCATGGGTTTGCAGGGGCATCTGTCCATTATAAAGTACCAATTGGGCGATGGCCATCCCTTCGCTGCTCGCTTGTCCAGCATGGAGAAATTGATAGAGAGTGGCTCTAAACTGACGAACCAATTGTTGGGTTACGCCCGCCGGGGCCGTTATGAGGTAAGGCCCCTGAACCTGAATGACGTGGTCAAGCTCACCACGGAAACTTTCCGGCAGGTGAGGAAAGATATAGTGGTCCATCTGGAGCTGGCGGCCGAGCTTCCCCTCATTGAAGCGGATGCAAGCCAGATGGAGCAGGTCCTCATGAACCTCCTCGTTAACGCCGCCGACGCCATGCCGGAGGGGGGGGACGTTTTCATCAAGACAAAAGAAGCCGAGGTCATCTCTACGGAGGGCATGCATTTCCCCATCAAACCAGGCCGGTATGTCCTCATGTCCGTTCGTGACGAAGGAATTGGTATGGACGAGGCCACAAAGGAAAGGATCTTCGAACCCTTTTTCACCACCAAGGAAATGGGTAGGGGGACAGGCCTGGGACTGGCCTCTGTTTATGGCATCGTTAAGGGGCACAAAGGCTATATCGACGTTCGCTCCCGCTTAAATGAAGGGACGACTTTTTACCTGTATTTCCCCATAACGAAGAAAGATGCAAAGTTAGAAACTGATGATAAGTCCTCAGAGGTGGTCAACGGTGGGGGAGTAATTCTGCTCGTGGATGATGAGAAGGAGATTGCAGAAGTGGGAAAGTCCATCCTTGAAATCCTCGGTTATCGGGTGATCTGTGCGGGCAGCGGGGCAGAGGCCTTGGACCTGTATGCCAGGCACGAAAGTGAAATAGACTTGGTAATTCTCGATGTGGTGATGCCCGGCATGAACGGTACTGCGGTTTTCAACCGCTTAAAGGAGATGAACCCGGCCGTAAGCATTCTTCTTATCTCCGGTTATAACTGGGATCGGGAGGCGACGGCGAAATTGGTCGCCAAAGCTGACGGTTTTCTGCAAAAGCCTTTCCGGATAGAGGATATCTCGCAGGTCGTAAGAAAGATCCTGGCCAGAAAAGGGGCGAAGGTAGCCATCGGTAAGTAAGCCCGCATTGATTTATTTTCCCCCCCGTGTTAGAGGCAGGGACAGTTCTGTCTTGGGAGGAAGGAATGATCGTAAGACAACTCGAAGTAGGTCCCATGGCCGTATTTGCCTATATCGTGGGAGATGAGGAGGTAGGAGAGGCCGCCGTCATTGATCCCGCGGCCGAGGCGGCATTAATCCTTGCCGAGGCGGAGGCGCTCGGGGTTTCGATAAAAAAGATAATCAATACCCACGGGCACGTGGATCATATCGGCGCAAATGGAGAAATAAAGAATAAGACGGGAGCGAAGATCATCATTCACGAACATGATGCCCCCCTGCTTGTTTCTACCCCGGCCCTGTATTTTCGCATGTTCGGGGCCAAACCATCGCCACCGGCAGATCTTACCGTGCGGGAGGGGGATGTAATTCGGGTGGGTAATCTGGCGTTGAGGGTGATTCACACGCCCGGTCATACCCCGGGCAGCATGTGCCTTTATTTGGATGGCATGGTGTTTACAGGAGATACCCTGTTCGTAGGCTCCGTGGGCAGGACGGACCTGCCGGGGGGGTCCTGGGCCGAGCTCCACCGTTCCCTCCTGGAGAAACTGGCCGCCCTTCCCGATGATACCCGGGTCATGCCCGGTCACAATTACGGGCCGACACCCGTTTCCACCATCGGCCACGAGAAGAGACATAACCCCTTTATGGAGTAGAAAAAGATTATGGATAGGCACAAAACCGTTTACGAAACCCATTTTCCCGGACTTAAACGCGTCGCGAAAGGAAAGGTCCGAGATATCTACGAGGTGGATTCGTGCCTCTTGATCGTGGCCACGGATCGGATTTCCGCCTTTGACGTGGTGATGAAAGAACCCATCCCCGGAAAAGGAGAGGTTTTAACGCGCATGTCGGCCTTCTGGTTTTCCCAGATGGCCGACATCATTCCGAACCACCTC
>DAORXN010000025.1:0-27883 GCA_035358955.1 Syntrophales bacterium | reverse complement strand
ATCGTCTTTCTTAAGCCCGACTCGAACGATTCCCGGGGAGACCATCCCAGTTCTTTCTTCAACTTGGAAAAATCTATCGCATAGCGCCGATCATGTCCAGGACGGTCGGGCACGAACGTGATGAGGCGGCGACGGGAAGAACCTGCCGGTGAGGGAAACCTTTCGTCCAGGAGGTCGCAGATAAGTTTTACGATGGCTATATTCTCCCTTTCGCAATTGCCACCGATATTATACGTCTCCCCCCTCTTTCCGTACTTCATAATGGTCCAGATAGCCTCGCAGTGGTCCTCCACGTAAAGCCAGTCCCGCACGTTCTTCCCATCGCCGTAAACGGGAAGGGACTTTCCCTCCCAGGCGTTCAAAATCATGAGGGGAATGAGCTTTTCCGGAAATTGGTAAGGTCCGTAGTTGTTGGAGCAGTTGGAAATCGTGGTGGGGAGGCCATAAGTCTCGTGATAGGCCCGAACGAGATGGTCCGAAGCCGCCTTGGAAGCCGAGTAGGGGCTGTTGGGTCGATAGGGCGTCTCCTCGGTGAAGAACCCAAGGGGGCCCAGAGAGCCGTAAACCTCATCTGTACTAATATGGTGGAACAACTTGAAATTTTTTCCTGCCTTCTTCGCCGCTTCCAAAAGATTGAAGGTGCCCACGATGTTGGTCTGGATGAAACTCTCTGGCCTTCGGATGGAGCGATCTACGTGGGATTCCGCGGCAAAATGGCAGACTGCGTCAATCTCGTATTCGGAAAAGATCCGTTCCAGCGCCTCGGCATGGCAGATATCGATACGCCGGAAAATGTACCGCCCCGGATACATCTCTTCTATCCCGGCCAAATTTTCCGGATTGCCCGCATAGGTGAGTTTATCCACATTTATGACGCGGCCCGAGAAATCTTTACATCGGAGGATGAAACGGACGAAGTTGCTGCCGATGAATCCGCAACCGCCTGTAACGAGCAGATTTTTTATTTCCATTATCTCAAGAATCCCTGGATTATTCTGGCCACTGCCTCATCGTAGGTAAGGCCCAGGCTCATGAGCTTGGTGAGCTGGTCTCCCGCTATCTTGCCGATGGAGGCCTCATGACTCAGCTCCGCCTCCGGATGCAACGCCTTGAGAGACGGGATCGTTTCGTTTCGGCCGTTATCCATGATGATGGCGTCACATTCGATATGACCGAAGGCGGGCGCCTGGGCTTCCATGACGGCGTAGAAATTTTGCACCGAATCGCCCTTGATAACGGAGCGTGAAATCATGTTCGCCCGGCTTTTTGCCCCCTCGAGAATAATCGTGTTTCGCGATTCCGCTATCTGTTCACCTTCCGTCATTACCCTCTCTGTGACCAAGGCCATGCTTCCCGGCCCTAGTATCAACTCGTTTTTGCGATGGGCCTCATCCACGCCCCCGATTTGCGTGAGCTCCATCTCCACCTGCGCCCCTTCTGCCAGGAACACCTTCGTGGCCGGATTCAGGGTCCTCTTTCCCCGACCCGGACCGGTGGCGAAATGTTTTTCCACGTATTTTACCTTGGCGTTCTTCCCTACGATGAACTCATGAATCCCCGCATGGCCTTCCGGGTCGGGACCGCCACAATGGATACCGCAGCCGGCGATAATGGTCACGTCCGATCCTTCGCCCACCTCGAAGCGGTTGTAAACCACATCGAAAAGACCCGCCTGGCTCAAGATGACGGGGATATGAACCGATTCGTTCACCGTCTGGGGCTTTATTTTTACGATAATGCCCTTCCCATCTCCGTAAGTTTCGATATCAATGTTGGCCGAGGTCGCCCGGGAGAGGAGCTTGCCATCCTTCCTAATATTGTAAGCCCCCTTCGGGATGTCCTCGAGATCCGCCACAGTTTTCAGCAGCTCTTTATCGATAGCATTCAGCATCTTCCTCTCCTGAACATTTGTCGCAGTGACGGTAACTGCAGATACTCATATCCGTAAGCATCGTCAGGGCATCTTTCAGTTTGCCTTGATATACCACCCTTCCCTTCACGATGATGAGCACCAAATCTGCCGCTTCGAGAAAGGCCCGATTATGGCTAACCACGATGGTCGTCGTCCCCCGTTCCGCCTGTTCTCTCTTGAGGAGGCGCACCATGGGATTTATCGTCCATAGGTCAATGCCCGTGTCCGGTTCGTCGTAGATGGCGAGTCGCGGATTCCGGGCGATGGTGGTGGCGAGTTCTATCTTCTTTATCTCCCCGCCCGAGAGTTTGGCATCGACGGGTAAATCGAGAAAGGAAAAGGAACAGATCCCTACCCGCCTAAGCAGCGCCAGAATCATTTCCTCGTTGTCCGTGCCGGAGGCAATGGAAAGCAGGTCCCGAAAGGTGAGGCCCTTGAATCGAGCTGGGTGTTGGAAGCTGTAGGCGATGCCCCTTCTTGCCCTCTCCGTAATAGAAAGGGGGGTAATGTCCTCCCCCTGAAAGAAGACCTTTCCCGCCGTCGGTTGATTGATGCCCATGACCAGGCGCGCAAGCGTCGTCTTCCCTGAACCGTTGGGCCCCGTGATGGCGTAGAATTTACCTTCTTCGAAGGTAAAATTCAGATGATCGATGATCACCCTTTCTTCAGCCCCCCCGTTCACCTCCACGGGAACAGAGAAACAGAGGTCCTTTAGCTCCAGCATAGACTACCTCCCCACCAAAAACTTTTGTGCTTTATGGAAGAAAACGGATTAAAAGTCAAGTCTGGCGAGTCTAATCCCGGTACATGGACTCGATTAGGTCTTTGTACTGTTCGTTGATGGCCTTTCTCTTCACCTTCATCGTAGGGGTGACCTCCCCGTCTTCGGTGTAGAGCTTCTTATCGAGGATGCGGAACTTCCTTATATTCTCCACGCGGGCAATCTGCTTGTTTACCTTGTTAACCTCTTCTTCGATGAGTTTTACCACTTCCGGCGCCCGGGTAAGGCTGGCAAAGGTCGTATACTGCACCTTGTGGTCCTGCGCGTACTTTACCACGTTTTCCTCGTCAATCACGATGAGGGCGGTTAGATACTTGCGCCCATCACCGATGACTACGGCATCGTTGATGTAAGGCGAGAATTTGAGCAAGTTTTCTATGTACTGGGGAGCGATGTTCTTGCCTCCGGCCGTGATGATGAGGTCTTTCTTGCGATCCGTGATCTTGAGATAACCCTCTTCGTCTACTTCGCCCACATCCCCTGTATAAAGCCAGCCGTCCCTAAGGGCTTCTTTCGTCTTTTCCTCGTCTCGATAGTATCCCTTAAAGATGCCTTTATGGCGCACGAGGATCTCACCGTCTTCGGCTATTTTCACCTCCGTACCCGGCAGGGCCTTTCCCACCGTACCCAATTTGAAGTTTCTTTCATCAGACATATGGGTGATGCCCGTCGTCTCCGTCATGCCGTACCCTTCCCGGATGGGTATTCCAATGCTCTGGAAGTACTTGAGGATGTTGTGAGAAATGGGGGCCGCTCCGGAAAAGCCGATGCGTACCCGGTCGAACCCGAGACGTTCCTTGAGCTTCCGAAAAACCACGAAATAGGCAATCCCATAGGCAAGCCTAAGGGGTATAGGGATCTTTTTCCCGCTCAATTTGACCGAGTTGTACTGGGAACCAATCTTTACGGCGATCTGGTAGCACGACCGCTTGAACCAGGTGGCGTCTTCCATCTTGAGAACGATCCCGGAATAATACTTCTCCCAAATGCGCGGGACGGCATGGAACAGGGTGGGAGATACGTCCATCATGTCCCCCATAACCGTGTCTGTATTTTCCGTAAAGTTCACGATATGACCTGCCTGGACGTGGACCATGAGATCGAAGATCTGTTCGTAGACGTGATTGAGGGGCAAAAACGAGATGGTCTCGTCCTCGGGCTTCATCTGCGTTATCTCCACCGCCTTCTGCCCCACCCAGAGGTACCCTTCATGGGAGAGCATGGCCCCCTTGGGCGGACCCGTCGTACCAGAGGTATAGATGATGCCCCCAATGTCTTCTCCTTTACCTTGGGCCACGAGCTCCTCGAAGAGATGAGGGTTCTCTGCTAACGTCTTTTTCCCCAGGGTGAGGAGATCATCGAAGCTCATGAGCATTTCATCTTCGAAGTGACGCAGGCCCTCCATATCCCAAACGATGAGCTTTCGCAGCTTTGGTGTGCGGGAGCGAAAGACGAGGGCTTTATCGAATTGTTCTTCGTCCTCACAAATGTACACCACCGATTCCGAGTGCCCCACCACATACTCGCATTCGGGGGCGGGATTGGTGGTGTAAATACCCACGAAAGTGGCCCCTACCGACATGACCCCCATGGCGCTATAAAGCCACTCCGGCTTGTTCTCTCCTATGATGGAAACCTTATCCCCCTTTCGTACCCCCAAGGCATAAAGGCCTAAGGCGACCTGCTTTACCTTCTCCAAATACTCGGCCCAGGTTATATCGTGCCAGATACCGTATTCCTTGTACCGCAGGGCTACCCGATTAGGCTGCCTCTTTACGGTGCGCACCAAGGCCTTGGGCAGGGTATCGACGGTTTCTTCTTGTGGCGTCATCTAAACCTCACCTTCCTTCGATAACGCTTGAATCCCTTTACCGATTGCTCGGTGGCAATGCCTAAGTAAAATTCCTTCACGTCCTCGTCTTCCCTGAGGACTTCCGGTTTATCGGCCCTAACGATGCGGCCGTTTTCCATGAGATAGGCAAAATGCGCGTATTTCAAGGCCATATTGACGTTTTGCTCCACGAGCAAAATCGTCACGCCGTCTTTTTCATTGAGTTCCTTGATGATGTCGAAAATCTGCTTCGTCAGCAGAGGAGATAGGCCCAAAGAAGGTTCATCGAGCATGAGGAGTTTGGGCCGACTCATTAGGGCCCGGGCAATGGCAAGCATTTGCTGCTCCCCGCCGCTCAAGTAGCCCGCTTCTTGATTTCTTCTCTCCGCCAGAATGGGAAAGCGTGCCATCAAGCGCTCCATGTCTTCCTTGACACCCTTCCTATCCTTCCGCGTATAGGCCCCCATGAGGATGTTCTCCGCCACCGTGAGCTCGGGGAAAACCTCCCTCCCTTCCGGCACGTAGCTGATCCCCATGCGGACGATTTCCTCCGTGTCCTTCCGGTCGATGCGGACGCCCATGAACTCAATCGTTCCCTTCTCCGGCTGCTCTTCCCTTAGGTCATACAAAAGGCGCATGATGGTCTTCAAGGTCGTGGTCTTGCCGGCGCCGTTGGAGCCCAGGAGGGCCACGATATCTCCCTCTTTCACCTCGAAGGAAATGCCGTGCAGGGCCCGAATTAGGTCGTACCAGGTCTCGATATTGTTGACCTTAAGCATGGAAGATGTCCTCCTCGCCTAAATAGGCCTCTATCACCTCCGGGTGTTTCTGCACTTCCGCAGGCAGGCCTTCGGCAATCTTTCGCCCGTAGTTTAAGCAGATGACACGGTCGGAGATACCCATGATCATGTTCATGTCGTGCTCGATGAGGAGGATGGTCACCTTGTAGTCTTCCCGGATATCCTTGATCCAGATGCTCAAGTCTTCTTTCTCTTCCGTATTCATGCCCGCCGATGGTTCATCGAGGAGGAGAACCCTGGGTTTCAAGGCCAGGGCCCTCCCCAATTCCACGAGTTTCCTCTTCCCGTAGGGCAGGCTGGAGACGAACTGATCCCGCACGGACTGAAGATCGAGGAAGTCAATGATCTTCTCCACCTCTTCCCGGTGGACGATTTCTTCCTGCGCCGCCCGAGAACCGCGCCACCACATCAAAGCACCGGAGAAGACGCCCGTCTTCATGTGGATATGCCTCCCTAACATGATGTTGTCCATCACCGTGGCATTACCGAAGAGTTCTATATTCTGGAAGGTCCTGGCGATGCCCAAGCGGGCGATGTGATCCGGTTTTAGCCCCACGATATTCTTTCCGTCGAGGAAGATGCGACCCGAATGGGGACGGTAGATGCCGCAGATGAGGTTGAAAATCGTCGTCTTCCCCGACCCGTTGGGGCCGATGATGGAAAAGATGGTGTTGGGCTCCACGTCGAAGCTCACCCCATCCACGGCCTTGAGGCCGCCAAAGCTGATGGACAGATTTTCCACCCGGAAATGATCGCCCATGAACCTCTCCGCCAAATTCTACTTCTTCCAATGCGCCAGGTCGTTTACCGTCCAATCCTGGATCAGGATCGTTTTCCCACCCGGACCGCACTTCCAAATCTGGATCGAATCACTCCCCTGATGCTGATGGGGCGACCAGGTGAGCTTCGGGCCTACCCCCTGGAACCCTTTCATGGAGTTCAACGCCTTGAGAACCGCGTCGGTGCTCAAGTTCTTCCCCACCCTCTTGAAAGCCTCGATCAAGGGTTCCGCAAACATCATGCCGGCCATAAAGAAGACGCCGAACCTTTCCTCCGGGGCGTATTTCTTCGCCGCCTCCCGATACTTCACCACTCGTGGATCGTCCGAGTCCGGTGGGAGCATGAAGGCACCCGTTATAACCCCTTCCCAGAGCCCGCCGGAAATCTTATTCATAAGGGCAAAGTCAGAAAGGGTATTGGATGACACCCACTGGGGCTTGTAACCCACCGTCGCCGCCGTCTTTAACAGGACCACGCCGGTGGTGGGGTTTACCCACATGAGCACCGCCTTGGCCCCGGCGCTCTTCAGTTTCAACACGTGAGAGGAGAGGTCCTTCTCCGTGGCTTCCACAGGAATTTCTACGACCGGCTTCATTTTTAGGTGATTAAGCCTCTGCCTCACACCGTCGAGGCCGTTGCGTCCGTAAGTATCGTTCTGATAAACGACACCGATTTCCTTGATGCCCAACTTTTCCACCACGTACTTGGCCAGGACGCTGCCCTCGTCCTCATAGAGGGGATAGACACTAAAGAGGTAGGGCTGGGGCGGAAATACATACTCTTTTACCGAAGTGGCCGGTCCCACCCAGATAATCTTGTTCTGAGCGAGGTAATCCTTTACCGCCAGTCCCCCTGCCGAGCTGGGACCGGAAACGAAGGCAAAAATCCCTTCTTTTTCCACAAGCTCCTTCACCACCACCTTCGTCTGGGCGGGGTTGTACATATCATCTCGTACGATATGCCGAATCTTGCGTCCGCTAATACCCCCTTGCTCGTTTACCATGGCCGCAAGCACAGCGGGACCGCGGGATACGGCCCCCCAGGGCGCAGCCGGGCCCGTGAGAGGACCCCAAGAGGCAATCCTTATCTCCTTGTCATCAAAGCCGGGAGGAACGCAAAATCCCATCCCCGCAGACAATATCAACGCCATCCCCAACACGACGCCCAATAACAACGGTACTCTGCCTTTCATGATTCTTACCTCCCTTACTTTCTATGGTTTCCCCCGTCACCCATCCTAAACCTTCTTCTCGTAATGCCGGGCAAAGAGACCGCTCGGGCGGATACAGAGGACTAAGACAATGACGAGAAAAGCCACGATCGGTTTCCATGCCGGCCAATAAAAACCGAAAAAGTTTTCGAGCAGGCCTAAGATCCCTCCGCCGATGACGACACCGGGGATACTCATCAGCCCTCCCAAGACGGCAGCGGCAAAGGCACGCAAGAAAGGTTCCATCATGTAGGCGGGGTCCAGGGTCGACCGGGCAGCGAAGAACATCCCTGCCAGAGCGCCGATCAAGGAACTGAACCCCCAGGCAAAGGAGAATACTCGCTCTACCTTGATCCCCATTATCCTTGCCGCATGCTCATTTTGCTGCGTCGCCCGCATGGCCACGCCTAACTTCGTGTACCGGAAGAAAACAAAAAGGAAGATCATCAAAACGGCTGCCATCACAAAGACGGCAATCGACCAATCATTTATGACGAGGCCACCCATAAGCTCATGGGTCTTGTGAAAGGAAAAGGGCAGGGAAAAATCCTTTTGCTCCCCTCCCCACTTCCAGCCCGCCAGGCCCATGAGGAGCATCTCCGCCCCCAGGGTAATGACGATGAGACCGAGAACGGAAGGGTTCTTCGCGGGCCTGAGGAAGCATACCTCGATGAACAAACCCAATAGAACGGCAAACACGCAGGCCCCAATGAAAGCGTACCAGAAAGGCCAGCCGTAAACGTTGAGGATATGATAGGCAACGAAGGTGGAGATCATGGCCATCTCACCTTGGGCAAAGTTGATGACCTCCGAGGTCTTGTAGATGATGACGACGGCAATGCCAAAGACGGCGTAACACGCCCCGATCGATAATCCCTCAATGATGAGTTGCCCGTACATCCGTCCCCCTTAAGATTTCAGAAAGGCCACGTTCTCCAGTATTTTTTAATCCTTATCCAGATGCCGTACATACCGAGCGGCTCGAAGATAACGATGCCAATCATGATGAGGCCCAAAACGATGTTGTTCATATTCTCCAGGCCGATAACGGTGAACCAGCGTTGGGAAACATCCACCAGGAAAGGCCCCAGGTAAGGAACTTCCTGGATATTCTTGAGAAGGCTGTACTGGAGGATGGTAATCAAGGTGGCCCCCATGATGGCACCGGCAATGGACCCCAACCCACCTACGACGATCATGACGAGAAAGATGATGGAGAGGATGAGATTGAACGGCTCCGGATTGAAGAAACCGAGGACGAAACCGAACAACCCCCCCGCAATGCCCGCATAAAAGGCGCTCACGGCAAAGGAGAGGGTCTTGTAGATGAGGAGATTGACCCCTATTACCTCCGCGGCGATGTCACTGTCCCTTATGGCCACGAAGGCCCGCCCTACCCTTGTTTTCATGAGATTGCGGGCAGAGATGACGAGAAAGATGGTGATGATAAGGATGAGATAGTACTTCTGGATGTCCGTCTTCAAAATGAAACCGAAACCCAAATCGAGGGGCGGTACCTGAAGCCCCAACCGCCCGCCGAAGAAGTCCCAATGCCCGATGATATGGGTGACCGTAAGACCAAACCCTAACGTGGCGATGGAAAGATAGGGCCCCTCCAGCCGCAAGGAGGGAAGGCCTAAAATAAACCCGAAAGCGGCAGAAATGAAACCGGCGAGGGGCAGGGCGACGATAAAGGGAAGACCCATCTTCGTCATAAGCAGGGTGGTCCCGTAGGCACCAATGGCGAAAAACCCCGCATGTCCCAGGGAAATCTGCCCCGTATAGCCCACGAGGATATTGAGTCCCACCGCCAAAATCACGTGGACCAGAATCAGGTTAAAGAGGTAAAACCGATAGGCGGGCGCGTAAAGGGGAAGGGTGAAGAGAAAGACAAGGAAGACTACACTCCAGAAGAGCACGACATTACTTTCGAAGAGTTGAACATCTTCGTAGTAGTCGCGCTTCATGTCCATGAGAGATTTACCCCCCAAGCCTTTCAGGCCTTCTGCCCCTCTACTCCTAAGGCAGTTTAACGATAGCAAACGTCAAGCACCCTGTCAAGAAAATTATCTCCATTGTTTGGAGAAAAACGCATGTTTTAATTATTCTCGACATTTGAATCGAAGGTCAATTCGTTCCAAGGTCTTTTCCCCGGCCAAGACATCGCCCATTATCTCCTCGATCATCTTGCCATCCAGGCGAAAGAAGTCTTCCTCGTAGACGGTAACGAGCACACCCCCCATCTCCACGGCCCCCGGGGTAACGATCAAACGTGCCTCACCCTCGAGGAAAAACCTCTGGGGCCGATGGGCGAGGCGGGGGAACAGATAGACGTGCCAGTTGCCATCGTCAAAGGAAGCGATCAAGTTCAACATAGGTTCCCCCTCCTCACCCGATACCTCCTGCCAGGCGGAAATAAGCTTCCCGATATGCGAGGCGACTTTTCTTTCATCTTTTCCTCGGAGGTAAAAATATCTACGCGCACGCCCCTTAACGAGAAAGACCCCTGGTTTTCCTGCGTTTTCCCGGCTCAAGGGGAGGAGAGAAAAAGGACAGGCCTGGAAATGAAAATGGTGAGGAAGAGAGGCACCCGAGCGGGGCCCATTGTAAAAGACGGCAAAAGACGGCCCCAAATCCCTGGCCACCTTGAGCAAAAGCTGCTCCCGGCCGAAAATGGATTGACGTTCATGGCAGCGGGAGGCGATGGTGAAGTGATAGGGAAAGATGGGCCTGGGATTGCACAAAAGGAGAAAGGATTCCCCATAGGGCATGGCTTCCTGCTCTGGGGGCAGGTGCTCGGGGCAAAGGGCACAAAGGTCCTCTTTTTCCGCTACTTCCACGTTCTTCTTTCGCGTGGGATTGAACTGCACCACAAAATGCGCACCCGAAACCTCGAACTCTCGATACTTGATTTTCCTGAGATCCCGGCAGGCACGGTCGAATGCCGGCCAGGAGAGGCGCTGACGGCGGTAAAATGCCTGGAGGTCACCTGATAAGTCTTTCACGGGGCGCCTTCGTTCATGCGCTTACGGGCCATAATCTCAATGGTCCGCAGACGGTCCTTGTAGGCATGAAAGAGGTTTATCTTCTCCCATGTGAGTTGGGTATCGGAATTGCCCTCCCAGCGGCGGCATAGGTAAAGGCTCTCGAAAATGCGCCCTATGCGGTAAAAGCGTGATATCCGGAGGCCAAGAGCATAGTCTTCCCCGTAACTTACATTGGGGAAGGGATTTTTCCTCAATATCCCGGTGCGAAAGGCGCGTGGGGCACCGAAACCCTCCACCCGCAGGGCGTTATTTCTCCCGTTTTCCTCCGTCCATTCCCGATGGGTGATGATACCCGGGGGCAGGATTTCCCCCTTTCCGTTGACCAGCGTGTAGGAACCTACGACCATGGCGTAATCGCCGCTTCTCAACATGTCTACCATCTTTTCTACCGCCTGCTCATGTTCGTACACATCGTCTGAATCGAGTTGTACGGAAAATCTGCCGCAAAAGGGCGACCTGACGGCCAGGTTCCAGCAGCCGCCGATATTTAGATCCGCTCTCTCCGGCCTCAAGATTACGAGATTTTCATGCTGGCCCCTTAGCTCATCGAGGATGCGAGAAGTCCCGTCGGTGGAATGATTGTCTACCACAATGACGTTCAGCGAAAATCTCGTTTTTTGCGCAAGGGCGCTTTTAACCGCCTCCCGAATGGTGGACATACGGTTCTTGACGGGGATTACCACGCTCACCTCGACGGGATATGATGTATCATCGTCCGGCAGGGGGAAAAATCTGGGGGGAAGGTAAGCGTTTATTTCCTTAAGATGCGCCGTCAAGGCCAGCTCCATCTCCCGCTCATAGGCCTCATGGGCGGGATCGAGATAGGAAAATTTATCCTTCTCATAATCATTCCCCATTTTCTTCTTGCCGAGAGGCTCCCTCAAATGCAAGATGGTCCCCCGTCTGGAGAGGCCAAGGCGTAAATCATAGAGCCCCGCATAGCGGTACGAGGCCTTCCTCACCTTAAGCACCTCCTCCAGACGAGCTCGGTCGAGAAAGAGAAAGGGCCCGAAATCGAAATTATTCCTCACACTGCCCAGCTCATAGTCGTTTACGGGGTGATCGCTGTAATCGGCATAAACAAGCGAGGCCCCGCTCTCCTGCGCCGAGGAAAGACAGCATTCGATGGCTTCGGGGGAGACGGATTCAATCTTCCTTGCATCCATCCACAGCACATAATCGGCAGAAGTTTCCGCCAATAGGCGCGAGATGGTTTCCGTCCCTTCCGCATACTCTGAGATATACCGGCGGACTGGAATCTCGAGATATTTACCGGGAGGCAAGATGATGGCTTTTTCCGCCCACGAGGCGTCAGGGGAAAGGGAAGAAAAGATGAGCTCAGCCTCTTCTCTCTTCTCAATCCCGGTGAGGATGACGAGTACCTTCATAGATTACGGAGGATACGCACCATTTCCTTTCCCGAAAATGCCTTTTCCATGACCTCTGCAAGGGCATCGTTTAACTGCCTCTCCAGCTTTTCCGTGGAAAAGGAAACGTCTTTGAGAGAAGAGGTGGCCTCCGTTTCGGTCTTAAAAACAACCCTTCTGTTCTTTCCGTCCGCTATGACGAACTTGATCCTTACGCGGGCGGTGTATTTCTTTACGGGGCTGAAGCGATCTGCATTGTCACAGGTGACCTCCAACTCTTCGATGGTGCCCCCCACCAGTATATCACCTAAGCCTGCATCGATGGTTTCATCCTTGAGGTCCCAGAGGGGATGGTGGGCCTCCACCCGATAGCCCTGGTGCCGTAAGTACTCGCTTACCACCTCCGTTACCGCCACATCGGGGTACTCCTTAACCGGCATGACCCACAATTTCTTGCCCCCCGGATGGGTTACCCACCCCATCTTGACGGGATCGTCTACCGATCGTACATCTCGGAACATGGTCACGACGACCTTCTTTTCCCCGGCTACCTGGCCGACGGCCTTTCCTATCCCGGGATCATACTTTAGGGATACGTGGTACATTTCTGGCCCAGGGGCACAGGCCAAAAAAAGCACGATTCCTCCTATTACCAAGACCGCCACTAAACCCGCTTTCCTCTTCATCTCTTCCCCCTTTTCTTTTATGGCAAGCTTATCCCCGCGGCCAAGCCATGTCAAGCCGCTGGACGAGTTCATTCAAGCGCTTCAAGGCAGGGACCTCCGAGGTAACGTGAAAAAGGTTTTCAAGCCCTGCGGGCACGTAGGCAAGAAAAGAGCGATAACCCTTCACGCAGCCGAGGTAGGCATACGCCCCAAGGGCCTGCATGAGGCGCTGGGCGGCCGCCTCCCGAAGGTAAAGGAGGTACTCTTCCCACCCAAAGGGCAAAGCCATGAACTCGTAATAGAATTCCGCCACCTGTAACCTTTCTTCCTGCCCCCAGGCCATGTAAGGGTCGTAGACGAGGGACGCCACATCGTAGAGGGGATTTCCCTTCCTCATACCTTGAAAGTCGATGAAGAAAGGCTCCCCTTCGTAAATCATAATGTTTTGTGACTGAAAATCCCGGTGAATGAGAGTAGAGGGAAGGGACAGAAGGCGAAAGGCAAGCATCTCGAGCTCTTGCTCCAGGGCCTCTTCCTCTTTCGGGGAAAGGCGCAACCCCAAATAGCGTCTCACCAGATGTTCGCAAAAGTAATCCCTCTCCCAGCGGTAGAGATGCTCGTCAAAACCCTCCATGAGGGTAAGATGGGGAGGAAAAGAGTGGGGAGGGTATCGGTGAAGGATGCCAAGGGCGGATACGGCCTTTCGATAGAGTTTTAGAAGCTCCCTTCTCGATCTTCCTTGAGAAGAAAAAAGGGACCGATCTCCCAGGTCCTCGAGGATAACGATTCCCTCTTTCTCGTCCTCGGCGAAGATGTGGGGTACGGGCACACCAATTTGGGCGAGAAACCGGCCCACGGGTACGTAAAGCGTGTTTTCCCTTCGCGTTGCGTCGTAGAGCATAAGGAGCACCTTTTTCCCTCCCCACTCAAGGCGAAAGTACTGCCTTCCCGACCCACCGTGGGCAAGTGGGGAAATCTTTACCCTCTTTCTCTCCGCTACCCCTAAATGGCCAAGGGCCCAATTGATCGCCGCGTCCAATCTTTCCATGTCCATCTATAAATTAAGCCGCCCATAAGTTTCCGGGTCCCCTACGTCCAGCCAGGTACCATCGTCGATCAGTACCCCCCCGATAACTCCCGGTTCCTTTCTCACCAATTCGAGAAAAATGTCTACTATATCCACGGGCACCCCCGCGGGGAGGTGATTAAGAAAGGCCTTTCTCACCACATAGATACCCGTAAACTGATAGTAGTTTGCGCACCTTGCCCTTAGGGCAAAGCGGAAATCACAGATTCTCCCTTCGTTATCAACCCCCACGTTGAGATTTCTTCCCTCGGTGCGCAAGGCCAGCGTCACCTCATGGCCTCCCTCGATATGGGCTTCCCAAAGTTTCTTAAGGGGCAGGTTCGAAATAACATCCCCGTTGTAAACCCAGAGGTGCTCTTCTTTGTCGATGAGATCGGCGATGTTTTTCAACCCCCCGCCGGTATTGAGGAGTACCGGCTCATGGCGAAAGACGATGGGGCGCCCGCGCCACGAACCGTCCGGGAAGACCTCGGCGTATCGCTCCGCCCGGTGGTGGGTATTTATGATGAACCTCTCCACCTCCACAGTGAGCAGGTGATCCAGGGCAAAGGTGATGAGGGGTTTACCCTTCACAGGGAGAAGGGGCTTGGGACATGCATCCGTCAGGGGCTTTAGCCTCTCGCCTCTCCCGGCTCCTAAGACAAAGGCGGTTTTCATCTGCTTCAATACAGGCGTTCGAGGGCGGACGAACGAAAGTAGTGCCCAAGTATGTCCCGAAAAGAGGCGCCCCTGATGGCCATGACGGCCGCCCCCACCTGACAGAGCCCTACCCCATGCCCCCAGCCGGCCCCCAATAAGTGAAAACTTAGGGTATGCCCCGTGCGCTCCTCGGTCTTTACGATGAAGGCGCTACTCAAGAGGTGGTCCCGTGAAAGCCACCTTCTGATTTCGAGTTCCTTTCCCACGATCATCCGGCGTTTTTCCCCCACAATCTCCAGGCGATAGATCCTCCCCGAAGGCCCCCGGGCCAGGGGACGCAAGGCCTTGATGGCACCGAAATCCATGCCCGATTTCTCCTTTACGATTTCCGAAAGTTCCCCTTGGTCGTATTGCACCGCCCAGCGAAAGAATTGGCCCGTTTCCCGATCGAAGTCGTTGAGGAGGCGCTTTATGATGAGTAGGTCTTTCTCCCCGCAGAAAGCGGGGGGTGGGGAACTCATCCACCTTGCAGCCTCATCCTCGCCCTTCACACGCGGAAAGGTTGAGTCTCCACAAGATACGGACCTAAGGTACGGCACCTTCCTCTCTTCCCAGACATTTTCGAACGGCTCCGTCCTGCCACCACAGGCCTTATGGTACCGAGCATCGCAGATCTTCCCTTGGAAGGTAAGAAAAAGCCCCCTCGTTTCCCGAACGGCGTCAAATACCTTGCCCGTCTTTAGGCGGCCGATGCCCTGGTAGCGCTGGCAGTGGTCATCCCCGCAGACATGGAAGCCGCTATGCACCTCCCTCCCATACCAGCGGATGATTTCGTCTTCTCGCCAGAACTCGGTCGGTCCTTTCCGGGGTGGATTTACGAGGAGGGCACCTACCCAGGAGCGTGCCATCACGGCGTGGGCCTTCAGAAACTCTGCCGGGGCCTCATCACTCATCTCGGAACCAACGACGCTTTCGAGATACTGCTCCAGGGGAAGGCGGTTGACGACGGTAATCCCGGTGTCTTTCCCGTGGAAGGAAACACTTCCCCGAAAGGTTTGCTCTTCCTCCCGCTCCCAGTGAAAATCTCTACCGATGGTCACCCGGCGCAGGGAAAAGGTACTCAATTCATCTCGAGGATGCGAGGTTACTGCCTTTCCCCGCCCTACCTCTCTTCCTGCGACGCTTAAAATGACCCCGTCCGCACTGGCGAGGGCAAGAAAGGGCACATCTAAGACCTCCTTCCCCGCGACCACGTGAGGTCCGGCAAAAAACCCTTCCACCTCCCTCTTTCCTTCCAAGATACCTACCTGGATGACAGGTTCACCGGCGAAAGGCCTCACCTTTTTTTCGCCTCCTCCCACAGGGCATCCATCTCTTCCCCGGTAGCTTCCTCAAGGCTCTTCCCCCGTTCCTTCAGCTTTTCCTCCAGGTAAGAAAAACGTGTAAGGAAGCGTTTTGTGGACTCGTTTAGGGCCTCCTCGGCTTCCACCTTGAGAAATCTGGCCAGATTCACGCAAGTAAAGAGCAAGTCCCCCATTTCTGCCTGGAGACGCCTTTCGTCTAACTCTCCCATCGCCTGTCTTAGTTCTCTCAACTCCTCTTCTATCTTCTCCCATACCCCCTTCACATCCGGCCAGTCGAATCCAACCCGGGCGGCCCGCCTCGTTACCTCTTGGGCCCGGCACAGGGCAGGGAGGGATTTCGGCACGCCGTTCAGGATGGACTTGCCTTCCTTGGCCTTGATAAGTTCCCAGTTCTTTTTTACTTCCTCCACCCCCTGCAGATCAACGTCGCCGAAAACGTGGGGATGGCGGCGAATCATCTTGTCCTCTACCTGAGAGAGGACCCCCTCCAAAGTAAACTCCCCCTCTTCTTCCGCCATGACGGAGAGAAACACGATCTGGAAGAGGAGATCCCCCAACTCTTCCTGAAGCGCTGCTGCTCCCCCTGCCTCGATGGCGTCCTTCACCTCGTAGGCCTCGTTCAATAGGTAACGACCTAAATCGCCTTTTTTTTGCGCCCGATCCCAAGGACAGCCATCAGGCGCCCTTAATCTCTTCACCAACCGGTAGAGACGATCAAGACTTAAAGAATTTTTCTCACCCATCACCACGTCCTCTGGAGAATAAAGCCCAAGGCCTTCGCCATGTTACCTTCTTTTTTCATCATCGCCCCATAGGGGCAAATCTCGATACAGCAGTAGCAGCGAATGCAACGGTCGTAGGAGATGGAAAGGCGACCCACACTTTCTATCGCTTGGGCCGGACACATCTTAACGCATTCGCCGCACAGGCGACACAATTTCATATCCGGTACGGGTCGGGCAAGAAAATACTTACGCAAGACACCCTTCAGGGGCCCGGCCGTCGCCAGGAGGGGCTCCAGATGGGGCAGGCGAAACCCCACTACTTTTCCTTCTATCCGGGGGAGAGCCTCCCACGATGGGAGGAGGCCCCGGTTCTTTGCCGCCGCAAGGACGGGCACCGTATCCGGATCGAGGCCAAGCAGGCGACAGACCGCCATGTCCACCCCCAGGGGGTCATCGGCCCCGATCAAGACCCCGACGGGCTTGGGATTTCCCCTCTTCCCGGGGCCCTCCCCTTCCAGGGCCAGGATGCCGTCCAAGATTGTGACCGCCGGGGAAAGGCGCTGGGCGATGGACAAAAGAAGCTGGGCGAATAGGTCCCTATCCACTCCCACCTGGAGATGCCATTTAACCTTCCTTAATCCCACTACGCAGCCGAAAAGATTCTTCACCCCCAAGGTGAGGAGCATCTGGGAATGGGTTTTGAACTTAGGCACATTGATCATCAAATCGGCCTCCACGGCCTCGCGGGAAAGTTCAATCACCCCGAAGGGCGGTCCGCAATCAACGGGGACCGAAGACTCGAAGGGGCGAAAGGACACGGGGAGGTCCTGAAGGGCCTCTTCGAGCCCCGCGACCTTGATAACCCGGGCAAAAGAACCCATGGCGGGGCTATCGCCCACCCAAGGGTATCCGCCTTGATTGAGAACGTACTCTACGACCGCCCTCACCACCAGAGGGTGGGTACAGACGGCCTGTTCGTGGGTAGCAGGTAAAAGGAGATTGGGCTTGATAAGAACCGATCGGCCGGACAGGGTAAAAGGGAGCAAGGCTTTAATGAGGTCGTACACGTCGGATCTCAATTTCTCATAGTTGTAGGCGGAGGTGCGTACAATGACCTTCATTTTGTCAATACCTCGAACACTTCTTGCACCCCTTTCAATAGCTCCTTTCGATGGCGGAGAAAGGCGCTTACGTGTCCGCCCCGCACCCACTTTATCCGTGCCTCCGGCCAGTGGTTGTGGAGGATTTCGACCGACTGGCGGGGAATATAGGCATCGTTCAAAGCCCCGATGATGACCGCTGCTCTTATGGGGTGCGGAGGCGACATTTCGCGAATATCCGTTCGCGAAAGCACTTTCCGGAAAAACTCCTCCGGGTCAAACCGGCCCTGGGACTCTCTCTTTAGAACCTCCCAGGCAACGTAATGCCTGAGAATGCCCTGTAAATAGACCGCCTCGGCACTGTGAGGGGCGATGAAGGCCACGCAGCCGATGGGCTCGCGGCTAAAGTTGGCCACCTTGGCGGCAATATGTCCCCCCATGCTGACACCGCAGGCTACCTGCAAGTGGTAACCCTGTTTTCGCAACCAATGGAAGATAGCCAGCCCTTCCACGGCTGCCGCCCGTCCCATCTTCCATAGATCACTCACATAGGATAGAAACTTTCCCGCCTGATTCACCGGTCGCCGAAGCCCGTAATACGGATTCTCGAGGATGATAGAGCTCACCCCCTGGCGGGCAAGGGGTAGGGCGAAGGCCACCCGCCGACGCAAGAAACCCTCATCGCCGGTGGCAGCAAAGTGCAAGGTAACAGGCGTCCGAGAATCGAAAGAAGCCGGCAAAACCCACTCCAAGTAGGCCTTCTCACTTCCCTCCGGCAATTTAACATCCCGGGCGGGAGAATCGAACCACCCCCGTTTGATGATGAATTCCCCCTCTTCCTGCTCCCCTTCCCAGTTCACCTCTATTTCCAAATCCCCATCCACCCCGGGGCGGTACGTATCTGCCAGGTGCTCAAGAAGGGGAAGATCGCCCCAGCCTTGATGAAAGAATCTCTTCCTGTTCGCCAACCGGGCGTAGATGAGATCGAGGAAGCTCACCATCACCTTACCCCCACCCCCCAGGGCGGCCAGGGTATCTCTTTCCTCTCCTCCCCTTCGTACCGCACGAAGGCCAGGAAAAGACCGGAGGGAGGGGCGGTGAATCGTGCCGGCAGGGAAGACGGGCTCTTGAGGAGGTCAGGGATGATATCGAGGGAAAGGTTGCCCCGGCCTATTTCCACGAGGATGCCCATCATGCGGCGTACCATTTTCCAGAGGAAATGGGAGCCCGTCACCTGAAACAAAACGAGGCTACCGTGCTCTTTTACCTTCGATTCCCTGATCATAACCCGCCGCGAAGAGGAGGCCTCAAGCCTCTTGTCGGCAAAAGAGGAAAAGTCATGGCATCCCACGTATAGATTAGCCGCCCGGCTCATTTTTTCCACGTCCAGGTGGTCCTTCACCCACCATACGTACTTCTTGGCAAAAGCCGTTCTCTCTCGGGATAGGCAGTAAAGATACGTCTTCTCTTTTGCGTCGCGGCGGGCGTGAAAAGAACGCGGCACCTCTGTCACGGCAAGCACGTTGACCGTTGCCGGGAGGTGGTCATTCAAGCCGAAGCGGATTTTATCCTCCGGCCACCGTTTCTTCAAATCCATATGGGCCACCTGCCCGATGGCATGAACGCCTGCATCTGTGCGGCTGGCCCCCTGGATCTCCACCTTCTCTCTACATAAGGCGTAAGCCGCCTCCTCCAGTACCCCTTGGACCGTCCTTGCCCTCTCCTGAACCTGCCAACCCTGAAACGGTGTGCCGTCGTACTCTATGAGGAGGCGATACCTAACCGTCATTGCCCACCCTCCCGGACGAGCATCACCATGCCGCGTATAGGACCCATAAGGTCGCGGGGGGCGTCTTCCCCTTCGAGGGCGGTAATCCGGGACTTTGCCACCTGCCTTTCTTCTATGCCTCCTTCCGGTGTCTGCAAAATGGCCCGGCGAAAACTGTGAAAGACAACGGGTCTTCCATCCTTCACCCCCAGGTACAGCATGACATGTCCCTTTATCCACAGGAGGGTGAGATACGGTATCCCGCGACGGATAATGGCGGCCTTTTTTTCTTCCCTCGTCATTTTTGACAGGTCCACATACACCCCTCCCTCGACGGCCTGATCCGAGGAATGGCGGGGAAGCCATATCCCGAAGGGGGAAAAGAGGTCCCTAAGAAGGGAAGAGCAGTCCCGCTCGCCACCGATTCCTCCCCAACCGTAGGGTTTTCCCGTCAGTTCGTTGGCCACCCTTGCCAGGTTTGCGTACGTGAGGGGCAAGGGAAAGAGGGCCGCCTGATGGCGGGGAAGTGTAACGTGTTTTACCCGGGCCCCTTTTTTCATCTCTCCTCGAGGGATAAGGATGTGCCAGTTTTGTTCATCCGCCTTTGCCACCGGATAGAGTTCCCCTACGCGGTAATTGCCATCATCTTTTACCACGCAAATAAGAGGTGAGTGACGCCATTTTTCCACGAATGCATCGCTCACACAAGCGATGTGCTTTCCCTGCGTCCATCCACAGACAAAGCCCGTCTCCACGAAAAACCACTTCCGATCCCAGGAGCGGTGGGAGATGACAAGCGGTGTCCCTCGGGGGACAGAGGATGCCTGCAGGATAAGGTTTACCCCCCCGTTTCTCCTTACGTGGTAGGGAAGCCCCCTAATGTCTATCCGGTCGGTGGTAATCGCCCGGAGATGTAGGGAGGGATAGTCGGAAAGCCTGGCATTGTGGGCGATTTTATCCCCCTTCCCACGTTTGCCTCCGTTGGCAATGATCTTTTCCATGTAAGCAGAAAAGAAGGCCTGAATGCGATCCCTACCATATTGACTGCCTCCTTCCGTCCAGGGCAAGAAATGTTGCCGCAGGAAGTGGTCCGCAAAGAGGGACTGCTCTTCGGGGCTTACGATGTTTTTTTTCATCTCGAGGTTGGCCACATAGGTGAAATGGTCCTGGGAAAGAGCCCCCTCAAGGCGGGTGGAGCCTAAGGACAGCCCCAATAAGAAGAGAACGACAAATGAAAACTGCCTTACTTTCATCAAGCGAAAAAATCATCCCTCATCAACAAAAGACCCCCTCCTATCCCGGCCAAAGCATCCCTCCAAAAGGTCGGCAATTTCCGTAATTTCGTCCCAGTGGAAAAAGGGCACCTCTTCTGAGCCTTCCTTCACATCTCCCACGTAGGCAAGAAGACGGTCCGCCTTTTGGCAAAGGGGCGCCCCCGGCACCGACGACCGGCGCAATTCGATCTTGGGGTAGCTATTCTCCTTGAATCCTTCGACGAGCACGATATCCACCCCGCGGATGAATTGAGAGATGAGCTCGGAAATTTCGTAATCCTTCTCGGCATTGGCTATGACGGCAATCTGCTTCGGTGAGGCGAGAACTGTTACCTTCGCCCCAGCCCGGCGATGACGATAGCTGTCCTTGCCCTCATGATCGATTTCGAACCCATGCCGGTTATGCTTGATCGTCCCCACCCGCCATCCCCGGCGTACAAGCTCGGGGATGAGACGCTCAATTAGGGTGGTCTTTCCAGTATTGGACCTGCCCACAAAGACAACCACCGGTATTTCCACTTTCTCATCCATGCCCCCATCATTAGTGAAAATGCAAAAAAGTTGCAACGGCGAATGCATTACTCAATTGAAATTACCCCCTGGTTCTGATACGATGCCTATTGACTACCAAATTTTAGGGAACAGTTGCATTGACACCTAAGGACGTTAAGGAAGAGAGAATCCTGAGGGAGCTTACCGAAATAAGGCGCCTCGTGGAAACCTTAAAGGCCATGGAGGAGGAAAGGTCACTCCAGGAAGGGCTTTTCCGCACCCTCGAGTACGAACCCCTAATGGGCATCTTCATCATCCAAGACGGGAAGTTCCAATTCGTCAACCGCCATTCCCAGAGCCACTGGGGATACAACAACTACGAGCTCATCGGGAAGGATTCGCTGTGCATCGTCCACCCGGAAGACCGAGAGCGCACCCGGCAGGCCGTCATAGAAATGCTTCAGGGACGGAGGTTTACCCCCATCATCTTCCGGGGCCTCACCAAGGAAGGCAAGGTAAGATGGGTAACGGAAACGGTCGCCCCCATACGTTACAAGGGCAAGCGGGCCGTCCTTCTAAATTACATGGACATAACAGAGCAGGTCGAATCGCAAAAACGCCTGGAAGAGCTCGAGGCGCTGGAAGCCTCTATCCTCGAAGCCATGCCCCATGCCGTTGTGGGTTTGAGAAACAGAAGGATCATCTTCGCCAACAACGGGGTGGAACGCGTCTTCGGTTGGAAGGCGGAGGAAATTATCGGGAAGAGCACGCGGGTGCTATACCGTTCCGACGAAGATTACGAGGAAGTAGCGAAGTACATATACGAGATGCTCGCCCAGGAGCCCGCCGTGAGGCTGGAATTCCCCTGCCGGAAGAAGGACGGGGAGGACATAGATTGCGCCATAAGTGCGGCCCGCATTGGAGAAGAGCTAAAAGAAAAAAACATCGTCGTTATCTTCGAGGATATCACGGAAAGAAAGAGGGAAAAGGACGAGCTGGAAAAATCCCGGGAAGAGTTGAGAAAGCTGACGGCCCATCTGGAATCCGTCCGGGAAAAGGAGCGCACGATGATTGCCCGGGAACTCCATGATGAGATCGGACAGCTACTTACGGCCATGAGCACGGAGACGGTCCTCCTTACCCGACGCCTGCCTGACGGAAACGAAGAGCTGGCAAGTCGGGTCGCCTCCATTTCACGCCTCATCGATATAACAATGCAAGCCTTAAAGCGGATCTACATGTCCCTGCGCCCCGGCATGCTCGACCATCTGGGACTTGCCTCCTCCGTCCTCTGGCAGGCGGAGGATTTTTCCCGACGTACGGGCATCGCCTGCGAAATGAAAGTAAAACCGGAAAATCTCACCCTTGAACCGGAGTTATCCACGGCCCTGTTTCGCATCTTCCAGGAAACCTTGACCAACATTGCAAGGCACGCCGATGCTACCTGCGTGCAAGGGGCCCTGCAATTAAAGGACGGCCGGGTATGCCTGCGGGTGAAAGACAACGGGAGAGGCATAACCGAAGAGGAGAAGAGCAAACCCCATTCCTTCGGCCTTTTGGGTATCCGGGAACGTGTGGCAAGCCTCGGGGGCCAACTGGAGATAAGGGGGAAAAAAGGGGCGGGAACGGAAATCAAGGTCACCATTCCCGTGGTGAGGGAAAAGATAGGTGAAGAAAAAGGTTGAGATACTCATTGCCGATGACCATCCCATCGTGCGGGCGGGGTTTAAACAGGTCCTTGCCGACACGCCGGATATGGAAGTGGCAGCCGAGGCCGAAAACGGCCAAGAGGTGTTAAATTTCCTCCGTAAGAGGGATTTCGACATCATCCTCCTGGACATATCCATGCCCGGCCGCAACGGGCTGGAGGTTTTGAAGGACATCAAATCCATCAAACCCCGGATTCCTGTGCTCATCCTGAGCATCTATCCGGAAGAGCAGTACGCCGTGAGGGCCTTGCGGGCCGGGGCGGCCGGTTACCTCACCAAGGCCTCCGCTCCTCACGAACTCATCGCCGCCATAAGAAAAGTCACGGCGGGCGGGAAATACATAAGCACGGCCCTGGCGGAGAAACTTACCGATTACCTGAGTACCGACCTGGAAAAGGCACCCCATGAGAGGTTATCCGACCGGGAACTCGAAGTCATGCTTATGATCGCCTCGGGGAAAACGGTAAGCGAGATTGCCCGGGAACTGTGCCTGAGCGTAAAGACGGTAAGTACTTATCGCTCTCACATTCTCGAAAAGATGAAATTGAAAAACAATGCCGAAATCACCCTTTACGCCGTGCAGAACAAACTCATAGGTTAAATTGGTGCCATGAAGAAAGGAAAGAAAAAAGAAGGAAGCACCCCCCCTCAACGTGAACCCCTCCATGTAATTCGGCGAAAACCGGCCCCTTTGCCATCCCCCTTACCACCGCGGGTGATTACGCCCTCCCAGTTGAAAGCGGGGCTGGAGGGGGGAAAAAGGGAATTGCAGGCCATCACGGATGAATTGGTCCAGTTCTTCCGAACTTGCCCCGGCGTGAGAGAGGTTCAGGTGGCCCTTGCCTTCAACCAGGAAGGGAAATTTCTGGGCATCGGCACCGGGGCCCCCATAACCCTGAAAATCCAAGTCAAGGTGGAGAAATAACGATGAAGCGAAAGGCGATAGTGCTAATTATCCCCCTTCTCATAGCTTTCGTCGTCCCCTTTCCCACCGGGGCCGGGGAAAGACCGGAGAAAGGCTGCGAGATAGGTATCGTCTCCGGGGTCGGGACGGGACACTCAACGGCCGGCAATTACCATCCCATCCTCTTGGCCACGCGCCTTGCGTGGGACATAAGGAAGGTCCTCCCCCAACTTGCCATCTGGAACGGGAATCTTTCTTTCATCTTCGAACCCCAAGTCAATCCCGCCTTTTCACCTCACACGGACGTAGAATTGGGTCTGGGATTGGGTTTAAGGTACATCTACAAATGGAGTGAACGACTTGCCCCGTACCTCCTGGGCACCTTCGGCCCCCACTTCATAACCTTGCAGGACGAGGATCAGAAAAACGGCTTTTTATTCTCTACGGCCTTCGAAGCGGGTCTTTGCTTTTACCTCGATAACAGTTCCTTCTTTCAACTCGGTTACCGATTCCGCCATCTTTCCAACGGAGGCCTCTGGGAACCTAACGGGGGCTTAAACTCCCACTTTCTGACCATCGGCTATACGTGGCTATTTTGAACCTCTATCCCGCGGTCAAGGCCTGCCTTTCGCGAGCGTCGTACCCGGCGAGCTTAAAGGTGGACATGACGTAAGCCAAGCGATCGGCACTTGCCGCATTTTCCTGGGTGGTAGTGTTCATCTCCGTAACGGCCCTGTTTACCTGATCAATGCCCATGGATTGCTGGCGGGAAGCATTCGCCACCTCTCCTACGATCTCCATCACCTTCTGAGAACCTTGCTCCAGGTGTTTGAAGGCGCTGTGGGTGGAATTTACGAGGTTTTCTCCACTCTTTACCTTCCGCACTATATCCTCGATGAGGTGAGACGAGTTTCGGGCCGATTCCGTGGCCCTCAGGGCCAAGTTCCTTACTTCTTCCGCCACTACGGCAAAACCGGCCCCATACTCTCCCGCCCGCGCGGCCTCTACGGCCGCGTTCAGTGCCAAGAGGTTCGTTTGAAAGGCAATCTCATCAATGCTTTTCACGATGCTCTGGGTTTGCTCGCTCGCCGAGATGATCTCTTTCATGAACCTGATCATCTCCTCCATGGTCTTGCCTGCCTTCTCTATGGCCTCACGGTTCGATCTGATGAGCTGATTGGCCGTGTCGGCGTTCTTTGCATTCATATGGGTCATGGAGGCTATTTCTTCGAGGGAAGCGGATGTTTCTTCGATGGCGGATGCCGTGCGGGAGGCGGCATTGGCCAGAGCTTCCGAAAGTTGCAGGGCCTGGCCCACCGTCTCTCCCACCTTCTCCCCGATGGAATTGATCGCGACGACGAGTTCCCCTATCTCATCGGACGTCTGTGCCTCCAGGCGGCTCCTCAAATCACCTTGCGCCATCTTTTTCGCCGCCCCAATCATTTCCCTAATGGGCTTCAAGATCGTTCTCGTAATGGTGAGGCTCAAGACAAACGAAAGCCCCACTGCTAAAACGAACAAGACGGCAAATACGGCCATCGTCGTATCCGCCCGGCGGGCAGAGGACTCATAGCGGATGTGCCCTAATTTCTCCTCGATAGCACGTAAGTTATCAAGGGCCAATATGGCCTCGGCATACTTCTGTTCCGCATCGGGGAGAAAATCGCTACCGCCGTATTTGGGGGCCATTTCCAAAACCTTGAGCACAGCCTTCTGATAATCCACATAGATACCCTGCACTTCCCGATAGACCTTCTTCTCCTCGTCGGTCAAGGCAGGTGAAGCCAAGATCTTTTTTATGAGTGAGACGTCTTCCTCTAAGAGAGAGGCCAGTTTACGGGAAAGGTCGGCCACCTCCTTCTCGTCATGGCCTGTACCGACCCAATTCAAGACTTTGTAAACATCCGCATGGATGCGGGAAAGGTCCGTGAGGATGCGCGAGGCGTGCAGATAACCAAGGAAGCGACGGGAAAAGATATCGTCAATGGACGACTTCATGACCCAGAATCCGCTAAAGGTAAAATAGGCCAAAACCACGAGAAAAATGAGGACGATCAAAGGCGAAAGTAGCATTTTCTTTCCCAACGACAAACGATGGAAGAATTTCATATGCCCCCCCTTTTTTTATTGGCGAATTAATATGGCTCGCAGGGATTCAATTATATCACGTTTCCTTTTTTCGGGAATCTTTTCCCAATCGCCGGAAACTAGGGCATACCTCTCGTTCAGACCAACGACCTGCGGCGGAAGAAACGAATCATCTCGGTCTCCGGCCACATAAGAATGCCTCTTGCCCATCACCTCGACAAGCCACATCCGGGCACCGAACTCTGCCTTCACTTCTGCTGCCAATCTTCGGAATTCCCGCAGGAAATCAGAAATAGAGGTCTCTTTCTCCATCTTTGATTCGGTCGTAATATTCGAGGAGCTTAAGGTACACGTTCTCCGGCATGCGTTCCCTAATTTCCGCCATTTCCTTTTCGATCACCTTTTCTCCCTCCCTTTTCGTTTCGGGCGAGGCGAAATCGTCCAACCATTCCCGGAAGGTGAGGACAGCGTTTAACTTACAGAAGACAGCCTCCTTGCCCGTCTTTAAGAGGGTCATAATGCGATCCCCCGTCCTCCCACAGCGATAGCCGGCCGTGCAAAAACTCGTGATGTAACCCATCTGCGCCAGTTCTCTGATCACCTCGTCTAAGCTTCTCGTGTCACCCAAGAGAAACTGCTGCCGTTCGCTTTCCTGCTCCGTATACCGATCCGCATAGGCGCCGATGCCTATTTTCGTGGAGGCATCCGTCTGGGTAATACCGATGGGAATCGTCTCCCTCCTCATCCGGGCCGACTCCCGCGCCGTGAGGATCATCCCCGTATAGGGAACGGAAAGCCTTATGACGGCTATCAGTTTCTTGAAATCTTCGTCGGAAACTTTGTACCTCGATTCCTGGATGAAGGGCGTATTGGCCGCCGGTTCCAATCTCGGAAAAGAGATGGTGTGAGGACCAATCCCGAATTGTCTTTCCAGGTCCCTGGCATGGTACAAAAGGCCCATCACCTCGAAGCGCCAATCATACAAACCAAAGAGGGCCCCTAAGGCCACGTCATCCACCCCGGCCTCCAGGGCACGGTGATGGCAGTATAGCCGCCACTGGTAGTGGGATTTCAAAGTCCCGGCCGGATGCAGCCGGCGGTACGTATCGTGGTGATATGTTTCCTGGAAGACTTGATAAGTGCCAATGCCCACCTCCCTTAAGAGCCTCAAGTCATCGACACTCAAAGGGGCGATATTCACATTCACCCGTCTGATCTGCCCGTACCCTTTCTTCGTCTTCACCTTGACGTCGTAGATGGCCCTTATGGCATCGGCAATGAAACGGGCATCCGTAGCGGGGTGCTCGCCGTAAACGAGAATGATGCGTTTGTGGCCGATCTCGCCGGCCAGCACCTCAGTCTCCCTTCTTAACTCCTCAAGGGTCAAAACCCTCCTTTTAATGACCGTATTTTCTCTCCTGAATCCACAGTAAAGGCAATTGTTTACACACAGATCCCCACCATAGAGGGGAGCGAAGGTCACGATCCGGTTGTCGTAGACCTTTCTCTTTACCTCTGCCGCGGCGGCAAACATCTCCTGCCATAGTTCCGGGTCCTCGACGTTAAGCAGGGCGGCCGTCTCATCCGGATCGAGCAGGGTGATACTCATCGACTTCGCAATGATCTCTCTTATCCGGCTCTTATCGGGCCGGGTGTTCAGTCTAATCTTTTCCCAAATTTCTTCGTCGTCTATGAAATCACGCCCGCCTATCATGTATTTTTCAATCTCGTCTTCCCTAATAACCTGATCGACCCAGTCTTTTTCCTTTTTCGTCAAAGCAGCCAGCATTGCGGAACTCCTTTCTTCTGCTAAAAACTTCACCTCTCCGTTAGAGGTATGAGGAGGCTCTTTACCGTCACACCCCTGATCGCACCCAATTTTCCCGTGAGGGATCCGATTCTATCCGTATTTCCTTCGACAAAGAGAGAAATAAGACCGAGGTCTGGAGCTTTTTGGGGAATACCCAGGCGGCCGATGATGATTTCGGCGTGAGCGGAAAGGATTTTATTTACTACCGGGCCGTTTTTCTGCCTTTCCCGGACAACGATGCCAACGATCCCTACCTTCTTCTCCATGAGTCCCTCAATCTCAGGTCTCTCCCTTGATCTCAGGAAAATACCCTATCTCTTGCAATCAAAGCTATAGGCAAAACCGGCCCCTGTCAAGGTGATTTTCATTTTTTTCCATTCATTGAACGAATCGTCTCATAAAAACGTGCAAACCAAAGGGAAAAACGAGGGCGTGTTTTCTAATTAACATGCAATTTAAAGTAGTTATTATTTTGCCCCCTTCTTGGCATGCTTTACGCATTGTTAGAGGTTGAAAGGAAAATCCTCGGA
>DAORXN010000024.1:18091-29570 GCA_035358955.1 Syntrophales bacterium | reverse complement strand
TACACCCAGGAACTGTTTCGACACATACCCATGTATGTCGGATGAACCTCCCTGCCTTCCAGATTGAACAGGTCATCGGTTTCATCCTCGTCCTTATGCGAGTGGGGGCCATCATTATCATGATCCCCGTCTTCGGGGAAAGGGTCGTGCCGGCTCAGGTGAAGGCGGGTTTATCGGTCATCGTTGCCGGCCTTATCTATCCCGTTTTGCACGTCAACGTCGGTGATTTTAAAGCGGGAAGTACCATCGAACTCCTCATTCGCATGGGTGGTGAAGTGATCATCGGGGTTGCCATTGGATTTGTGGCCCGCATCGTCTTTGCCGCCGTACAGACGGCGGGGGAGCTCATGGGCTTCCAGATGGGAGTGGCCGTTGCCAACGTCGTGGATCCCGTTTCTTCCACGCAGATTTCTATCCTCTCGGAATTCCTCTATCTGGTCGCCCTCCTCGTTTTCGTTACCGTCGATGGCCATCACATCTTTCTTGCTTCCATCATAGAGAGTTATCGCTTCATTCCCATCCTGCACGGCTTCTTCGGCGCCGAGGCGGCACGGGAAATGCTAAATATGACCACAGATGTGTTTGTCACGGGCATAAAAATAGCGGCGCCGGTTGTGGCCGTCATCATTTTCGTAAATGTGGGGTTGGGGTTGATTGCGAGAACGGTACCTCAGATTAACGTTTTTATTGTCGGCTTTCCCCTCCAGGTTTTCGTGGGGATCATGTTTTTGGGCATCGCTATGCCCTTCATCATTGCCCTCATCGTTCACGAAATTGACGGCCTCTGGCCGGAGATAAGGCGAATTATGTCCATCATGACCGGGTAGGGACTTAAATGGCAGAACAGGATCAGGAAAAAACAGAACAGGCGACACCGAAGCGAAAAGAAGAGGCGCGGGAAAAGGGGCAGGTAGCCAAGAGTAGAGAGGTATCATCGGCCGCCATTCTCATCGGGGGGCTCGTGTATCTCTGGTTCGGGGCGGTCCCTATGATGGAGAAGATCATGAAGGTCATGAAGAAAGATTTCGCCGCCGCCGCGACGGTAACGTTGAGCGTTGAATCGGTCCCCTTCATCATTACCGGTCTTATCTACGACCTTTTTTCCATCGTTCTCCCCTTTTTTCTTCTCGCCGCCTGTGTGGCTTTAATAGTAAACCTCGTCCAGACAGGGTTCGTCTTCTCCGGTGAGCCTCTCGTTCCTAAGTGGTCGCGGATAAATCCCGTGGAAAACTTAAAAAGGCTCTTTTCCCTTCAAGCCCTGGTGGAATTAACGAAGAACCTGCTTAAAGTCGCGATCATCGGTATCACCCTCTGGCTTACCATCCGGAACGAACTTAACACGGTACCCCAACTCGTTTCTTGGAGTGTCCCGGATATTGTCGCCTATGTCGGAAAAGTGGCGTTCCGTATCATGACCTCCACCTGCTGGATTCTCATTGTCCTCGCCGTTCTCGATTTCATCTATCAGCATTGGGAGCATATGAAATCCCTGAAGATGACAAAGCAAGAGGTCAAGGAAGAGTACAAGCAGTTAGAAGGCGACCCTCTGGTCAAGGGTCGTATTCGGCGCATTCAACGGGAGATGGCAAGGAAGAGGATGATGGCCGCCGTGCCTAAAGCCGACGTGGTTATCACCAACCCTACCCACTATGCGGTTGCCCTCCGGTATGAGCAAGAAAAGATGGCGGCCCCCACGGTGGTGGCCAAGGGGACCGAGTATCTGGCCGAGAAGATAAAGGAAATAGCCCGTCTTCACCACGTGCCCATTGTGGAAAACCGGGAAGTGGCACAGATGTTGTTTAAGTTAACAGAGGTAGGCGAGGTAATTCCGGAGACCCTGTATCGAGCCGTCGCCGAAATCCTTGCCTACGTTTACCGTATACGCGAGAACCGTTGAGAGGAGGATAAATGGCCACAACCGCCGCCGTCAAGAGAAACCACCTCATGGAGATCGTAGGAGGGGGAAGTGCCTTTATGGCCCTCTTCGTGCTGGGCATCCTCATCATTATGGTAGTGCCCCTTTCCACCTGGCTCCTCGATCTACTCCTTTCCATGAGTATCGTCATCTCCATGGTCATACTTCTCATGTCCATGTACGTCTCGCGGCCCCTCGACTTTTCCGTCTTCCCTTCGGTTCTCCTCACCGTAACCCTCCTGCGCCTGTCCCTCAACATTGCCAGCACCCGACTCATTCTCCTTCACGGCAGCGAGGGCACCTCGGCCGCCGGCCAGGTAATAAAAGCCTTCGGTACGTTCGTCGTAGGCGGTAATTATGTGGTGGGATTCATCGTTTTCTGCGTCCTTGTCGTCATCAACTTCGTTGTCATCACGAAAGGTGCCACGCGCGTGGCGGAGGTAGCGGCCCGTTTTACCCTGGACGCCATGCCGGGAAAGCAGATGAGCATCGATGCGGACTTGAACACGGGCCTTATCACCGAGACCGAGGCGCGAAGGAGAAGGCAGGAAATTGAGCATGAAGCCACGTTCTACGGGGCTATGGACGGGGCGAGCAAGTTTGTGCGCGGCGATGCCATTGCCGCCATTGTCATTATGCTCGTGAACATCGTGGGCGGATTGATCATCGGCGTGGTGCAGCAGGGTATGCCCCTCGCCGAAGCGGCCCGCAATTATACCCTTCTTACCATTGGTGACGGTTTGGTGACGCAGGTACCGGCCCTGATCGTTTCCACGGCGGCCGGTATCCTCGTAACCAGGACGGCGGGGGAAAACGACCTGGGAGACCAGATGAGAAACCAGGTGTTTGGGCAGCCGCGAGCCATGGCCATTGCCGCCGTCATTCTCTTCACCTTTGGCCTCATCCCCGGCATGCCGAAATTTGCCTTCATGGTGGTCGCCTTTGTTACCGCTTTCATGGCCTGGAATCTCCTCAAGCGGGAAAGGCCAGCCAAGGAGGCGAAAGAAGAGGCGCCGGCAGCCCCGGCGATCGAAGCCCAGCCCCTGGTCCAAGCTGTTGACCCCCTGGGGATCGAAGTGGGGTACGGCCTCATACCCATGGTGGATGCGGCCCAAGGGGGGGAGCTCCTCAACCGCATCAAGGCCCTACGCAAGCAAATGGCCGCGGAAATGGGTTTTATCCTGCCTGCCGTTCACATTCGCGATAACCTTCAGCTCAAACCCAACGAGTACAGCATTCTCATCAAGGGGGTGGAGATTGCGAGAGGAGAGATCATGGTAGGTCATCACCTGGCCATTACCCCGGAAGATCCGGGCCCACAGATTAAGGGTATCCGGACGCGGGAGCCGGCTTTCGGGCTTCCTGCCGTCTGGGTCTCGGATGATGAGATGGAAAAGGCCCAGGCTTCAGGCTTCGTGGTGGTTGATGCTTCCACGGTTGTAACCACGCATCTTACGGAGCTCGTGAAAAACAACATTGACGAACTCTTGGGAAGGATGGAGGTGCAATCGCTTGTGGACAATCTGGCCCAGGTGTACCCCAAGCTGGTGGAAGACCTAGTACCCAAGGTGGTTCCCATCAACGTCCTGCAGAAGGTGCTCCAGCGGCTATTGAGGGAAAGGGTGTCCATCAGGGACCTGCCCACCATCATCGAGACCTTGGCCGATTATGTGGGGCTAACGAAGAATGCCGATATCCTCGTAGGATACGTCCGCCAGGCCTTGGGGAGGAGTATTACCCGCCAGTATGTGGATGAAACGGGTAACGTCACAGCCTTCATGGTCTCTCCCGAAATCGAGGAGACCATTGCCAGATCCCTCCAGCATAGCGAGTACGAGTCGTTCGTATCTCTGGAACCCACGTTCTTAAACAGGCTCATAACGAACATAAAGAATGCCGTGACCACGGCGACCAACCGGGGTCTTCAGGCGGTAATTGTGACTTCTCCTCATGTCCGCACCCATTTGCGCAAGGTGGTGGAGAGGTTTTTCCCCAATGTGGCCGTTTTGGCCCATACGGAGATTGCAAGAGACGTGAACATCATGACAATCGGGATGATTGAGGCGAGGTAATGCAGCTCAAAACGTATGAAGCATCGTCGATTCAAGAAGCCCTGGACATGATCAAACGGGACTTGGGTGATAGTGCCGTGGTCCTTTCCACTTCCCGCAAGGGGAAATTGGTGGAAGTGGTCGCCGCCCGTGAAGGAGATGATCCTGCACCTCGAACGTCGAAGTCAGTGCCCTTCAGTCTTTCGAGCTGGGAGTGGAGAGAAGCTGTTTCCATCCTATTCGACTTGGTCGGACAACAAGGGTCCATTAAGCCTGACGAATGGGCTCATTATTACACCCAGCTGGTAGCGCGTGGCGTATCGAAGGCCGGGGCCTCACGCCTTGCCGACCGGATGAGGCGTCATAAAAGCCATGATCTCAAAGCGATCATCTCGGAGATGGTGAAGATTCACGAGTTTCGAAGCCGGGTAAGGGTGCTTGTGGGACCCACGGGGGCGGGCAAAACTACTACTCTCGCCAAGCTGGCCGCCATATCTGCCTTCCGATTGGGCGAAAGGGTGGCGCTCATAACAACAGATACGCATCGCATCGCGGCCACCGACCAGATCCGTATCTATGCCCGTATCATGAATGTACCCGTGGCAGTGGCAGCCGATGGCGAATCCTTTCGGAAGGCCGTTGAGCGTTTCTCTGATCGGGACGTCATTTACGTAGATACACCGGGGCGGGCCTTTGCGGATCACGAGGCCATTAACGATCTTGCAGAAACAATGAGGGGGGTTAGGGACTTGGAGACCTCCCTCGTCCTCTCCCTTACTTCCCATCTCGAGCACCTGCTTTTTTCCGCCCGCGAATACGGTGTTCTTGTGCCACGAAGTGTCATCTTCACCAAGGTGGATGAATGCATAAATCGGGGTGCCATCTGTGACGTGGTGGAAAGTACAGGCTTACCCGTCTCGTGGTGGACCACAGGGCAGAATGTACCGGAAGACATAGAACAGGCAAACATAGAAGGCTTAATAGAACTAATCATGGGAGGTTGTACGTGGATCAGGCAGCCGTGCTGAGAGAAATAACGAAGGGTGGACGGGCCATGAAAATCATGAGGCCGACGAAAAAAGATGTGCGGACCATTGCCATCACGAGCGGTAAGGGCGGGGTGGGCAAGACGAACATTGCGGCCAATTTGGGATACATGCTGGCACGGATGGGCAAGAGGGTCCTCGTGCTGGATGCCGATATGGGACTGGCCAACCTCGATGTCGTGTTAGGGCTTGCCCCCCGCTTCAACTTGAGTCACGTTCTTTGCGGGGAACGCACACTGGCCGAAACGGTAATGAGAGGCCCGGGAGGCATGATGATTCTCCCTGCCTCCTCGGGCATCCAAGAACTGGCCGAGATGACGGGCTCCCAGAAGGCGATGCTGATCGAGGAAATGAGCGCCTACGGTGGGGATATGGATTTCATCCTCATCGATACCTCGGCGGGGATATCGAGCAATGTCATGTATTTCAATGCGGCCTCCAGGGAGATAATCGTGGTCGTAACACCGGAACCGACCTCGGTAACCGATGCCTACGCCCTCATGAAGGTGCTCTATCAAAAACACGACCGTAAAAGGTTCCGACTCCTGGTAAACATGGCCAAGGGGGTAAACGAGGCCAAATCCGTCTATCAACGGTTGAGTGTTGCCCTGGGCCACTTTCTCCATATCGGCATCGAATACTTGGGCTTCATTCCGGAAGATGAAAAGATGGCAGATGCCGTGAGGTGTCAGAAGCCCGTCTCCATTCTTTGGCCTTCATCCCCGGCGGCCCTGAGCTTCAAGGCGCTGGCAAAGACCCTGGCCGAAGAAGAGGTGGAGTTCGAAGAAACGGGGGGAATCAAATTTTTCTGGGAATCCATCGGGATACGATGACGGCGGAAGAAAGAGAAGAAAAGATAAAGAAGTATGCCTATCTCGTCCACAATGTGGTGAACAGGTTCCTTACGCGCTTACCTCCAGAGCTTGGAAGCGAGAGGGAAGACCTCATCAATGTAGGCATTATCGGCCTCATCAATGCCGTGGATCGTTTCCAGGCAGAAAAAAGCACGTCCTTTGAGGCTTACGCCACTATCAGAATCAAAGGGGCCATCCTGGATGAACTCAGGTCTCGGGATTACATGAACCGGGGGGCGAGGGAGAGAAGGAAACTGGCCGAAAAGGCGATGCGCGACATGGAAAGGAAATTGGGGCGTTTGCCCGAGGCAGAAGAAATAGCCGAATACCTGGGCATGGATTTGGAGGAGTATTACCGCCTCCTCGATGATTCGAAGAGCATCATGCTCATTTACGAAGATGAATTACCGGAGAATCTGGAGGGAGGATACAACGATGAAGAAATTTATGAAGCCGTGGATAATGAAAACCCCTTCAGCATCTTGGCCGATCGAGAAATGAAGAAGCGCCTGATTGAAGCCATCGAGAAACTCCCCGAACAGGAGCGCCTCGTCCTTTCTCTCTATTACAACGAAGAACTCACGATGAAGGAAATTGGCAAGGTTCTCTCCCTCACCGAATCTCGCGTTTCACAGATCCACACGCAGGCCATCATGCGCTTGCGGGCCATGATCCATGAGGGGAAGAAAAGGGTAAGGAAAGTGAAAGTTCCAGAAAAACCCGTCACGGGCCATCATGTCATTGCTTAGGTGGGCAGCAAAATGAGAAGAAAGGCGAGGATCGATCTCCTCGAGGTAGAAGAGAAGGAAGCGCAAGAACTGGCGGAGAAGGAAAGGGCGGAAGAGGAAGCGCCGTCTTTACCAAAGTCTACCTTTCTTCGGCGCACCTTCCACTGGAAGTTCTTTCTTTTTGTCGTGCTTCCCGTCATTTCCTTGCTTTTGGTCATAGGCGGGGTGACCTATCTATTTTTAGGGAAAAAGGAGCCCCGGGTGGCACAGAAGGAAAAAAGCCCTGTCGTTTCTCCTACCCCCGCCTTGGTGGAATTGAACCACCTTTCCACGGTGGTTCCTGATGCCAAAGGCCAGGATCGGGTGATCCTTTTCAGTTTAGTGCTGGTACCGGCGCCGGGGAAGGAGGCGCTTTTTTCGGGAGAAGAGATAGAGATGAGGGCCGCCATCGTCAGAATCGTAAGCGAAAGTATCTTTCCCGACGTATTGAGCGCCAGCAGCCGGGAGGAAGTAAAGAGAAAGGTCCAAGAGTATCTGGAGAAGGAGAAGGGGGCCGGCAGTGTACACGCCGTGTTCATTACGTCCTGGAGGGTGATTTAGGATAAGTGGCACGTATCTCGCATATTTATAGGTGTGACTACGTTTTCGGAGTGGGGCGATGGTCAAAGGCATCGATGCCCAACACATGATCACGCAGACCTACGTGGCGGAAAAGATTCAACAGGTGCAGCAACGCCAGGGGGATCTGCAGCAGAGGTATTTCGATATCCAACTCGCCGAGGAAAGGAGAAAACAAGCGGAGAGGGTAAAAAAATCGGAAGAATCGGAACGGGTAAGGATGGAAGAGGAAGAGAAAGAGAAAGAAAAAGAGGGGAGGCGGGGCTCTAAAGAGCATCACCCCCAGTCCGGCGACGAGGGTGACGAGCATAAGGTGGACGTAAAGGCATGATCGAGGGGGAAGCCATGACGGAAATCTGGCAGTATGCACCGACCTATTTACAGATCTTAGTCGATATTATCCTCTGCGTGGCAATTTTTGCCGCCCTGAAAAGGATGGGGGCAAAAAGAGGTGCTTATGTCGATCGCAAGCTCTTAGGAGAGCTTAAGCAGCTAATCGACGAATCGAGGCTCGCCACGGCCGAGTACATGGAAGCGTTAGAAGAGGGAAGAAAGTCGGCGGAAGAGACGGCCTATCTCCTCATGGAACGGGAAAGAAGGGGACGGGAAGTCCTGGAGAGGATTAACAAAACCTTATCCGAGGCGGCGAATGTGCCCGTTTCCGTTTATCGGTCCGTGGAAAAGATGGCGGAAGAAGGTCTGGACCCCCGGGAGATATCGCGCATTACGGGTCTCAACGAGGGAGAGGTAAGGCTCATGATCAAACTAAGTCATGAGCGGGTGGGTAAATGAAGACGAACGTAGGTGCAGTAAATAGGGCCCATCTTGTGGCGCCAGCAGGGGAGCTTCCTCCCCTTTCGGTGGGGGAGACCGTATCTGTCAAGATTGCGGGTTTTAAGAACGGAAAGTACGAAATTCTCCTTAACGGTGAGCGATTGGAGGCAGAATCGAAGATTGCCCTCCCTGTTGGGGAAAGACTTACCGTCCGGGTGACAGCCCTGGAGCCTAAGGTGATCCTGACCCCGGTGGGCAGCCCAGATGTGAACCGGGAATTCTTAACGGCTATGAGGGTGTTCTGGCGCCTCTTCCGACAGGAGCCGAGCCTCTTTAAGGATGTCCTCGCTCAGGGGTACGAGATGTTTACGCGGGAAGGTGGCGAGAGGTCCCGGGGTGTGATTACGGAAAGCGTCGCAAACAATCTCACGGATAAGTTAGCGGCGGTATTGAATAAAGGGACGGAGGTGAAAGAGTTGGCCTCCACCTTGGGCCTCTTCCATGAGAGGGACCTGGCGAATGGGGTGAAGCCACCGGAGAGCCTCAAGTCCCTCCTCCTCCAACTGGCCGACGAGCTAAAAGAGACGGCCAGAGGGAGGTCGAAAGAGGTAGAGGCCCTTTCGCGGTGGGTAAGCGCCACCCTAAACCGGATAGAAACCTGTCAGGTGGTAAACGTGCTGAGCCGGGACCGGGAAGGGCTATTTTTCTTGCCTTTACCCTTTCTCTTGGGGGGAGAGCCCCGCGTGGGGGAATTCTACGCCCGGGTGGAGGAAAAAGAAGCGCAAAAAGATTGCCGGGCCTGGGTTTTCTTGGATTTACCCGCCCTGGGATGCGTGATGGTGGAGATGCATCTGGCAGGAGATAGGCTCTCCGTCTTTGTCCGGTGTGAGGAGGCGGAAAGCAAGGATTATTTGCTTAAGAGGGCGGGGCAATTAAAGGAAAGGCTGGGTGAGGAAGGTTACAGGTCGTTAACCTTGGGCTTTGGGGTGGAAAGAGACCTCGATAATGTCCGGCGGGATCTGTGGCAGGGCATCCCGGCCTTCCATGAGGGGACACTGCAGGTGAGGGTATGAAGGGCGTAAGGAAAGCGGCGGCCATCGCCTATGATCAGAAAAGGGACCTGGCGCCCCGGGTTACGGCCAAAGGGCAGGGGGTGGTAGCAGAGAAAATCATCGCCCTCGCCCAGGCGCACGGCGTTCCCATCAAGGACGATCCGGTGCTGGTGGAGATGCTGTGTCGACTCGACCTGGATGAGTACATCCCGGCGGAACTCTACCGGGCCGTGGCGGAAATCCTCGCCTTTATCTACCTCGCCGAAAAAGAGCGAGCTCAGACCAGTTCATAAAGAGGTGAAGGATGGGTTTTGGCATAAGTGAAACAGGTGACGTGATGGGGCGGCTGATCCAGAAGCTGGAGCATGCCTCGGCTAATCTGGCCAATGCCTCGACGGCGGGATACAAGGCGGTCCATCTCCACGCCGTTTCCAATCCGACGGAGGGGCAAGGGGTAAATCAGGAATTCGTCCCCGTGGTGGATTTCTCCCCGGGACTGGCCCAGCGGACGGGCAATGAGCTCGACCTCATGATAGAAGGGGAAGGATTCTTCGTTGTCCAGACGAAGGATGGGCGTTTTTATACGCGCCGCGGCGACTTTACCCTCGATAAAGACGGGCGGCTGGTCACCCAATCGGGTGATGCAGTCCTCGGAGAAGGGGACCGGCCCATTATCATCAAGCAAGGTCCCGTATCCATTTCCGAAAGCGGCCTCGTCAAGGCGGGTGATGATGAGGTGGGGCGGTTGAACATCGTCTCCTTTGATAAGACGAGTAGTCTGCAAAGGCTTTCCAACGGTTACTTTGCGAGCCCCGTGGAGGGAAAGAAGGTGGAAAAGCCACGGATTGCCCAGGGGGCCCTCGAGATGTCTAACGTCAATCCTATTCGAGAAATGGTGGACCTTATCGACATCCAAAGGTCCTTTGAGGTCTACCAGAAGGTGATTCAGACGATAAGCGAGGAAGAGAAAACAGCCACCTCTCGGGTAGGCAGATTAGCGTAATGAAGGAGGAAAAAATATGATCAGGTCTCTATACACGGCGGCTACCGGTATGGTGGCGGAGCAGCTGAACCAGGATGTGATTGCCAACAACCTGGCCAATTTGAACACCATCGGTTTCAAGAAATCGCGGGCGAATTTTCAGGACCTCATGTACGAAGTCCTGACGAAGGCAGGGTCTCTATCGGCGACGGGCCAGCAGTTACCCTCGGGCATCGAAATCGGTCTGGGTTCCAAGATCGTGTCTACCCAGAAGATCTTTACCCAGGGTGATTTCCTTTCCACGGGTAACCAGTTGGACTGGGCCATCGAGGGCAACGGGTTCTTCCAAATCGACGATGGCCAGGGCAAAACCCTCTATACCCGGGCGGGTAGCTTCCGGCTGAACAAAGATGGGAACATCGTCAATCAGGATGGTCTGCTCCTGGTGCCGAATATCAACATTCCACAAGGTACCGTTCAGGTTACGGTGGCCAAGGACGGAACGGTGACGGTGACGGATAAGGACGGTAACACTACCCAGGTGGGGCAGATTACCCTCGTTACCTTTGCCAACCCGGCCGGTTTGACCAGTGTCGGGAGGAACCTCTACGATAAAACGGATGCCTCGGGGGATGCCGTGGAAGGGGCCCCGGGTACGGAGGGACGCGGCACGATCGTGCAGTTTTTTTTGGAAAATTCCAATGTGAGCGTCATAGACGAAATGATTAGAATGATTACGGGTCAGAGGGCTTATGAAATCGATTCCAAGGCCGTGCAGACGGCAGATACCATGCTGGGTATTGTCAGTAATCTCAAGCGTTAGTTTGCTCTTCTTGATCCTGATGCCCCTTGAGGTCGGAGCCACCCTGAAGGGGGAGGTCATAAGAGAAGAGATTATCCGCCACATCGAGCGTTCCATGCCTTGGGACAAGGAAGAGGTGCGCATCGATGTGGACCTCCCGGCCGATCAGACGGATTTACCCGAAAGGCAGGTGAACATAAAGGTCAATACCTTGGGGAAGGATGACTACATAGGGGAGATGACCTTTTCCGTGCGACTCTCCCACGGGAGGGTCTATCGCCAGATGAATGTGCGGGGGAGAATCGAAATCTTGAGAAGTATCGTCGTTGCCGCCCGGGATATTAAGGCCGAGAGCGTTATCCAAGAAGAAGACCTGACGGTGAAGAAAAAATGGGTTACCCATTTGGATTCGGTACTCATTTATACGCCTGAGGAGGCCGTGGGCAGGCAAGTGCGCACCTCGATCAGGGCCGGGTCGGAAATCAAGAAGACGGTTTTGCATGCCCCCATCTTGGTTAAGAAGGGTAAAACGGTGAGGATAAGCTTGGAAAAAGGGCCGCTTAGGATTTCCACCATCGGAGTATCGGAGGAAGATGGGGCCCGGGGCGCCTTAATTAGGGTGCGCAATGTGTCTTCCAACCGTTTGGTCTACGCTCG
>DAORXN010000024.1:0-17991 GCA_035358955.1 Syntrophales bacterium | reverse complement strand
GCGAGTACCAACACGGCCCGCTCTACCTCCCATGAGGCAAAAATTTCCGCCCTCCTCGGTCTCGATACGTCGATCCTGAAGCGCAATGCGAACATGGGCGGGGAAATCGCAGCGGGAGGCACGAGTACTTCCTCTATGAAGGGAAGCGGGGATACCAATCGTGGAAACACGATCAAGATGAACATCGCAGGGCGGGTGGTGAAGGTGTTGGAAAACGGGAATCTCCTCATCGAGGGGCGTAAGCAGGTCACCATCAACGACGAAGACCAGTACATCGTGATTACGGGTATTATCCGGCCCCAGGATGTGTCTCCGGACAACACGGTAGATTCCAAGAACATTGCCGATGCGAGAATCATTTACACGGGGGCCGGGGTGGTGACGGACAAGCAGAGGCCCGGATGGGGAACGAGAATTCTCGATTGGATTTGGCCTTTCTAAGGGTAAGAAGCGATGAAGCATTTTTGGTGGACATTAATGGTCGTTTTTCTTGCCGTAGGGTTGATAGATAACCTGGAGGCTGCCCGGATCAAAGACATTGCCGGTATTGTGGGGGTAAGAGACAACCAGCTCGTGGGCTACGGGCTGGTGGTGGGGCTCATGGGTACGGGCGATGATTTGAAGAACGGATTTGGCCGGGAAACGGTGGCGAACATGTTAAGTAGGCAGGGTCTCTCCGTCAAGGATAGGATTGCCCAGATCAAGTCGAAAAACGTGGCCTCCGTCATGGTAACGGCAAATTTACCGCCTTTCGTGAAAACGGGGGCAAAAATAGATTGTACCGTCTCTTCCATCGGGGATGCGACGAGCCTTCAGGGCGGAACCCTGATCATGACTCCCCTGAGGGCGCCGGATGGCGAAGTGTATGCCGTCTGCCAGGGGAGTGTGTCCATCGGCGGCTATTCCGTCCAGGGGGCGTCGGCTACGATGACGAAGAACGTCACCAACGTAGGCATCGTTCCCAACGGGGCATTGGTCGAAAGAGAGGTGCCCTTTACCCTGGGAACGGACGGGAAGATTACCCTGGACTTGTACAATCCTGACTTTACGACGGCGCGGGAGATGGCGGCGCGCATCAACGTGGCCATGGGAGACAAGGTGAGGGCCCATGCCACCAATTCGGGAACGGTGGACGTTTTCATCGTCCCCGATCACCTTTCTCACCTGACATCCATCGTTGCCGAATTGGAAAATATAGATGTGCCCGTCTCTCACCGGGCGGTGGTGGTCTTAAACGAAAAGACGGGTACCGTCGTCATGGGTGAAAACGTGAGAATCTCGACGGTGGCCGTGGCACACGGGAATTTGAGCATCACGGTCAAGGAGAGTTACAGTGTTTCCCAACCTATGCCCTTTGCCCCGAAGCCGCCCGCAGGAGGCGAGGTGGTGAAGGACAAGAAAGGTGGAGTAATCGTCGCCCCCGGCGGCCAGACGGTGGTAACCAAGGATACGCAGCTTTCGGTTCAGGAAGAAAAGAAACAGCTGCTCCTTGTTCCCCAGGGAGTGACGATCCAAGATGTGGTGCAGGCGTTGAACGCCATCGGGGTTACGCCCCGGGACCTTATTACCATTCTTCAGGCCATTAAGGCAGCGGGGGCCTTGCAGGCGGAATTGAGGATCATATGACGGATCGGGTAACGCTTGCGGGAAAGACAATGGCCGCCTACTCCGGCAGCGAAAGTAGAGCGGCGGAAGATAAAAAATTGAAAAAGGCCTGCGCGGACTTTGAATCCATTTTCGTCTATCAGCTTCTGCAGTCCATGAGGAAAACGGTACCTAAGGGTGGGCTTTTACCCCTCACGGCTGGTCGCTCCACCTGGGAGATGATGATGGATCAACACTTAGCCGAGGCGATCTCCCGCCAACAAGAAGGCTTTGGTCTGCAAAAAATGCTTTACAACGACTTGCAGAAAAAATTAAAGTTTTTTGAAACTTCGCCGATAAATAAGGCAAAAGAATAGGTGAGGTGTGGGAAAAATGAAGATAACGGGAAGGGGCGAATTACAGAACGAGGCGCTACAGAAGTACCAGCCGACGGATGCGGTTCAAAAAGGGAAGGTAAAGGGAGAAAAAGCGGAATCTCCCGGCCTTGTTCCCGAGGATAAGGTAAGTATTTCTGCCCAGAGCCGGGATATCAATATAGCCCGGGGGGCTATCGAAAATCTGCCGGAAATCCGGGAGGATCGGGTGGCCGAGATAAAAAAGGCGGTTGAATCCGGCACCTATCAGGTGGATGCGGATAAACTGGCCGATAAGCTCGCCCTCGATTCCCTGGTCAATATCTTTGTATGATCCCCCAGGAGTCCTTAGCCTCTCTCATGCGCCTGCTGGACCTGGAGGAGGAGGGATGGCGAGGGCTCCTTCATGCCTTAAATCAAGAGGCCCAAGCAGTTAAATCTCAGGACCTTGAGGCTATCAATTCGAGCATTCAAAAAAAAGGAGAAGCTATCAGCAACCTCAGTTTGATGCTCGAGGAAAAGAGACAACTTCTGAATGATATCGCCCGTAGGTTGAACTTGTCCACCCCCTTGAGATGGGAGGTGCTTCTTTCCCATGTCTCGCCCGAACAGGGGCAAGAATTGACAGCCAGGCAGGAAAAATTTGCCGCCTTTGCCCAGGAGGTGAAGGAAAAGAATCAGGAAAACGCCGTTCTCATCGAGGCGGCTCTCCACGTCGTCGGCGATTCTCTTCAGTTTTTACGCCGACTCTTAGGTGAGGAAACACATTACGACCGCGGAGGAAATATCTCGGCCCGACCTTTGCATGGGAAGATAGTATCAGAAAGGGGGTAGGGCCGAATGTCCATTGCAAGCCTTCTCTATGTAGCCCGGGATGCTTTGGGCGTAAGTCAAATTGGCATCGATGTAGTCGGGGCGAATATAGCCAATGTCAATACGAGCGGTTACTCGCGGCAAAGGCCGGTTATTTCATCCACCGGCGGTGATTACGTGCGGGGGATGGTCGTTCAGACGAGCGTTGCGGTCGATAAGATCGAACGCCTCTATGATCGTTACCTGGAGGGGCAGGTCGTCCTTCAGCGGCAGAATATAGGCTACTCTTCTACCTTAAACGATCGGCTCTCGAGTATTGAAAGCATCTTAAACGAGGCTCAGTCGGGGGGATTGAACGATCAGCTAAACAAGTTCTGGGCCGCCTGGGAGACCCTTTCGGCCAATCCTTCGGGGCAGGTGGAGAGGGACACGGTGGCCGCCATGGCCGAAAGTGTAGCCACGAAATTGAACAGCTTCTCCGGCGACCTCGTTCGGTTGAAGACCGACATCAAGACATCCATCCGGGATGTGGTAAACAAGATCAACTCCCTGGCCGTGGAAATAAGAAATCTGAACGAAAAGGTGGCTGAAACGGGGGCCAAAGGTGGGGAGACGAACATTCTTTCGGATAAGCTCATGGGGCTTTTAGGGGATATGGCGGAATCGGTCGGCATCATGTGGAACGAGGCTGACGACGGGACGGTAAGCGTTTTTCTCGAAAACGGGATTCCCCTGGTGGAGAGGCTGGTCGCTTATCAGCTGAAGGCGGAGGACGTGGGGGACCGCATGGTGGTCTCCTCTGCTCAGGTGAACCCGGACGAGGAGTTGAACGGCTTTATCACCAAGGGGAAGTTGGGGGCCCTCATAGAGAGCCAGGATGAGGTTATTCCCGATTACCAGCAGCTGCTCAATAATTTCGCCCGTTCCCTGGCCGAGGCCGTAAATGACCTGCATCATCAAGGTTACGATAGTCGGGGCAATTTAGGGGGAGATTTCTTCGTTTACTCGGACAATGCCCCGGCGGCAACCATCCGTTTGAATCCGGAAATTGCCCAGGATTTGCGACTAATCGCGGCGGGCAGTACGGTCAACGGTGACGGTGAAAACGCCGCTTCGATCGCTGCCTTGAAGGATGAACTCATCATGGAAAACGGCTCCTCCACTCTGAACGCCTATTTCGCCGCCATAATCGGAAGGATAGGTCGCCAGGTGGAGGATAGTAGCACGGATTTAGAACACCAGAATGCCATCTTGACGAATGTGACGAACAGAAGGGAAAGTGTTGCCGGTGTTTCCATCGACGAGGAAATGATCGAGCTGATGAAATTTCAGATGAGCTACCAGGCGGCGGGCCGCCTCGTCAACGTTACCGACAAATTACTCGATATTCTTATGAATTTAGGGGTGAGCTCATGAGAGTAACGGAAAACATGAAATTCAGCGCCTCTATGGGAGGGCTCTTTACTATTCAAAACCAATACAGTAGCCTCCTCGAAAAGATGGCTACCCAAAAGAAAGTGAACCGGCCTTCCGACGATCCCGTGGGGGTCACGCGTATTCTCGGTATAAGGACACAGCAGGCGGCTGTTAACCAATACCAGACCAACATAAGCACTTGTGAATCATGGGTAAACATGACGGAGACGAAGCTTAACTCAGTAAACGACCTCCTCGTCAAGGCCCGGGAGCTTGCCCTTTCCCAGGCAACGGCTACCGCCTCAAGCGATACGAGAAAGATCGTGGCCAACCAAGTGGGTGGCATCATCGAAGAGATGCTGTCTCTTGCCAACTCCCGCCTGGGAGACCGTTATCTCTTCTCCGGTAGCGCCAACGTGGAGCCTTTCAGCTCTGCCGTTATGGCTGCCTCCGTGGGAGAAGCAACTGCCGCTCAAGGGAACGTCTTCGACGGTACCGTGACTGCTGGCGGGTCATACACGGGAAGCCAGAACAAGACTTTTGTCCTCAAAGTAACGAGTGGCGGGGACCTAAACGAGGTGAAATATGTGATTTCCCACGATGGAGGAAAAACTTGGGGAAGTGAGCAAACGGGCCTCTCTGCCCCGGTGGATCTCGGTTTCGGGATTACCCTTACGTTTGGAGCCGGTACGAAGAAGATGGAGGCCGGGGATATCTTTTACGTGAAAGGTACAGCCCAGGGCTACTATCGGGGAAATGGGGATAACCTCACCCTGACCGTCTCCCCCGGTGTTTCCCTGAGTTACAGCTTGAGCGGGGAAGAGGTATTTACCGATCGGGGAAACGGCAAAGTGGATGTATTTAAAGTGTTGAACGATCTTAAAACAGCACTGGAAAACAACGATGTGGATGGCATAAGCAATTCCTTAACGGGGATTGATGACGCTTTGAAACAGGTGAGCTTGGGTATCTCCCGCTGTGGCACCATTGGTAACCGCCTGGATATTGCCAAATCCAATTTAGAGGAATTGTCCACCCGCCTCACCTCGTCTCTTTCCGATACGGAAGATGCCGATATGGCGGAACTGGCCACCCTTTACTCGATGAAACAGGTGGCCTTACAGGCGTGTTACACCATGGCGGGTAAATTGAACGAAACCTCGATACTGAACTACTTGAAGTAGGAGACCCATGCTCATCCTGACAAGGAGGTTGGGAGAGAAAGTGATGATTGGTGATGCGGTAAGCATCACCATCCTGGAGATAAGGGGAAACCAGGTAAAGATCGGCATTGAGGCCCCCCGTGAGGTGCCCGTTCATCGGGAAGAGGTGTACCGGCTGGTAAAGGAACAAAATGAGCTCGCTGCCGCCGTGATCATGGATCCTTTGTCTGTCTGGCAGCGGATGGGGGGAAAGGAGAGGAAATGAGAGTTAAAACACGCTATGGGGATTGGGAGATAGAAGAAGAGAAGATCATTTTCATGGAGGGACCCATCCTCGGTTTCGAAAAAATAAGAAGGTATGCCCTCCTCTCCGGGGGCGCGGGGGTTCCCTTTTACTGGCTTCAGGCCGTAGACGAGCCGGCCGTCGCCTTTCTCGTGGTGGAGCCGAAGGTAGTCTGCCCCGCCTATGACCCAGATTTGAAGAGAATTTGTGGGGAAATGGAAATTTTTGAAGAAGATGATTTGGCTCTTCTCTCCATTCTGACCATCAGGGAGCATCCCTTCTCGGCGAGCGTGAACTTGAGGGCCCCCCTCGTCCTGAATGTACGCACAAAAAAAGGCCGGCAGATAGTCTTGGAAGACGAAAGATTTCCCGTGCGCTATGCCATCGAGGTGATTAAGGCCAAAGATACCCCTTCCGACTCTTTTCCCCCAAAGGGTATTGAGAGCCTCGCCGGGGAAATAGTTAAACATTGCGGTTGAAGATCATCCCCACCAGTTCCGACATCCTCTCATAGAGGGCCTGAATCTCCTTAGGTGGAATCTCCCTGATCACTTCACCCGTGTCTTCGTTCATTACGACGATGGCAATACGTTCGCCGTGTTCTCCGTACGTGGTGAATTTGAGGTTCACGTTCATGCTTTCAATCTGGCGCCGCATTTCTTGCGCCATGCGCTTGATCTCTGCCAGGGAGGGTTCTTCGCGGCGAGGAGCATCACCCTTCGTAACGGGGGTGGAAATGAGTGCATTCTGGGCGACACTTGATCCCTGGCTTGAAACCAAAGGAGAGACAGGCATCGATTCACTTATAGACCCCACGTTCATATTTCACCCACTCCTTTCCCTTTTTAACTAATATATCGGTCGATCGGCCGAAAAGTTGAGAAAATTTTTTAGGTGGAGGTGTCGACGAGGTGGGTTCGGGGGGTGATGAGGCCGTAGCCCTTAAGCCCGAAGAGAAGGCTTTTTTCGCGCGCAAAGATTCTTTCGAGTATGGGGGCAATTTCTCTCTCTATCTCTTCCATCTCGACCATGAGGGCCAAAAGTACCGAGGCCTCTTTTTTCCCTATCCTGATGGAGCGGCGCAATTGAGCAATATTTTCCTTCAATTCCTCCCGGTCTTTGATGAGGGCAAGTAGGCGCTCCGTCTTATCCCCTTGCGCGGCAGACCGGAGGGCCCGTGTGAGGGCGAGATAATCCCTCATCAGGTCACAGAGATGCTCTTTGGTCCTTGACATCTTACCCCTGCCAGTTTCTTGCGACTACGGCCGGTTGCCTGGTGCCGTAGGGTACCTCGTTTTTCGGATCGGCTTCTGCCTTTATGCTCTCGGTGGCAATGGTGCGCCAGGCCTCCGCGAGCTCTTCCAATATCTCAACTAGATGGTCGAACTTGGCCAGGTCTCGCTGCAGGTCGGCTTCCATGATCGTCTTTAAGATGTAGAGGTATAGCCGCCTTAAGTTCTGGGCTATTTCTCCCCCCTTTTCCATGTCGAGAGAGGCATTGAGCTCGTGGATGATGTCGATGACCTTCGTGACACACTGTCCCTTGGTGGCGAAGTCGCCTTGCCTGTAGGCTTCCTTGGCCGCTTTGAGCTGGGCGATGGCCTGGTCGTAGCACATGACCACGAGTTTTACCGGACTGGCCGTGAAGCAGTCTACTTCGCGGTATGAATTTAAGGCGTTGGTTATCATAAATTACACCTCCTCGGGTCTTCTTAAGAGCCCCAGTTTTTATTCAAAAGGGTGATCTGGGATGAAAGCCAGTTGCTCTGGCTCTGGAACTGACTCAAAGCGAGTTCCATCTTGGCAAAACGACTAAGCAGGAGGGCCTTTTTCTTATCGAGCCGATCCTCCATTTCCGTAATCTTGTTCGTCAGGGACGTGATGGTATCTTGGAGGGACTTCTGCTTGTACGTCACATAACCATCAATCGAGTCCGTCATGTTGAAGAGGGCGCGGCTGAAGAGCTCCGCCACCCCTAAGGTCAAGGTAAGGTTTCCCACGTTACCCGTGGAAGTCCCCGTATATTTGAGGGAAAGGCCCGATTGCGTACGCATAACCTGGCCTGTGCCCGTCGCTTCTTCTCCGTTTATAGTTCCGGCCACATCGAGGCCGTTGGCCACCGACTGATCACCCGATGTCCAGATGAGGTTGTTCGCCTGATGGATGGTAAAGGAGTACGCGCTTCCGTATTGATTATGCCTGATTACAAGATGCCCCCCATCGTTTATCGCCGTGAGATCGAGAAAGTAGCGGCCCTTCTGGCCTCCGTCGTTTGAGTAAGAAACGGTACCGAAATCGAGGTCGTGGGCATGTTCGTAGTTGAAAGAGAGGGCAAGGCTGCTTGAGCCCGTGGTGTTGTCCGTAATTACGATGCGGCCGGTCGCATCGATGCTGGCCGTCACAGTATTTGAATAGGCTGCCTCGATGGCCGTAAGTAGACCCTGGACGGTGTCCGTGGCAGGATCGGAGATGGTGTAGGAACCGGAGACACTCAAGCCCGTGCGGGTGGTACCTGTAAAGGAGATGACATCCCCGGCCGCTATATGGGCCGAACCTGATTCCGTGTAGACGCTATCCCAGGAAGTGGCGGCAGTAATATAGGAAGATTTGCTTTCATCGGCATAAAGGGAGTTGGCCCCCACGATTTTCTGGGCATACGTTTTGGAAAGTTCACTGTTTATGGCACTTACAATTTCATCCACCGTCATACCCGAATTTAGCTCGACGGTAGCCTGGGCAGAACCGGCGGTGATGGTCAGGGTTTCATCTCCACTCAAGGTGCCCGTCATGTCCGAAGGGTTAGATGTGGAGCGCGAAGCGGCCTGGGTAATGTTAAGGCTATACGTGCCGGCCTCAGTATTTCGGGTGTGGCTGATGTAAGTTATGTCTCCGGAGCTGGATTCGGCCTGGGCGGTAAAGAGGGAGATTACGTCGCTCATGTTGGTGGTAAGGTAAGAACGTAAGGTGGAAGTGTCTACGGAGAGCTGCCCGTACTTATCAACGTTGATTCCCACGAGCCCTAAGGTGGAGAAGTTTGCATCCACCCCCCAGATTTGTCCCACGAGTAGCGAGGAAAGCTGATTCTTCACGGACAGCAGGGTGCCGTCGGCAAAGAGGACCCCTCCCGTCTTCTGGTTTGATTCATCGTAGGAGGTCTGATTTTTGATGTAAGAGGCCACGTCATTGTAAGCAGTCACGAAATCGTTTATCTTTGAGATGATGGCATCCACATCCCGGTTGATGCGCACCGTAATTTCCGTATCCGGATCGGCCTTGAGGAGGTTTAAGGTGACACCGGGAACAACGTCGTCTACCGTGTTGCTCGCAGAGGTTACCTCCACGCCGTCAACGTTAATTGAAGCATCGGTGCCCGCGACAAGTTGCCTCTTCCTCAAAACGGTGGCCGCACCTAAATCACCGTCGAGATCGAACTTCAAGGTGGTATCTTCATCTCCAGATGCATCTTTTACGGCTATCTTGACGGCAAGTTTGCTTGCCCCCGTTGTGTTATCGATTATTCTTATCTTTCCGTCGGAGGTGACGGTGGCCGTAACGTTGCCGAAGAGGGATTCGATGTGGGTAAGCAAGTCGCCTACCGTCGTCGTATCGGAAAGGACGAAGGAGGAATCGCTCACAGCGTTTCCTGCCGTATCGGTCCCTTCGAGTTTGATGTAATCTCCCGCTGCATATCCCGTATAGCCGTCGATGTCTTTTATGAGGCTGGAAGCGCTGATGGCTTGTCCACCGGAGGTATTGGCCACATCTCCGATCACGCCGTAGACGTCGCTTACGCCACCGGTGATCAGCCCTAACGTCTCGAGGATATTGTTCTTGTCCGTCACGCTGGAAAGGCCGCCGGCAACAAAGAGGCGGTAATAGGTGGTATGGCCTTCCGTTTCTTCGACGATGGACGTGGTGAGTCCCGCTGCCGTAAGTTTGTTCTTCAACGTCGTCAGGGTATCGGTGGCCAGGTCGAGGGCCCCGATGGATGAACCGTTAATCGCAATTTCTCCTTCCCCCGAGGTGGCGGCGTTACTGAGACCAAGGAGGGTCTGGATGGCGGTTGTAGACGAGGTAAAGCGGTCGGAGAGAAAGCCTCCGGAGATGGTATTCTTGGCTGCCCGGTCCGTATCGGCCAGGCCGAGGGCGGAAAGGACATCCGTCGCCCCGGCATTTTTTATGTCCATCTTTCCCGCCCCCGTTTCATCGGCGGTAAGAACTAAACGATAGTCGTAGGTGCCGTATCTCAGTATGGTGGCCGTGATCCCCGTTTTGTTCGTTCCCGTATTTAGGTTGTTTATCTTCGTAGCGAGGGAGCTTAAGGTGTCCGTAGCGCTGACCGTGAGGATACGTCCGTTGATGATGATATCCCCGGCAAAATCTGCCCCCAAGGCGGTGGTGGCAGAGGAAAAACTTGCCGTGGACCTTTTTTCCGCCTGGGCCACGGCATTTACCTTCACGGTAAACGTGCCGGCCTGGGCGCTGGTATCCGTGGTGACGGAAAGGAGGTCGGTACCTTTCACAGTGGCGCTCGTGGTGGTAAGGTTGGCCGTAAAGACACCGAAAGCGGTATCGCTTTTCAGGATGTCGGCCTTTGCCTTGAGGGTAGAAAGCTTTGAGGCGAATGCCTGCCAGGCGGAAAGCTGTTTTTCATAAGAGGTTTTCTTATTGGTGACGAGATCGACGGACTTATGTTCTACGGCGATGAGCTGGGTGACGATGTTGTCCCAGTCGATCCCGCTGGAAAGCCCCGTGATATATGAGGTGCCCGCCATGCGTTTCTCCCCTCCTAAAATCTTTCTTAAACTGTTTATCGGCGTTTAGGCGCAAAACTTTAGCACTGTTTTTAGCTGCAATAAGGATGCCCGGTACGGAGGGAGGCATTTTTAAGGAGGGAATCGAAACGCCGGCGCTCGAAGCCCGGCGGGTAAATCTCGAGGGCGAGCTTAAGGGTAACAAGCGCCGCTTGCCAGTTGCCCTTTTCTTCCAGGGCCTGGGTAATGTCGTAGAGGATGGTGCCTATGTCCTCTATTTTATCGATTAGGCTAAGGGTTTGGGCACCGGAAATGGCGATGAGGGCAGAAAGCTGTGAAACGAAGCCTTCCAATTCTCCCTTTTGCCATAAAAGGCGCGCCAAAGTAATCTTCTTGTCCAGTAACTGGGAGGGTGAGAGGTTCTCGTCCTGGGCGTTTAGAAGACATTCCACAGCTTCTTCTACCCTGTTTTCTCGGGCATAGAAAAGACCCAGGCTAAAGAATAAGCGGTTATCTTTTCGGAGAAAATCGGGCATAGTGCCGCCCTCACGCGCCTTCTCCCAACCCCTTGCGAGCCACGAAAGGGCCACCTCCTCTTTCTTTCCCTCCGCATATAAGCGGGCGATGCTCATGGCTGCCTCTGGCTTTTCCCCGGCGGAGCGGTAAGCTTCCTCGAAAACGGTGGCTGCCTTTTTCTCTTCGTTTTGAAAGAAAAGGGAAGAGCCCAGCCAGAAGAGTACCTCGCTCTTTTTGTCGAGGTGGTGGCAGTAATAAGCGCCGACTGTGGTAGGGTCTCTTTCCATCTCGGATTGTATTTCCAAGTAGCGTTCGGCGAAGGTCTGACAATTTTCCCAGTCCCGGCGGTTATAGTAGATGAGGGAAAGGAAGTAGCAGGCATCGAGATGGTGCGGGAAAAAATCGAGGGCCTCCCGAAAGACCTTCTCCCCTTTTTCTACCTTACCCAAGGCCAGGTATCCCTGACCGACGGTGTAAAAGGTGGTGAGGAAGAATGGATGCTTAAGATTTTGCCTGCGCCTTGCCTCTAAGACGATTTCTCCCTGCCGAATTGCCTCGGAGAAGTCGCGGTGCATGGAGTGGCATGAGGCGAGTTGATTTCGACTGTAGAGGTCGTCGGGGTCCCGCTTGAGAATTTCTTCGAGGGCAGCCAGGCGGGCGCGATGTTTCTCTTCCATCTTCTCCGGCGATAGGTCGTAGCCGTAGTGCCTGATGCGGATCCTTGCGTAATCTCCCTTTCCCTTGACCAAAAGCTGCTCGTGGACCGGGCGCTCAAAGCGCATGCCCATCCCGTTCCGAAAGAGACGAAGCTGATAGAAGACACCGCGTTCGCTTCCATCTTTTTTCATATCGTGCATTTCGCAGAAGTAATAATCGGCTTTTCCTTCCCGGATGGTCTTGCGCAGTAGGGTTCCGTCTTCGCAAAAGAGCTCTTCGTCCGCATCGAGCCGCAAAATCCAATCACCCGTGGCATAGGAGATGGATTGATTCCGGTGCTTGGCAAAGTCGTTTTCCCAGGGGTGGTGGAAAACATGGGCCCCGAAGCCTTTGGCGATTTCCACGGTTCGGTCCGTCGAGCCGGTATCGACCACGATTATCTCGTCCACAAAGGGTTGTACGCTTTTCAGACACCTTCCGAGGGAGGCTTCCTCGTCTTTTACGATCATGCATAGGGATAAGGTCGGTTTCATGTCCTTTCTGCCGCTTCGAGCCCTTTGGCCTTTTTAAACAAATCGAGGATTGCCCTCACGTGGGCCTGATCTCCATCCAGTTCGTAAGATTTCTCGTATAAGGCCTCGGCCCGGAAATGGGCACCCGTCTGCACCAGGCAGTTGGCGAGGGCGTTTATGAGCTCCACGCTATCCGGTTTTTTCTTTATGGCCTTCTCCAGGAAAGGAATGGCCCGTTCGTAATTTCCCCGGCTCGCGTAGATTTGTCCCAAGTTTTCGAGGAGATCGGCATTTTCTCCATCTACGGCCAGACCCCGTTCGAACCAGCCGATGGCCTCCTCCAGGTCTCCCCGGGTGAAGGCGATGTAGCCTAAATCGTTCATGGCTTCAGTATTGGTCGGTTCTCTTTCGAGTACCCGCTTAAGACAGATGATGGCCCCCTCAATATCTCCCTTTTCAAAGCGCCGCTCGGCCCTCTCGACCGTGTATTCTTCCGGTCTTAAAGGGGCATAATGGAGCTCGGGCGAGAACTTTCTTCCGAGAATGTCCCTCACATCGTAGGGGGTACCGTAGGGCAGGTCGACGGGGATCCCCCACTTTCGCTTGAAGACCTCCCAGTTTCGATAGAGGCTTTCCGCGTAGTCAATCTTTTCTCCCTTAAAGGTGCGACTTCCGAAGTGATGGATGAAGCAATCGCCTGCGATCACGGAATCGTAGCCGGCAAGCTTGGCCCGCAGGCAGAAGTCGTCATCCTCGAAATTGCCCAGGCCAAATCTCTCATCGAAGCCCCCGATTTTCTCTATCACCTCCCGCTTTACGAGCATGCAGAAACCGACCACTTTGAAGAATTTGTATAATTGACCCTGGTGCTGCAGGGAAAAGGAGGAAGAGAATGTATCCAATCCCCTTAAACTCGATGGGTCGTAATTGATCTCGGCGACTTTCTGAGGACCGGCCACGTAATTACTCATGGGGCCGACTATGCCGGTATGAGGCAATTTGTTGATCGCCTCGACCAGCGAGTTTAGCCAGTTTTTGGTCATTACGACGTCGTTATTCGATATGAGGATGTAATCGCCTTGAGCGGCGGCAATACCTCGATTGTTACCCCCCGCGTAGCCTAAGTTTTGCCCGTTCTCAATTAGGATGAGGCGTCTGCAGGGACATGGTTCATAATTATCCAATTTTTTGGCCTTTTTATCATCCTTCTTCCATCCCATCACCTTCCCGTCTTCGGTCACCTTCAAAGTGTGCCCGGCGATGGGGATTTTGCCCTCGATTATGCCTTGCAGGTAGTTACCCGTGCCGTCTTTTGAGCCGTTATCCACCACGATAAGTTCGAAGGGAAGAAGGGTAAACTTGAAGATACTTTCGAGACACTGCTTTGTATATGAAAGCCCGTTCAAGGTTAAAATGACGATCGAGGTTATGGCCTCCCTTTTTTCTTTTACCCGGTGTTCTCCCGGGAGTTTAAAGATCTCGTAGATTTTTCTCGCTACCGCCTGCGGGCTGTAATGCTCTTCGATGAATCTTTTCCCGTTCAGGCTCAATTTATTCCACAGGGCTTCGTTTTTATTCAATTCGAGGATGAGTTCGGCAAATTTATCGGCTGAGTCGGCGATAAAAATGTTTTCCCCATGTTCCAAGGCCATTCCCTCGGCTCCAATGGGGGTGGTCACGACGGGGAGGCCACAGGATAATGCTTCACCTATCTTTCCTTTCATGCCCGCCCCAAACCTAAGAGGGGCGATGGAAATTCTTGATTTGGCGAGGTATGGTTTGGTGTCCGGAACCCAGCCCGTGAAAATTACCTCATGAAGGTGCTTCCATTTATTCTTCAATTCTTCGGGATAGCCACCTCCTACTATATACACCGGCATCGAAACTCCTTTCCTCCTTAAGAGGGGATGGATTTCGTGCAGGTAGAATTCCACGGCATCAATGTTGGGTGGATGCTTGAAGTTCCCTACAAAGATGAGTCCCTTACGCTTTTGAAAGGTCGGTGTTTCTTCTTCCAGGGGGTGAATGTTGGGGATAACCAATATGGGTTTGTCTGACAAGTAAGGGGCAATGGCCCTCGCATCTTCTTCCGTTACCGTGATGAGTGCATCCGCCCTTTGATATATGCCGATCTCGTTGGATTTAGTGTTCAAGGCCCTTTCAAGCTTTTTCTTGTCACCCGAAAGTTCTGCCTCGCGCATCTCGCGGACAAAATGGATATCTACCGTGTCGATTAGGACGAAGGTTTGGGGGCTATAAAGCCTTATCTCGGGCAGGTATTGCAGGGCGATATCGTAAAATGACAGGATGGCATAGTGATAGCGCCTCCGGCTGAGAATGTAGTTGAGATTGATAGGGGGAAATTGTGCGGCATTTACACCGAACGAGTAAAGTTTTTCAGGGTCAGTATGGTAAACTTCCACTCCCATCGATTCGAGTTCGTGGATGTACTTCCCTCCGTGGCATCCGTCTCTCGCAATATACGTGATATGAACGTGAGGATTGGCGGAAAGGATTTTAACTATTTGGAAGAGGCGAAAACTTCTGGAAGCTTGGTCGTAAACGGGAAGGAAGGGGTCTATGATGAGGAAACTAATGCCTTCATCTTCTGTTTCTACCGGCTCAAAGGTGTTTGTTTTGTTGTGATGGACGTAGCCGGCGAGCCGGCGTCTCCTGTCTGCCGTGAAGGGGGCCGGTGCGCCTCTGTAGGGACTGGGGCCTTGGGCGATTAATTGCGAGGCCCATTTAACAAGGAATTTCTCCCTGTTTATGACTTGATACTTTTTGAATCCGGAGCAAGTATCCGTGCCGGCCGTTTTTCCTTCGAAATGTATGACCTCGGCGGCGGGTTGATAAAGAACGCGGTAGCCCTTTTGCCTGATAGCGAAACAAAGGTCCGTGTCTTCATAATACGCGGGAGCGTACCTCTCGTCAAATCCCCCGACTTCGAAAAAGACCTCCCTTCTTACGGCGAGGGCCGCGGCGGAGCAGTAATCGACTTCGATTACTTTATTATAAATCCCCTTTTCCGGCAGGTCTCCCCTCCCAAAATTCCATCCATGGCCATCTTCGAATACGATGCCTCCTGCTTCTTGAAGCCTCATATCGGGGTAAAGAAGCTTACCACCAACGGCCCCGATGTCTGGACTCAATTTGAACGTATCGAGCAGGGCGGAAAGCCAGCCTTTGAGGGGCAAAGTATCGTTATTGAGAAATACGAGATATTGACCTACGGCTTTATTTGCCCCCTGGTTACAAGCCATGGTGAACCCCAGATTTTTTTCGTTTTTGATAACCTTTACGGGAGTTCCAACGGTGGAAAGATACTCGGACGTGCCATCGGTCGAACCGTTGTCAACGACTACAATCTCGTAAATATCGGGAGGGGTATTTTCCTTTATGGCCTGTAAGCATTTTTTTGTGTATGCGAGGCCGTTATAGACGGGAATAATGATGGAGGCGATCAAACGGCGAGGCTCTTCTCCTGAATTCTTCATCTCTTTCCCTTCGAGGCAAATTTCCTTGCCGTTTTGGGTGTTTGATAGGGCCATTTCGATGGCCGCGAGGTTTTCGCGGTAGATGGCGTTGGAGCCGTCTATTTGGATGGCCTGTTTTGTTAATTGGAGCGCCTTTTCGTAATCACCCAGACGATAGGCGATGTAACCCAAGTTGCACCATAAATCACCGCACGTGGGATCGTAAATTAGACCTCGCTCAAAAACGGTGAGGGCATCTTGGTATTTTTCAAAGGAGAGCAAATGCTCGCCCATGCTGTTGAGGTAAAGGGCTTGCTCGGGAAAGAGGCGAAAGGCCTCTTTGAGCGCCTGATCGGTACCCTCTTTTCCATACTGCCTGAATATCCTTGCTATCTCGGAGAGGTAGTAACTCACCCTGTTTTTCGAGGAGAGTATTTCCGGAATTTCCTCAAGGGCGCTCCTTTTAGTCGGACCGGCAGCCTCGCCTTTTTCTTGATCGTCTTCGGTTTCCGGGAATATCACTATGGGGTCTAAACGGTGGATCCAGCATTCGTATAGAATCGCCTTTTCTGAAATGTAATGATTCTGCAATCCCAGGCCGTGGGCAAGATTTTTCTTGCCCTGGCGCGCCTTTGTTTGCATTCTCCTTCTCAAGGCGAGCTCGGGGTCTGCCATATGCCAGTGGGCGCCTTCCATCCATTCACGGCATTCGACGAGATCTCCTCCGTAATTGTGACAGCCGCAGTTCCATTTGGGATTTTTGCCGCCTCGGACAATTATAGGCTTAAGGTAGGCCCGATCTGGCAGGTTATAGTAAACACTTTCCGGCTCCAGTGGTATGCCGTGTCGCCGCTGAAGGAGGGGTGGCTGGCTGAAGTCAATGTCTTTGTCCGTTTCATGGCGGTATACCTGCCATATTTTCGCCCACATGATGTCCCCTTCCTGGCGGGCGAGGAAGGCTTTGATGTCTTTTTCTCCCCTTTTGTAAAGAAATTCGTCGGCATCCACGGCAAAAACCCAATCGGCCTTGATGGAGGCATAGACTTCGTCTACTTTAGCCTGTTTTATCGTCCAATCGAGCCCGTCAGGTGGATAGGTCTGATTATGAATGATGACTCGAGGGTCGGAAGCAAGGATCTCCCGGGTGCGGTCGTCGGTGGCAGTATCCAGAATGATGTGAATCTCGTCCACATAGTCGTAGTGCTTGAGAAAAAGGGGGGCGAGCAGTTCCTCATTGTACCAAGCGGAAACAACGGCAATTTTTATGGCAGGGGTTTTTTTATTTTCGTTTATGTATTCCGGTCCTTCGTATCCCCGGTCTTGTCTGTTATGCCAGGGTTGCCAGCCGACGGCGAAGATCTTTATCTCTTCCTCTGTAAGCCTTCGATCAACGATTTTGAGATGTTCGAGATTTCTAAGGCGGTGGGCCTGGAATTTTTCATAAAGCCCTTTTGATATAAGTTCCGTGTTTTCGATCAACCTCTGTCCAGGGTAAGGTAGACACATCCCGCAGAGGGGGCAGTATTTTTCCATCTGATCTCGATAGTTCTCTCTTTTCCACCAGCCTGGTTCCACGGGCCAACCCCCATCCATCTCGAGGGCGGTATCGAGACCCAGGGCACAGTCGCAGAAAAAGGCCCCTTTTTTACCGATAATGGGTGACCACATCTTGTTGCACCAGCACTCCTCGATTAGCTGCCACATAAGGGTTTCCGTCGGTGCCATGTCTCGGACCGAAAGCAGGAGGGGATGATGGACGCAGACCTTTTTCTGCTCTTCGTCGTGGAAATTCAAATAGACCTCGCCAAAGGTTTCATCGATTAGCCCCTTGTAGCGCGTGAACTTCTCTTGGTGGGAGGTGAAGATCAGCGCCTTTTCCTTGGGTATCATCTCCCGGACAATTTTGCAGAGGCGCTCAAAGTCGGGATAGTTTAACGGCTCTCCCCCCGTGAGGCCAATCTTACCGGGCCAGCCTTCGAGGGAGCGGATGGCATTTATGATTTCTTCTTCGGTCATCTGGTGGCGTTGGTCTTTTCTTAGGTGGCGGATGTGCTTGGTACAGTATAGACAATTATGGGTGCAAATGTTGTTCACGTCGATCATCACCGCCCACTTCTGCCATAGTCTAATCATGAGAAAGCTCCTTGTTTCGTAACAAAGTCGATTGCACTTTCACAAAGTCAATAATTAAGCAAGAATTCTGCCATTGAAAGAAGCTTAAAGCAGATAAAAGATGATGCCCCGCGGGAGGGGGCCGCGGGGCATCGGGGGGTTAGAGGCGCTCTTCCGAATTACCGAAAGAGGGAGAGAATGAGCTGCGGAGCTTGGTTGGCCTGGGACAGCATGGCTACACCGGCCTGGACCAAGATCTGGTTCTTCGTGAAGTTTGTCATTTCGGAGGCCATATCGACGTCACGGATGACGGAGTCGGCGGCCGTGAAGT
>DAORXN010000023.1:0-31249 GCA_035358955.1 Syntrophales bacterium | reverse complement strand
TTGGTGGAGGCGGCGGGAGTCGAACCCGCGTCCGAGAATATTCCACTGTAGCTTCTACGTACGTAGCCTTTGTTTAAATCTCGCCATCCCTTCCCCCAAAGGCAGGGAAATTGAATGGCCAGCCCGGGAAGTTCTCGCCAAACCTCCTCCGGGCGAGGAGGTTTAGCCAGCCTGCCTTTATCGCGCCCTTTCCCGATCCGACAGGCGAAAATCGGGAGGACGCCAGCCGTCTTAGGCGGCTAGAGCGTATTCGTAATCGTTGGCGATTACTTTTTTCCTGCCTTTTTATCGAGGCCGGCAGGCACCTCGGTACGCAGCTACGAGCTTCAACTATCCCCGTCGAAACCGTAACGCCCCCTTCTTAAAGATCTGTTCATATATTACTGCTCGCGATGCCCAATGTCAACGTTTTTAATCCTCATCTTCCAGCCCCAGGAATTTTCTCATCGCCGGTTTTAAGTACATACCGGAGAGGTCATGCCTCTTTAAAGCTTCTACGAGGACCTTCATCTGCTCGCCCTTTCCTGCCTTCTTATTGAGTATAACCACGGGCTTGCCCCTGACTCGACAATAACCGCCGCTATAAAGGCTACCTTCCACCTTGAGGGGCTCTAAACGCACCTCGATCCCCAAACGCTCGGCTACTTCCTTTAATTCATCGAGGGTAATCCGTTCCCCCATCGGCCAAGCTTTCAAAGGGGCGGTCCACAATTTTACCGCCCCTCTTACAAAGTCAATTACATCTTCATGCCGCCATCACAGAAGATGACCTGGCCCGTTATGAAGGAACTTTCGTCGGAGGCAAGAAAGAGGGCGAGATTGGCCACGTCACGGGGGCTGCCTTTTCTGTTAAGGGGCACCAGATAGGGAAGCATGGCATCCATTTGTTGGATCACCTGTGGCGGCATGTTCTTCATCATATCCGTCCAAATCATGCCCGGGGCAATGGCGTTTACATTTACCCCTTTGGGCCCCAGCTCTTTGGCGGCCGTTTTGGTCATGCCAATAACGCCGGCCTTGGAGGCAGAATAATTCAGCTGCCCCGCATTACCCAGGGCACTGGTGGACGAAATATTGATTATCTTGCCATAACCCTTCTCCCTCATGACGCGGGCGGCAATCTGAATCCCGTAGAAAACGCCCGTTAGGTTGACGGCAATGACGTCGTTCCATTGCTCGTCCGTCATCTTGTGCAGGATAACATCTCTGGTAATACCAGCGTTGTTTACCATGATATCAATGGTACCGAATACGCTAACCGCCGTATCAACCATCTTCTGTACCACCTCGCGGGAGGCCACGCTGCCTATTACGGCCACCGCATCGCTTCCCAACTCCTTGATCTTCTGCACCACCGCGTTCGCATTGGCCTCATCCACATCATTTACCACTATCTTCGCCCCTTCCTCGGCAAAGCGAAGGGCGATACCTTCGCCGATACCACGACCCGATCCGGTTACGACGGCTACCTTGTCCTTCAGTCTCATAAATTCCTCCTCTTATGGTAATTCTTAAACGGGTGAGCCCGTTTCTCGAGAAGCCCATATCAGATAATTGCGACCCGATGTCAAGGAACATCTTCAGGAGAAAGATTTCTCACTTTTTTCACCCTGTTTAACATTTCGTTCAACGATTCAAAAACGTGCCTATGGGTATCGAAGATTCAAATCAGGTCCAATCATCAATAATATTTATCATTTATAACTTTTAGGCCCCTTTTTAAAACGCTGGCACGGTTTTCTCTATTAAGTAAGGTCAAGAGAAATAAATAATGGGAGGAGTGAGAAACATGAAAAAGACATTAGGAACCATCGTAGTTACGGCTTGTGTTATTCTGCTGACGGCTTCGTTCAGTTTTGCCGAATACGCCGTCGCCGGCGCCGCTGCATTCCCCTACTTCCAGCTGGGATGCCTTATTGTGGGCGGTCTCATCATCATCTCCCTCAAGCACAAGTATGAAAAGATTTACACCAATGAAGCGGTCGGTGTGTTCGCCCTTTATACGGTGCTGGTGGCCCTCTTTACCAACCCCGTTGTGGAAGCCCTCAAGAACCTCGTAAGCTAAATGCCCAACAAAAAAGCCCCGCATCTTTTAGATGCGGGGCTTTTTTGTTTCCTCTATTTATTCTTTGACTTGGCAATTTCCTCGTCTCTCAGGATCTTCCGGAGGATCTTGCCCACCGCTGATTTGGGCAAGGATTCACGGAACTCGACCATCTTCGGTACCTTGTAGGGAGCAAGCTTTGTCTTGCAGAAATCGATTATCTCCTGCTCGGTTGCCGTCTGCCCCGGTTTCAATACGACGTAGACCTTTACCGTCTCTCCCCGATAGGGATCGGGTACGCCCACCGTCACACCCTCCGCTATCTTCGGATGCTGGTAGAGGACCTCGTCCACTTCGCGCGGATAGATGTTGAAACCGCCGGCGATAATCATGTCTTTCTTCCGATCTACGATGTAGATGTAACCGTCTTCGTCCATCTGCCCGATGTCCCCCGTGTAGAGCCAACCGTCCTTGAGTTGGTTAGCTGTCTCTTCCGGGTTGTTCCAGTAACCTTTCATAACGGTGGGGCCCTTGATGATAATCTCGCCGGGCTCGCCTTGCTTCACCTCGCTCTTCCCTTCCTCAATGTCCACGAGCCGCACATCGGTACCGATAACAGGCACACCGATTGCTCCGACCTTGTTCACCAGAATGGGATTGCTTATGCCCACCGAGGAAGTTTCGCTCATTCCCCAACCTTCCGTAAAGAAGACGCCGACATCCTTCACCTTCTGGATGAGTTCTACCGGCATGGGGGCACCGCCCGAACTCAAAAGCTTTATCTTCTCCCCGATCTTTAGCTCTTCTGCCTTCGGGTGGTTCACGATGGCTGTGATCATGGTAGGAACGGTGGGGAAGTAAAAGATTTCGTCTACGCTTCCCAAAAGACCCATGAATTCTTCGAGGTCAAACCTCGGAACGAGCACTTGGGTCGCCCCCGTCAACATGGCGATGTTCATAGCGTAAGTGTTGGCGTAGATGTGAAAGTAGGGAATGGCCCCCATAATCTTTCTCTTCGCGCGATCGATGAAAACCCCAATGGGGCTCCCCCAGAAATCCCCGATCATGGCGCCGGCCACGAGGTTGTAATGGGTAAGGACGGCCCCTTTGGGCAGACCTGTGGTACCGCCCGTGTACTGAATCAAGGCGGGGTCATCGGCCGATATGGCGACCCGGGGAAGTCTCTCGTCCGTGGTTTTTTCGATGAGCTCGGAAAAATGGTACCAACCATCTTCTAGCTCCAGGCTTTTGGCGTCGCTTACGCCGAAACCGTTGATGTAATCCGTTACCTTTGTCACGATGACGCGCTTTAACTGAAGTTCTTTGGCCAGGGGCCGCATGGTGCCGAGCACCATATCGAATGTAAAGAGCGTCTCCAATCCGCTGTTTTCCATCATGAACTTGAGTTCGTTTGCCGTATAGATGGGGTTCATATTGACTACGATAGCCCCTACGGACATGGCGGCATAATAGGCGATAACGTACTGGGGACAGTTAGGCAGGGCTATTCCCACCCGATCACCTTTCTGGACGCCCATCTTCATGAGGGCATTGGCCAACCTCAATACCTGGGAACGCACCTGGCGAAACGTAAGCTCCGATCCGTAAAAACTCGTGCACGCCTTGTGGGGGAACTGGGCGGCCGACACGTGCAACAGGTTCTGAATCGGCATACGGGGGAAGCGTACATCCAGGGGGACGTTGTAATCGTAAAACTTGTGCCAAATTCTCGTTTCCAATTTCCTTTACCTCCTTTTGGAATAGTTCTCTAGGCTGCGGGGCAGCTTTTTTAAAAGTCCCCGTTTCCATATACCTATTTCCTCCCTTTTGCAACTTTTTTTGTCATACTAAACAAGGCAAGGAGAAGCCCGACCTGGGATCATGGATAATCGAGGCAAACGGCGGCCAACTGCGGAACGATCGATGATTTTCTCCATCTCTCTCAAAGTGAGGATGGAAGTACCGCCATGTAGCAGCTCCTGTAGCATGCCTGCAAAGGCATGCGCCCACCGACCCCCTTCCACTTCCGCGTGAACGGGAAGAACATGGATCCGACCATCCGCTACGGCATAAGCCAGGACCTCTTTCACCGCCTCGATACCCACCTCCTCCAGGCAGGGCAAATCGGATGGAATTTCCAGTATTTCGTATCCCTCGTAGATGAAAGGCTCGGACGAGCGCGTACAACTCAAATACACCGGTGAAATGAGATGCGAAACTATTTTAAGGGCTCGTTCATCCATGACCCATGCGGGGGCACCGAACGCCTCCGGTGGCCTCCCCAGCAAGTCCTGAAAAGCTTGGATACCCTTTTTAAGCCAGCTTAGGATCCATGCTTCCGATCGCTTCGGTAGGCTGTCCTGCCACCTCCGATGGTCCCACGCATGGAGGGCAACTTCATGTCCCTCTTGGGCCATCCGCCTTACCAGATGGGGAAAGGATAGGGCGATCATGGGGGACGGCAGTATCGTCCCGTATAGGGCCGTTTTCCACCCGTAAAGGCGGTGGGCCTGAGAACGAAAGAGCTTTTTTAAGAAGCGGGGGTTTTTAATCAGCTGAAGAACGGCCAAGCCCGAAGCATCGGGACCGACGCTGAGGAAAAAGCTGGCCTTCAGCCCGTATTGGTTGAGGATCTCTAAGAGCCGTGGAACCCCTTCCTTCATCCCGCGGTACGTGTCGACATCTATCTTCAATCCTAATGGCATTTGGCGATGGTTTACTCGTATTCTTCCAGGAAGGCGTAGATGGTGCGCTTGAGCGATTCTCTTAGGTCAAACTTGGGCTCCCAGCCTAAAAGGCGGCGGGCCTTTTCAATCGAAGGTTTTCGTGAGTAGATATCTTGATACCCGTCACCGTAATACTTTTCGGAGGGAACTTCGATTATCTCCGAGTAAAAGCTATCGTTTTTGTGCCGTGGGTGTTCCATGAAGATCCTCTTCATCATCTCGGCGAGCTCCTTGATGGAACACTCATTTTTCGGGTTGCCGATATTGATGATCTCGTTCCGGCAGCAGTTGCCCTTGTTTTCCAAGATCCTCATCAAGGCCTCTATCCCGTCGTCTACGTAGGTAAAGCATCTTCTCTGGTTGCCCCCGTCCACGAGGGAGATGGGCCTCTTCAGCAATAAATCGGCGATGAACTGGGTGACCACCCGAGAGCTTCCCTCTTTGGCCGTCTCCAGAGAATCCAGGCGGGCCCCTATCCAGTTAAAGGGGCGAAAGAGAGTAAACTCTAAAAATCCCCTCGTCCCGTAGGCATATATGACCCGATCCAGAAGCTGCTTACAGCATGAATATATCCATCTCTCCTTTCTTATGGGACCGACGCAGAGAAAACTCTTGTCCTCGTCGAATTCCTCATCCGGGCAGGCGCCGTAGACCTCAGAGGTGGAAGGAAAAACCACACGCTTTTTGTATTTTATACACTGCTTGATAACGTTTAAATTCATCTCGAAGTCGAGCTCGTAGACGGCGATGGGGTCTTCTACGTACATTTTAGGCGTGGCAATGGCCACCAGGGGCAAGACGACATCGCACTTCTTGATATGATACTCTATCCACTCCCGATTGATGGAAATATCCCCCTCAATGAAATGGAATCGGGGATGACGGATCCATTCGCCCAGTCGATCGTCGTTTAAGTCCATGCCGTAGACGGACCAATCAGTGCTTTCGAGAATGCGCTTGGTTAAATGATGACCGATAAAACCGTTAACTCCCAAGATCAGAACTTTCATGACAGCCTCACTTCCCCCATTTTCTCAAAGTATTCGTAAATGGCTTGGCCTGTTAGAATTTCTTTACCTATTTCAACTTCAAGGAGACGTACAACCCCCATCCCCGCCCGGACGTAGACGGCCCTGTCCTCTAAGTAAATACTCCCCGCCATATCGGCGGAAAAAGAAACCCTTTCATCGGGCAGACACCACCAGACAGTGACTTTCCTCCCGTCGGGGAAAAAAGAAAAGGCCCCGGGATAGGGGCGGGTAACCGCCCGGACGAGGTGGTAGATGGCGAGGGCACGCTTAGACCAGTCAATCTTCCCGTCTTCCGGCTTTCGCCCACGGAAAGTCGTGGCTTTTTCTTCACTTTGAGGCATGCGGGGGGGAGCCCCCATTTTTATGAGGGGTAAAACCTCGTCCAGCAACTCACCCGCCGCCTGGCAGAGTTTATCGAACAACGTTCGGGCCGTGTCGAAGAAATCGATCTCCACCTTTTTCTGCCCGACGATGTCACCGGCATCGGCCTTTTTCGTCATGAAATGAAGGGTCACACCCGTTACCTTCTCTCCGTTTATTAGCACCCAGTTCACCGGCACGCGGCCGCGATAAGCGGGCAGAAGTGAGCCGTGCAGGTTATACGCCCCTGACGGCGCGAGGTTAAGTATCTTTTCGGAAAGCAGGTGACGATAGTAAAAGGAGAAAATAACGTCCGGCTTCATCTGGCTAATCTTTTCGACCCAAAAGGCCTCGTTTACATCGGGTGGGGAAAAGACGGGAATCCCCCTAACGTTAGCCCATTGTCTGACCGATAAAAACCACCGGTTCTCCATCGGATCGTCTTCGTGGGTGAACACGGCGGCAAGGGAAATCTCGTTTCTTATTAGGGCCTCGAGACCTACGATACCCATGTTGTGATAGGCAAAGACTACGGCCTTCACGGTCGCCCCTCACCTTTTGCCTGATAGACCTTTTGGATGACGAAGCTCGGCCTCTTTCTCACTTCGCGGTAAATGCGATCCAAATACTCGCCCAATACACCGAGGGCAAAAAACTGCATACCGATAAAGAAGAACAGAAGGGCAAAGAGGGTAAACACACCTTGCACCGCCCAGGCAGCCCCGAAGTAAAGGCGGGCGATGATGAGGGTAAGACCGAAGGCAAACCCCAAGAAGGACATGATGATGCCCCCGTAAAGAAGGACTTTAAGGGGCAAATTGGAGAAGGAAGAAACGAGGTCGAACTGCAAATTGATGAGTTTGCGGAGGGGATAGTTGGTCTTGCCTCCATGTCTTTCTTCGTGAGCTACTTCGATTTCCGTTATTCTCTTGGCAAAAACGGTGGCAAGGGCAGGCACGAACGTCGCCTGCTCGGCGTAGGCCACCATTTTTTCGACTACCGATTGGCGGTAAGCCCTGAGCATGCAACCCCAGTCCGACATCTTGATCCCCGTAATCCGCCTCGTCAGGATATTGATGGCCTTCGAGGCAAGGACGCGAAAATAAGAATCTTTCCTTGCCCGCCTGACCGTACCTACTACCTCGTAATTTCCCTCTTCCATCGTCTTTACCAAACGCGGGATCTCTTCCGGCGGGTTTTGCAGATCGGCATCGATGGTGATTACGATTTCGCCCTTTGACTGGGAAAAGCCGGCCATTACTGCCGGATGTTGACCGTAATTCCTGGTGAGTTCCACTACCTTGAGGTTTGGGTTTTCCCTCAAGGCCTGGAGGAGCATTTCGAGAGATCGATCCGTGCTGCCGTCGTCCACGCAAACAATCTCGTACGGTCTTTCAAGGGCATCCATGACCGACTTAAGGCGGGCAAGCAAGAGGGGGATGTTGGCCTCCTCGTTGTGGATGGGTATAACCACGGATATCATTTCAATATCTCCCGTATGGCTGCACAGACGTAAAGCACGTCCTCGTCGGTCATATCAGGAAAGAGGGGCAAAGATATGATCCTTTCTCCGGCCAGCTCCGTCTCCGGTAGCCCTACCCTATTTTCCCCCCATCTTGCCTTTACATAACTAAGAAGATGGCAGGGAGGGAAGTGCAGGCCGAAACCGATGTTATACTCCCCAAGCTGGCGCATGAACTCCTCCCGGGGCATCTTGGTAACCTTGACGACGAAGAGATGCCAGGCGTGGACGTGAGGATAGGTGGGTATCTCGGGGCAGTGAAGCCCATCTATGCCTTGAAGATGCTTTAAGTACAGGTGGGCAAGATGGGCGCGTCTTTCGTTTAGTTGGTCGAGCCTCTTTAACTGGGCAAGGCCGAGGGCCGCCTGCATATCCGTTAGGTTGTACTTATACCCCGGCTCGGTGATATCGTAGACCGAATTCCCGCCGGGACCGTACCTCTTCCAGGCCTCTCGCTCAAGGCCGTGGAATCGCAGGCGCCTTAACTTCTTTTCCCATTCCGGGTCAAAGAGGGTAATCATGCCGCCCTCGGCTGTGGTGACGTTCTTGATGGGGTGAAAGGAAAAGATTGCTATCTGCCCGAAGCCGCCTGCATGAACTCCCCGGTAGTAAGTGCCTACGGCGTGGGCGGCATCTTCAATGAGATAGAGATGGTAGCGGCGTGCCATCTCGACGAGGGGTTCCATATCCACCGGCGCCCCCGCAAAATGGACGGGAATGATGGCCTTGGTGCGGGGCGAGATGAGATTCTCGACATCTCTTACCTTCATATTGAGCGTTCCGTAGTCACAGTCGCAGAATACAGGTCTCGCCCCACGGAGGGCAATCATGTTGACCGTCGAAGCAAAGGTGAGAGAGGGGGTGATTACTTCGTCGCCCAGCCCAATATTTAGGACGGAAAGGACAAGGTGCATACCCGCCGTAGCGGATGAAACGCTTACCGCATAAGGTGCCTTCGTAAGCGCGCAAAACTGCCTTTCCAATTCCGCGCAAAGAGGGCCGGTTGTAATCCATCCCGACCGAAGACAGCGGCTAACCGCTTCGATTTCTTCTTCTCCGATCGAAGGGCGACTCATCGGTAGAAAATCGGCTCTCTTCTTTATCACGATGCCCCCTCCCCTTTTTTCCTATCCCAGACTTGAAACATATAAAACTTTTTATTCTCCCACAACAGCTTAATCCCCATCCCTTCTTTTGTTAACCACATCCAATGCTCCTTTCGGTCGGCAACGGCGTAAAGCGCCCCCTTCTTCCTCACCTCCGTTAAGAATTCACTCCCCGTGGGGAAGTAACGACGCCTCTCCTCGGGGGCAAGTTTCTTAACCCCCGGTGCGAGCTCCCCTAATTCGTCCACGAGGGCAGTTCGCCTCCGCGTGTAAAAGTCCAGACTATACATGGATGTACGCAATTGGTATAAAGGCTCTCCCTCGGGCACGTACCTTTTTACCGCCTGCGCCAACTGATAGGCCGACTTAACGGGGGTAAGATAGTGGGAGACAACCGGCAAAATAGCCATTAAAAACAGGGCATATCCAAAGTATGCCCTTATATATCGATTAGTTAAATCGCTTTCTTTAATTGATATGTCAAATAGCATTATAAATGCTTGAATTATCACGGGTATTGCATAGTAGATCCAGGGGAGGGGAAGGATATCTTTCCAATCGGGAACGAAAAAGGGGGCAAAGACCAGGACCATGAAAAGCACAGATTGCAAGGCAGGCCACCCATCGAGCTTCCTTTCGCTGTTTGTCTTTTCTCGCCCGTTTAAGAATAGCCAGGCCAAGAAAACAGCCAGGGGAGGAAAAATGGGCAAGATGTAAGGGATCAATTTCGACGACGAGAGGGAGAAAAAGAAAAAAGGGAAGAGAATCCATACCACGAGCAGTTTAAGAAAGCTTTTACGTTTAATCGCTTCCCAGATACTCCTCATATCTTCGCGATTGAAAACCCGGGGGAGATAGAACCACCACGGCAGCGCCCCCGCTAATAAAATAGGTAAGAAAAAGTAAAAGGGCTGGCCCTTTTCATGAATGTAAGTCGTATAGCGCAAAAGGTGCTCACGCCAAAAGAAAAATTCGAAGAAATCAGGATTTGCCTTTTGAACGGCCCAAAGCCAAGGGCCGATGAATAGGCAGACAATAACGAATCCCACGGGAGAAAAAAGAGCCGGTAGTTCTCGCCATCTCTTCTCCCACCCAAGCCAGAGGCCACAAATGGTAAAGGGAAAGACAAGCCCTATGAGTCCCTTGGTAAGAAAGGCGCAAGAGGAAAAAAAATACATCCCGTAGAGCCAAAGGCGTTTCTTTTCCGAACGGAAGGACCGATATCCGCACCAGACGGCGAGGGAAAGGAAGAGCGTAAGCGGCACGTCGAGGATATTTATCCGGGCGAGAGAAAAGGGCAAGAGGGAAACGGAAAAGACGGCCGCCGCAAGGAGCCCCATCTCTTCGTTTCTCAACGTGCGGCCTATGACGTACAAGAGAATTACCAGCCCCCAGGCACTGAGACCAGTTGCCAGACGGGCCGTAATCTCGTTTTCTCCCAGAACGCGAAAGAAAAAGGCGGTAAACCAGTATCCGAGAGGAGGTTTTTCCAGGTACACCACCCCTTTCAGATGAGGGGTTACATAATCGCCCCGTTCATTCATCTCCCTGGGAATGAGGGCATAGCGCCCTTCGTCTGGGTCCATGAGGGGCATTAAGGGTAAGACGGCCACAAACAGTAGCGCCGGCATGACCAGGAGAATCAGCAGGCGATAGTACCTCTTCATCTACCCTCCCCCTCCTTTAGAACGGCTACGATCGTTGTGAACACCTCCTCGACCGTGATAGATTTCATACAGACATTGTTTCGACAGGGCGAAAAACGGTGGTTGTAAACATTTACGCACGGGCTACAGGCGAGCCCGGCCTCGATCACCCTTCCCCGCCCCGCGATGGGACCGAACAGCCGGGGCGTTTCGGGACCGAACAGGATAATATTGAAAATATCTGTAAGGGAGGCAAAGTGCCCCGGGCCGCTATCGTTCGTAACGAGCACGTCCGCCAGGGTATAGAGCACGAGGAGCTCACGCAGAGAAGTTTTCCCGGCGAGAGACACCACCCTTCGATGGCCAAGGCATTGAGCCATGGCCTCCGCCGCCTGTGCCTCCGATGGGGCTCCCGTTATTACCAGGGTCAAGTTTTCGTTGTGTGCCAAAAGCTTACGGCCAAGGGCAACGAAATTTTCCTCCGGCCACTTCCTCAAGGGAAGCAAGTCACTGGCATTGGGGTTCAAAAGGACGATCCTGCCCCGGGGGGTATAGCCCGCCGTATTGCATAAAAGCTCCCAGACCTTTAGCTTCTCTTTCTCGGAGGGAGAAAAGCGCACGACTCTCTGCCAGGCAAAATCCGCCTCTTTCTTTAACAGGGGAACATCTTTGGGATCGGCCGTCAATACCTCGACCAGGAGGCGGTAAAATTGGGCCGCGTGCAAGTAAGGGTTATACTGAACGCGATGGGTCATCAGATCTCCTCGGTAAGGGGCTTCACTGGTGAAGCGGTGTAAACCCACCCTGATTCTGGCGCCGGAGAGGTAGGCAATCACCGCGGAGGCCCGGGCGAAGAATTCCATGTCGATTACCGCATCAATCTTCAAACGCCACATTCGCCGGAGGGCGCATATGAGGTCCACGAAAAAGACGATAAAATTCTCTTTACGCAAGGAAATCACGTTCTCTTCCGGAATGAGGTCAAGGATGGACAAGATTTCCTTGTTTTCTTCGAAGACAAGGAAGTAGACGTTATTTCTCCCGACGATTTCGCAGGCCCGGTAAATGGCCGAGGAGGCCAGAACCGTGGCCCCTTGCTCGATGAGTTTAATGAACATAATCTTTGCGGGGGGTAAGTAGGAGGCCTCCGGGCCACGCAAGAAGTCAACGACCGAACGTATGACCGTAAGGAAAAAGCACGCTAGGCGGCCGAGGGTATAGTCTATCTTCCTTATCGTCTCGGGGGACAACTTTTCTCCTCCGTATCTGAAAATTTATGGGCCGGGTTCATAACAGAGGCAGGGAAAAAAATCTACCTCGTAGTTGCGATAACTACGTACGTAGAGAGTGACATGAGGTCATAGCGCTTAGTCTTTAACAGATGCGGGGCACGAGTTCTCCGACGGGCAGATCAATCTCCCGGAATCCGCCGAAGGGAGAGCGAAGGATTACCCGGCCACGACCTACTTTACTCACCACGCCGATCGCTACTACGCCTCTCCCATACTCGTGGCCTCGCATCACCTTTAACGCTTTCTCCACATCCCGAGGATGACAAAACACCACCACCCTTCCCTCGCAGGCAAGAAACAGGGGGTCGAACCCTAAAAGTTCACAGAGCCCCTTGACCTCATCCCTCACGGGGATGGATGCTTCCTGCAACTCGAAGGTTGCCTCTACTTGTTTGGCAATTTCCACCAGCACGCCACCTAAACCTCCCCGGGTAGGATCGCGCATGAAATGAACCTCTACTCCCGAATCCAGGAGATCATCAATGAGGCCGTTCAAAGGGGCTGAGTCGGAAAGTATCTCCGAACGGATGCCGAGTTCACGCCTCTTACAGAGAATTGACGCCCCGTGGTCGCCAATCGTTCCACTAACTAAAATTACATCCCCCTCCTGAATGTGATCGGCGGAAAAATCACCCCCGGGTCTTACAATGCCCAGTCCGGCCGTATTGATAAACAACCCATCGGCACTCCCCTTGGCGACGACCTTCGTATCACCCGTCACAATGGAAACTCCCGCCTGCTTAGCCGCCTGGGCCATCGAAGAGGTGATACGTTTTAAATCCTCCATGGGAAAGCCCTCTTCGATGATAAGGCCAACACTCAAAGCCAAGGGTCTGCCCCCACAGACGGATATATCGTTTACGGTTCCGAAAACGGCGAGAGAACCAATATCCCCTCCCGGAAAAAAGATGGGATCAACGACGTAAGAATCGGTGGTAAAGCATAGTTTAAGGCCCTTGGCCTCGAAGATCGCCCCGTCGTCTAAACTCTCCAATGCCTTGTTGCGAAAAGCCGGCAGAAATACCTCTGCCACCAATTCATGGCTCAAAAGTCCCCCACTTCCGTGTTCGAGCAGTATCCTTTCATCCCTCCTCATGGTGTTCATTTTCCTTTCTCATTATAGAACCGGCTACTACGGCCTGTCCCAAAGATAGGCCGCCGTCGTTTATGGGTACCGCGCTATTGATATAGACCTTCAAGCCATCCAAACTCAACGATTCCATGACCCCTTTCAAAAGCACTCGGTTCTGAAAACAACCCCCGCTCAAAACCACCTTTCTTATCCCGGTAGCCTCGGCCATCATCCTCGTCATGGATACCAAAGCATCTATCAATGTATAATGAAACGCCGAAACGATAGAACGACGGTCCTTATCCCTGAGCACATCTTCGACGAGGGCCTTTACGAAAGGGCGAAAATCGAGGATTTTCTTTTTCCCTTCCTCCATTATATCGTAAGGATAACGTTCTTTTATCCCTTCTACTACCAACGCTTCGAGCTCCATGGCGGCCTGCCCTTCAAAGGAGACCTTTTTTCTCATACCTACGATGGCGGCTACGGCATCGAAAAGACGTCCCAGACTCGATGTTTCCGGGGTGTTGAAGCGTTCCTCTATCATGTTGTTTATGACATTAGTATCCATCGCTATCTCTGCGAGGGGGAGTTTTCGAAATAACCTGGGCCAATCTTTACCGAATGTAGCGTGGAGAAGACCAGCGGCACTGCGCCATGGCTCTCTTACCGCCCTTTCTGCTCCCGGCAAGGCAAAATTATTCAGATGGCCTATCCGTTCGTAACTCGTCGTACTTGCAAGCAGAAATTCCCCTCCCCAAACCGTTCCGTCATCCCCGTAACCCGTACCATCCATCGCCAAACCTATGACGGGTTCGAACAGGTCGTTTTCTGCCATGGCACTTACTATATGGGCATGATGGTGCTGGACGCGAAAAACCACTTTTTTCGAGATCTCTTCTGCCAATTGAGTGGTCCAATACGCCGGGTGGAGATCACAGGCCACCACTGCCGGGCGACATCCCGAAATTCGTTCCATTACCCTTATATTCTCCATAAAGAAATCCCTGGCTTCCGGCGTTTCCAGATCTCCTATGTGGGGGCTCAGATAAGCGCGGTTCCCTTTAAGCATGCATAAGGTGGATTTCAGATGTCCGCCCAGGGCAAGCACATCGGGAAATGAATGAGTAAGAATTATCGGCTTTGGCGCCCATCCACGGGAGCGGCGTATGAGTATGCGGCTTTCACCCACGCAAGCCTCCACTGAATCATCGCATCGAACCAAGATGTCTCGGTTGTGCAAGAGAAAATAATCGGCAATACGGCTTAGTCTGACAATGGCTTCGCGATTGCCAATGCAGATAGGTTCATCCACCTTATTGCCACTCGTCATGACGAGAGGTTTTCCTATCCTATCCAAGAGGAGGTGATGAATGGGCGTATAGGGCAACATGATGCCCACGTCGGGGAGCCCGGGCGACACGGAAGGGGCCAAAAAACCCTCTCTCTTCTTTCTACAGAGGACAATCGGGCGCCTGGGAGAAAGGAGGCATTCCTGCTCTTTTACGCCTATCTCGGCCAGCTTTGCGGCCGTCTCCAAGTCCCGCACCATGACGGCCAAAGGTTTCTCCTCTCGACACTTCCTGTCTCGAAGCCTCTTTACGGCTTCTTCCGATGTAGCATCCACCGCCAAGTGAAATCCTCCCAACCCTTTGATGGCCACACACCAGCCTTGCCTTATTTTATCCACCGCTCCGGCAATGGGATCCCGAACGTATGCCGTCAATTCTTTGCCCATGCTATCGGCTAGCCACAGCTTAGGCCCACAAATAGGGCAAGCGTTAGGTTCCGCGTGAAATCGGCGATCTTCAGGATTGGTGTATTCGGAAAGGCAATCCCGGCACATGGGGAAACAGTTCATAGACGTATTCGGCCGGTCATAGGGAACATCGCGTACAATGGTCAAGCGGGGACCACAATTGGTGCAGTTGATAAAAGGGTATTGGTAACGCTTATTTAAGGGGTCACTTAATTCCGACAAGCAATCATCACAGGTGGCAATATCGGGCGGAATGATGACTTCCTTTTCCCCTTCCTGGCCACTTTCGATGATAAAGAAGGCATCCTCCCCCCGGATTTCCACTTCTTGGAAGTCGATGCCGATTACCTCGGCCGCCGGAGGCAACTCCGCCATTACCTGACGAGAAAACTCCGATAGCTTTTCTCCCGTTCCCTCTATCTCCAACCATACACCTTCGGGTATATTACGAACGAATCCACCCACGCGATGTCTTAGGGCCATTCTAAAAAGATAGGGACGGAATCCCACCCCCTGGACGATGCCGTAAAAAATGTATCTTCTCCTCTTTCTACTATTTGACATGCTGCTTAAAGCTACTTATCTGGGATGTTAGCCAATGAACCCACCTATCTATACCCAATCCGGTTTTGCACGATACCTCAAAGATGCTGAGATCGGGATTCAAAGCCAAAGCCCTTTTCTTTGCCGTATCCAAGTCGAAATCCACATGGGGCAGAAGGTCCATCTTATTGATAATCAAGGCGGCCGATTCTTTAAACATAAGGGGATATTTGGCCGGCTTATCGGCCCCTTCGGGTGTGCTTAAAATCATTACTTTTACGTTTTCGCCTACGATGAATTCCGCCGGGCATACAAGGTTTCCCACGTTTTCGATGAAAAGCACATCTATATGCTCCAGATCAAGGGCTCCTAAGGCCTCTCTCGTCATATTGGCATCCATGTGACACGCCCCTTGGGTGTTCACCTGCACAACGGGTATTCCCAAGGTAGCAATCCGATCGGCATCCAGGGTATCCTGGATATCACCCTCGATGACCGCCACGCGAAACCTGTCCCGAAGGGCCATCAGGGTTTTTTCCAACAGAGAAGTCTTCCCCGCCCCGGGTGAGCTCATCAGGTTGACGGCGTAAATGCCCCTTTCATCCAAAAGTTGGCGATTTTCCCGGGCAATATTATCGTTGGCCTCCAGAATATTTCTGACCACCGTTATCTTCATGAAACTCCATCCTCCGGATAAAAAAATTTTCCTTAATTTCTAAGCCTCAATTCTTTCGTATTTATAGTAAGCGGCACAGGTGCCTTCACTGGAAACCATGCAAGGACCCACCGGATGAAGGGGATGGCATGCCCCCGCAAAAAGGGGGCATTGATTGGGAGTCACGATTCCCTTCAGCACCTCCCCGCACAAACATCCCCTCGGTTCAACGGCGCTCATCTCCGGTATGGAAAAACGCTGCCCCGCGTCGAAATCGAGGTAAGAACCCTTCAAATAAAGGCCGCTTTCCGGAATGGTACCGAGCCCTCGCCACTCAGCATCACCGGACGCAAAGACCTCATTCATGAGCTCGCGCGCTTTAAGATTACCAGTTTTCTTGACGGCCCTCTCATACTGAATGGCTATTTCGAAGCGTCCGGACCTGATCTGTTGGAGGTTCATGAGTATACCCTCGAGAATATCGGAGGGCTCGAATCCCGTAATCACGGCCGCCCTCTTGGCGAGAGGGATAGCGTCATAGGCTTTAATTCCCGTAATAACACTTACATGACCTGGACAGAGAAAACCATCAAGGGAAAGAGCGGGATCATCGATGAGGGCCTGAATAACGTTCGGTATCGTCTTGTGCAGGGAAAAGACGGAAAAGTTTCTGGTACCTTCCTTTTTAGCCTTGATGATGGTTGATGCCACCGCCGGTGCCGTGGTCTCAAATCCGATACCTAAAAAAACAACTTCCCTTTTCGGATTCTCCCGGGCTATCTGTAGGGCATCCAATGGGGAAGTCACTACCCTGACCTCGGCCCCTTCTGCCCTCAGGTCTTGCAGACATTGTCCTGCGCTCCCCGGTACACGTAACATATCTCCAAAGGTAGCGAATATGACTTCCTTCAACCCAGCGAGATACAGAGTCCTATCAACATCGGCAGTCGAAGTAACACATACGGGACAGCCCGGGCCGGAAATCAGCCTTACGTTTTCGGGCAAAAGGCGACGAAGACCCCACCTCCCAATGGCATGGGTATGGGTACCGCATATTTCCATCACAGTAACGTTCTTTGCGATGTCTTTGGCCAGATGAGAGATACTTTGAACAAGCCCTTTGATAAGTTCAGGGTCACGGTAGTACTCAATATATTTCATTCTCTATGACTTCCTTCAAGAAAGCGAGCTTCTCCAAGGCTATCTTCTCATCGAGACGCTCGATGGCGTAGCCGACATGGCAAATTACATAATCCCCGACTTTCACCGGTTCATCAATAAGGTCGAGATACGCTTCTCTTTTCGTCCCGAAGACGTCTATGATGGCCACATTATCTTCACTTATGCTCAATATACGACCCGGAATGGCAATGCACATCTGGCTTTTCCTTCCCGTAATATTTTATGGCTCTACTTCCAACTCGATCAGTTTAAGTTCTTCTGTCCCCCGAACCAAAATTACCGACGAACCTCGACATATCGGACATATAGCTTCGAACGATGCGATTTCCACCTCTTGCTCGCATTCAAAGCAATACACCGCTGCCGGGAGAACCTCTATTTCAAGCGTTGCTCCTTCCGCGATGGTGCCTTGCGACTGAACATCGAAGGCAAATCGCAGGGCTTCCTCCACCACCCCAGAAAATCTCCCCATCGAGAGTCGAAGGGAAATCACATGCTGGAAATTTTCCTGAGCTGCGTATTGTTGAACCATTGTTAGCAGAGACTCGACCAGGGAAAGTTCATGCATTTTCTCTCACAGGATATAGATGGTACCGAGACAGTTCTTTTAGGAGCAGGGCTTCCATCTTGCTAAACTGCTCCCACATCAAGGGATTCATATCCATGCTCAATTCCCCTATTTCCAGGGGGACGATACACAGAAAAATAACCTCCGGCGCCTCTCCTAACATCTCCGCCTTGCAAAGAACATCTAAAAATTGGACCTCGTGCGCCGAAGTGGGTGGTGGCAGCCGGGGTTCCAGCTCGGAAAGGGTAAAACGATAGATAGAACCGGGGGTATCTTCTACTTTCAGTGCATCAATCACAATTAAATTTTCACAATCGCAGACGGGACCCAACAGCGTATATCCCATCACCCCACCTTCTACCAGCTCCACCTCCTCTGAAAATCTCCACCTCTTACCCATCCACCGGACAAAATGAACACCAAAGCCTTCATCCCGAAGGAGGATGTTTCCGAGGCCCAGGATGGTAACCTTTTTCTTAGGCATTCTGCAAAAACCAAAAGAGGGGAAACTCTTCTTCCCCCCTTTCAAGTGAGTATTTACCCATCAGAGGCCCTAATTCAATGTTCCTCTTTGCTGAACATGTAACCACTCGCCATGGAAGATAAGGTTCCTTCCTTGAGGACGGCATCGTACCAGAAGGCCATATATACGTGAACGACGATGAAGAGCACGAAACACCACGTGAGAACGTGATGAATATATCTCACCATGGCAAGTCCGCCAAGAAGCCTCTCTATAGGCTTCAGAATCGCGTAAATAATGGCGGTAATGCCCGCATGGTAGCCCGCGCCCATCAGAATGAGACCCGTGATTACGATGAGGAAGACCAAAAAGAAAAGCCCTAGGTAGGCAAGTGACTGCATGGGCCCGTATAGACCCCGGTGCGGGGGACCTTGTTTTTCGATCGAGAGATAGAATTTTATCTGATGGATCAAATCTCTAATGTGCAAAAACGCCAACAGGTCTTTCCAATCCGCCCGAAAGCGAGAAAAAAACGCAAGATACAGCCTCCATATGAAAAGGAAAGTGAGTGATACGCCGAAGAAAAGGTGCCAGAATCTGATCTCGCCCACGGAAAATTTGAGCCACGTTTCTCCTTTCAAGACCGTGACGGGGTATGCGATGAGAAAACCCGTTCCGATGAGAATGAAAATAGAGATGGCCATGGCCCAGTGGTTTATTCTCATCGCCACCGTCCAGTGTTTCTGACGTACAATGTTTTGTCCCATGGCACCCTCCTTAACACACCTTGAACTTGCGAATATCACCGCTCGGCTCGATGATATGAACGGCACAGGCCATACAGGGGTCAAATGAGTGTATAGTGCGCAAGATTTCGAGAGGCTCGTCCGCCTTGGCTAACCTAATCCCGATTAGGGACTCTTCGTACGGTCCGCGCTTGCCATTTTTATCCCGGGGCGAACAATTCCACGTCGAGGGAACCACCGCCTGATAGTTCTCGATTTGGTAATTCTTTATCTTGATCCAATGACTTAGGGCACCTCTTGGAGGTTCCGTCATGCCTCGGCCCTGGGCTTCCTTGGGTACTTCGCAGTATGTCCAGGTACGCGTGTCACCCCCCTTGATGTTGGACACCAATTCGTTTACCCACGGCTCTAACTGATCCGCCACCAGCTTCGACTCAATGGCCCTGGCCGCCGTTCTCCCCAAGGTGGAGAAAAGGACCTTGGCCGGCAGTCCCGTGGCTTTAAGGGTTTCATCCACGAGCTTTTTGATCTTTTTGTCCCCGGCCGCATAACCGACAATCATACGGGCCAGAGGTCCCACCTCGCATGGCTCGCCCGCATATCGTGGGGCTTTACACCAACTGTATTTCTCCTCCGTCTTCAAATATCCATCTTTGTCGAGACCCGTATACTTTGGAACCGTGGTGCCCTCATAGGGGTGCTTTGGCTCTTTACCTTCATACCAGGAATGCGTGACCTCTTCTGTAATCATCTTCTCGTCGAGAGGTATCACCTTGCTTAAATCCCTGTTCTTCACCACTCCCTTTGGAAAGAGGAAGTTCGTCATATTATCGTCCAGGGGAAATCCGCCTACGCAGAGATAATTCTTCACCCCTCCACCGATGCCCGCCAAGCCTTCATCCTGGTAATAACGAGCAGCCAAGAGCACATCGGGGATATAGGCCCTTTCTACAAAGTCCTTAACCTCTTTGGCCCGGAAGAGGAATTCTCCCAACCGACTGGGGTTTAAGGCATCCAAGACACACGATACCCCCCCTACGACGAGATGCTGGGGATGGGGGTTTTTCCCGCCGAAGATGGCCTGAGCTTGGGCGGCGACCTTCGAGATCTGTAGGGCGTCGAGATAATGGGAAGCGATGACCAGGTTCGCCTCCGGAGGTAACTTATAAGACGGGTTACCCCAATAAGCATTGGCAAAGGGGCCAAGTCTCCCCGATTTGACAAAACGTGTAAGGCGCTCTTGAACCGCTTTGTAATGAGATGCGGAACAATTCCATGGGTTGGGATGAACACTGCGGGCCAGTTCTTCTGCCGCTTTGGGATTGGCCTTCAAGGCACTGACAATATCTACCCAATCGAGACCGTGGAGGTGATAGAAATGCATGATATGATCGCCGAGGTACCAAATCCCTTGGGTTAAGTTTCTTATGAGGCGGGCATTTGTAGGTGGTTTGATGCCGAATGCATCTTCGCAAGCCATAATACTTGCCTCGTAATGCACATACGTACATACTCCGCAGAATCTTTGCACAATGAGTCCTGCGTCCCGGGGATCTCTTCCCCGAAGAATCGTTTCTATGCCCCTCCAGAGGGTAATGCTACTCCATGCATCTTTGATCGTATTATTGTTATCGAGCTCTACCTCTATTCTCAAGTGACCTTCTATTCTCGTGATGGGGTCGATTATCATTCTTTTTGTCATGATCTGCCTCCTTCGCAACTAACCCTACTTGCCTTCTTCCTGTTTATGTTCTTCTTCGACTTCGCTTACGCCTTTTCTGCGGATGGCCGTGTACACCCCATGAGCAGCGACACCTGCGGCAGTGGCTGCGGTCAGGATGATTCCGATGTTGTCAATGGTTCTTTCACCGCCACCGATGACAGCTTCCTGGATGGGTTTCTCATATGGTGCCATGGTATCCCAGAAGCCCCTCTCCGTGCATCCAATGCAGCCGTGCCCGGCCATAACCGGCCAGGACATATGGTCGTTGAAACGCAAATGGGGGCAGTTGGCAAACGTGTATGGCCCCTTGCAACCCATCTTGTACAAACACCAACCCTTCTTCGCGCCCTCGTCACCCCATTGCTCCACAAATTCACCGGCATCGTAGTGAGGACGCCTTTCGCAGAAATCATGCACCCTTTTGCCATAGGCCCATAGGGGTCTCCCTTCGCCATCCAGGGGAGGCATGGTGCCGAACATGATAAAGTGAAGCAGCGTTCCCGTAAAATTAACGGCATTCGGCGGGCAGCCTGCAATATTCACCGTGGATATCCCGAAAGCCTTAGAGGCACCGACGGCATCGGTCGGATTGGGTGAAGCGGCAGGTAGGCCACCCCAAACGGCACAGGCCCCAAGGCTTATGGTCATGGCCGCCTTGGACACAACTTTTTTACCCATCTCCAGGGCCGTTTCCCCTTTCGGCCCCAATCGGAGATATTGACCTTTCATCCCTCTCGGAATGGCCCCCTCAATGACACAAACGTACTTACCGGCGAAGTGTTCCATAGCATCTTCCAGGCACTTTTCTGCCTGATACCCAGCGGCGGCCATGAGGGTTTCGTGGTATTCAAGGGAGATGGTTTCAAGCAAAATATCGTCCACATTCGGGTAAGAGGAGCGCAGAATTGCCTCGCTACAACCCGTACACTCGGCGAAGTGGAGCCAGATGATCGGTATGCGACTGAAATTCTCCGCCGCCCTCGCGACCATGGGTTTAAACATGGGCGGCAGCATCAGGACCGTCGTCATCAGACCCGTCCACTTTAGAAAATCCCTTCGGGATACCCCCCTCTCCTTCAACAAGGCATGAAAGTCCTCTCTCGGCTCCGGGTATCCTCGTTCCAATTGATCCAGGTGAATCTTACATTGTTCGAGCAAGCGCCTGTACTGGCTGTCTACGAATTTTCTGTAATCTTCCATAAAGATTGCCCCCTCAATCAAAATTCACACCTACAATCCGCTTTTCTCCATGCAGGTGCTTTTATAGCAGGTTACCCTTATCGCGGTTTATCAAGAATGTCAATCCTTCAAATTAAATTCGCTTTAATGAAAGCCTTTTCCGCATGAAAAGGGACGGTTGAAAAGGTATCTTGCCTGTGCTATGGGACTTCCAAATTCATCGAGAGGTGCAATGATGGCCATTGTAGAATGGAAAAAAGAGGAAACCGTGGCCGTGCTCACCATGAACAACGGGGAAAACAGATTCAATCCGGCTTTCAATGAAGCTATGCTTAAGACCTTTGACGAAATTGAAAAAGATGCCGGAATTCATTCGGTTGTCATCCACTCCAGCGACGCAAAAAATTGGTCTTTAGGCATAGACCTTAATTGGATGATGGAGCACATTCAGATGGGCGATGAAGAGGGAATCAAAGATTTTATTTACGGGGCAAACGACGTGTTCAAAAGAATCCTCCTCTTCCCCACCCCTGTTATCGCCGCCATAAACGGCCACGCCTTCGGAGATGGAAGCATCTTAGCCTGTGCCTGCGATTTCCGCTTTATGAAGTCCGATCGCGGTTTCTTCTGTTTCCCCGAGGTGGATATAGATATCCCCTTTCTCCCCTCCATGATTGCGCAGATTAAGAAAGCCTTCCCTACCTATAAAATGGAAGAAGCCATATTTACGGGAAAAAGGATGGTGGCCAAAGAACTGGAGGAAAGCAAGGTGATCACCAAGGCCTGTAAGGATGAGGCCGATCTCATGGCCGAGGCCAAGGCCTTTGCCGCTACCTTTCAGAAAAAAAGGGGTATCTTCGGCGAACTCAAGAAGAGGATGAATCAACACATCATTGACCTCATGCAAACGGCCGATCCGCCCTACATTGACAATCTGAAACTCACCTCCTGAACGTGCCCTCGATGCGATTGATATTAAATCGCTACCTCGTAAAGGAGATACTCTCTTCCTTCTTCCTCATCCTCACCGTCATAACCGTAGTTCTGCTTCTGGGGCGCATATTCCAGGTGGTGGATTTTATCATCAATAAAGGAATCGGATTAGGGGAGATCATGCTCTTTATCTGCCTTCTTCTGCCCTCCCTTTTTTTGTATAGCCTCCCCATATCTTTGCTCTTTGCCATTCTCGTAGCCTTGGGGAGGCTTTCATCCGACAATGAACTTACCATTCTGAAGACTTCGGGCATGAGCCTCTATCAGATATCCCTGCCCGTCCTCATGGTGGCCTTTCTCGTCTTCGTGCTTGCGCTTTCCAACAGCTACTTTGTCCTTCCCTGGGGCAATTTTAAGGTCCATCACCTCATGTACAATCTGGCCTGCAAAAAAGCGACGGCCGGCATCGTAGAAAAGACCTTCAACGACGATTTTTCCGGCATTGTCCTTTACGCCGATAGGGTTCCCGCCAATGGCGAATTCCTGGAAGGCGTCTTTATTTCCGATTTTCGCCACGGCGCAAAGCCTGTATCCATCGTCGCTCATAAAGCTTTCCTCATCGGCAACGAGAAAACCATGAGCGTCACCTTGCGTCTCCAAGACGGGAGCATACACATGCCGGAGAAAGCGGCAGAAAAATACAGGCGCCTCGACTTCAAACAATACGATGTCAAGCTTGATTTCGGACCTTCCATTACGGAAGGTATGAAAAAGAAGGCCAGCCGCGAGATGTCGGTGGAGGAATTAAAGAAACACATGAAATCAAGGGATATCGAAGAAAGAGAGAAACGTGAACTTGAAATGGAACTTTACGAAAGGCTTTCTATTCCATTTGCCAGTATCTTCTTTGCAATCGTGGCGATTCCCAGCGGAATAAAGAAGCATCGGGCCGCCCGGTACCGAGGCTTTACCATAGGGCTCATGGTGGTTCTTGCGTATTATGTGTTGCGGGGGTGGGGCCTGGCCTTGGGCGAAGAAGGGGTGATTCATCCCTTCTTGGGTGCCTGGCTGCCCAATATCTTCTTGAGCCTGTTGGGCACTTTTTCCCTCCTTTGGGCCGCGATGGAAATCTCACCTTCCGCACTAATTAAAAGGTTTCTGAAACGCCACCTATGAAAATCATCGATCGGTACATACTGAAACAGTTTGTCTTCTTCTTTGCCTTCATGCTCGTGGGCTTGAGCTTATGCTTCGTGATCGTAGATTTCTTCGGAAAGGTAAGGATGTTTTTAAGCAACCACGCTTCACTTATGCAAATTTTGCGGTACTTTTACTACTTGACCCCCTCTATTTTCTCCCAGATGATACCTGCCTCTATGCTCCTTTCCACCCTCATAACGTTAGGAAATTTCTCTCGTTCCAATGAAATCGTCGCCCTCAAGGCAAGCGGTACGAGTATTTACCGGGCCAGCCTTCCTATCGTATGCACCGCCATCATCGCCATCCCCTTCAATTTCTTCCTTTCCGAATACATCGCCACCTCGGCTAAAGATCGGGCAGAAAGGATCCTCACGGTGGAGGTGAAAAAGGAAAAAATGCACGGGACTTTTGTGCAAAACCAAATCTGGTATCGGGGAGCCGAGGGCATCTACAACTTTAGTCTCCTCGATCCCAAAAACCTCACCCTGCGCAGGGTAACCTTGCACCTCATAGACCGCAACTTTCAACTTAGGTCCATTATCAATGCCGACAGTGCCACCTGGAAGGGTAGTGGCTGGGAGCTCGTGAAGGTACAGTTCATCTCCTTCTCCGAGAATGGGGAAATTTTAGTCGAATATCTAAAGGCCATGAAGGCCCCCATCTCCGAAACGCCGGAAGATTTTCTCACGGCCCAAAAAAGCCCCGACCGGATGGGATTCAAAGACCTTTATCTTTACGTGAAGAAGCTAAAAGGCGAAGGGTACGACACTACCCCTTATCTGGCCGATCTTCATGGAAAGATTGCCTTCAGTCTCGCCGGACTAATCCTCGTTCCCATTGGGCTCGCCTTTGGCATCCGGGCGGAAAGGAGCGGTGGCTTGGCCCAGGGCATTACCTTAGGTGCAGTGATCGGATTTTCTTATTGGTTGGTGTTTGCCTTCTTCCTTTCCCTGGGGCGTTCCGGGGCCCTTCCCCCATGGCTTGCCCCCTGGGTCACCAATCTGCTCTTCCTCGCGGTGAGCATTGTTTTGGCCCGACGGGTTCCCACCTAATCAATATCGGTAGTGATCGGGTTTATAAGGCCCTTCTACCGGAACACCTATGTAATCGGCCTGGGCCTTGGTCAGCTTCGAAAGCTTCACCCCGAGGCGGGGTAAATGCAATCTCGCCACCTCTTCATCTAAAACCTTAGGCAGGGTATACACCCCCGGCTGGTAATCCTTCGTGGCCAATTCAATCTGGGCCAGGCACTGATTGGTGAAGCTTGCGCTCATGACGAAGCTGGGATGACCCGTGGCACACCCCAAATTAACCAACCGACCCTCCGCCAGCACGATGATAGACCTCCCCGAGGCGAGGGTCCACTTATCAACCTGGGGCTTGATCGGTTGCTTTTTGCAACGGGGGTTGTTTTCCAGGTAAGTCATGGAGATTTCGCTATCGAAATGACCGATGTTGCACACAATCGCCTCGTTCTTCATCTGCTCCATATGCTCTCCGGTTATGACATCACAACATCCGGTGGCGGTGATAAAAATATCGGCGTAAGAAACCACGTCTTCCAGGGTCTTTACTTCATAGCCTTCCAAGGCGGCCTGTAAGGCGCAGATGGGATCGACTTCCGTGACAATGACCCTCGCCCCCAAGGCCCTCATAGACTGGGCGCAACCCTTACCCACGTCACCGTAGCCGCAAACCACGACGGTCTTCCCGGCAATCATGATGTCCGTTGCCCTCTTTATGCCGTCCACCAAGGATTCCCGACAGCCATAAAGATTGTCAAACTTGGACTTCGTAACCGAGTCGTTGACGTTGATGGCAGGAAAGAGAAGTTCCCCGACCCTCTCCATCTGGTAGAGGCGATGCACACCGGTGGTCGTCTCTTCCGACACGCCTCTTATGCGCTGCGCTACTTTTTGCCACCTGGTGTTATCGGCGGCAAAGCTATGGCGTAGGCGCTCCATGAGGATGGCCATCTCTTTATTTTCATAATTTTTCTCGAGAAGTTGGGGATTTCTTTCCACCTTTACCCCCTGATGCACGAACAAAGTGGCATCGCCGCCATCATCCACGATCAGGTCCGGTCCCGAGCCGTCTGGCCACGTGAGGGCCTGCTCTGTACACCACCAGTAGTCTTCGAGCGTTTCGCCCTTCCAGGCAAAAACGGCGGCCGAACCCGCCTTTGCAATGGCTGCGGCAGCGTGATCTTGAGTAGAGAATATGTTGCACGACGCCCATCTGATATCAGCACCCAAGATTTTCAACGTTTCGATGAGCATGGCCGTCTGAATCGTCATATGTAAACTGCCCATTATCTTCTTACCGGCAAGAGGCTTTAGGGGTCCGTATTTCTCTCGGATCGCCATGAGGCCCGGCATCTCGTTTTCCGAGAGTTCCATCTCCTTTCGCCCCCATTCGGCCAGCGATAAGTCCGCTACTTTGTACGGTAACGATGGATCGATCGGTTGATATGACACTACCTTCTTCCTCCTTGGCTGAAAATTAGAACTACGTGAAGGCTATTAACACGGCAAATAAGGTCTAATCAAGCCTTTTATCCACTTCTATTTCCGACTTCTGAACGAGGCCACAGGAAACGATAAAACTTAGAGCCTCGTTTACAGACATATCTACTTCTACGACATCGGTGGGTGGCACTAAGACGAGGTAACCGGAAGTAGGGTTTGGCGTGGTGGGGACATAGACATTTATAAATTCGCTTTCTACCCCATCTTTTACACGATGAGGCGTGTTTCCCGTCACAAAGCCAAGGCTATACAGCCCCGTATGGGGGAACTTGACCAACACCACCTTCTTAAACCCCTTCTTGCGGTTCGTGATTAAGCTGTCTATGACCTGCTTTGATCCATCGTAAATCGTTCTTACGATGGGAATGCGATGGAAAAATTTCTCGCCCCACACCAATAGCTTTTTCCCCAGGTAACTCCTAATGATGACCCCGGCAAGAAGGGTAATCAAGGCCGTTACGATGACCCCCAGACCGGGAATGTGAAATCCGATGAGATGGTCGGGGTGGATTTGGCGAGGAAGTATATCGAGGATGCCGTCTATCAGGTCGATGATGAAAAACAGGGTGTAGATGCTGATTCCGATGGGAATCACCACCACCAAACCGGCGAGGAAAGTTTGCTTAAATTTCTGAATGAACTTGCTTTTTGCCATAGTCAAACAAAGACGGGCAGGAAAAAACCTGCCCGTACTGAAAATATTTTCCCCTTACCCGAGCATCACTTGATGCCCATGATCTCTACTGAACTTTCTTAATCTTGTTTTCCGCATCCAAGAGCACACACCGGGGTTTCCAGCCCTTCAACTTCTCTTCCTCGACCGTTGCATAAGTGGCAATGATGATGAGGTCCCCCACAGCTACCTTCCGTGCCGCCGCACCGTTTAAGCAGATCGTTCCCGAGCCCTTCTTCCCCTTGATTACGTAGGTGGTAAATCTTTCCCCGTTGTTCACGTTGTAGATGTGAACTTCCTCATAGGGTACGATATCGGCCGCCTCCATAAGAGATTCGTCAATGGTGATGCTACCTTCGTAATGAAGATTCGCGTCGGTTACCCTCGCCCGGTGAAGCTTGGATTTCAACATAAATCTTTGCATAACCAGCACCCTTTTTTTATTTACCGGCGGGCTAAAAGGCTATCGCCTCTCCTAACACGTGACTGTCGATGAGCCTCGTCTTTCCCACGAACACGGCAAGAGCCATGACCGCCGGTTTATCTATCTCGCCTTCTATGTCCATCATGGTATTGACATCGCATATCTTTACATAGTCTATCTTCGTGAACGGATGAGATTGGATAAAATTTTCAACTTGTTTCGTAATTTTTTCAACCTTTCTTTCACCCGCCTCGTACATCTGCTCTGCCATCTTTAGTGACCGGCTCAGGGAAAGGGCGGATTCCCTTTCTTCTGGGCTTAGATAGACATTCCGCGAACTCATAGCCAATCCATCCGCTTCCCTCGTCGTCGGCATAGGGACTACCTGTAAATCTATATTCAAATCTCGTACCATCTGGTTAATGACGACGAGCTGCTGAAAATCCTTCCTTCCGAATATGGCAAAGTGGGGTTTAACGATGTGGAAAAGCTTGCAGCAGACGGTGGCTACCCCACGAAAGTGGCCGGGGCGGGAAAGGCCGCAGAGGTTCTGCGTCACTTGCTCGACCGTGACGTAAGTTTGATAACCTGAAGGATACATCTCTTCGTCGGCAGGGTAGAAAATGGCATCTACCCCCACACTTTCTGCCAGTTTATGATCTCTTTCGAAGTCTCGCGGATATCGATCCAGGTCTTCGTGGGGGCCGAATTGCGTAGGGTTAACGTAAATGCTTACGACGAGGTAGTCTCCCCTCTTCCTTCCTTCTCGCATGAGGTTTAGATGGCCCTCGTGGAAGTAGCCCATCGTCGGCACAAACGCTATGGTTTGGCCCGAACGCCTAAGGCTTTCCGCCCTTTCCTGCATTTCCTTTACCGTTCGAATAACTTCCATTTCTCCCCACCAAAAAAAAGCCTCGCCGTCGCATTAAAGACGGGAGGCCATAATTTCAGCACTCTTAATCCTTTTCTCCCGTCCCAGTCCGATCAACTCGGATCCAAGCGGCCGTGCGCTACGTAGCAGAGGGGCTATGTAATGTCAAGAGAAAATATTCATCTTGTCGAAAAAATTTTTCCGGGGTATATGGCTTTCTATGATCAGAAAAGCAAAGAAATCGTTTATTTTCATCACCATCTTATCTCTTATCCATTTCATACTGAGCGGCTGCGAACCAAAGGTGGTCACTCCGCCTCCCGCGGTCAAACCGGCCAAAGTCGCCCTCGTCCTCGGTGCCGGTGCGGCCAGGGGTTTCGCCCATGTGGGGGTGCTCAAGATACTGGAAGCCAACAAGGTACCTATCCACATGATCGTCGGCACGTCCGCTGGAAGCTTCGTGGGCGCGGCCTACGCCTACGGCTACAATGCCTACCAACTTCAAGTTATCGCCTTTTCCCTGGAAAGGGATCAGGTCTTCGATCTCGTTTTACCCGATAACGGATTTATTAAAGGAGAAAGGTTGCAAATTTACGTCAACAAATTGGTCAATGATACCCCCCTCGAGCGCCTCAAGATCCCCTTCTACGCCATCGCAACCGATCTCGGAACGGGGGAGGAAGTGGGCTTTGCCCGCGGCAATACGGGTATGGCAGTGAGGGCGAGCTGCTCGATTCCGGGCGTGTTCCAGCCCGTAAAAATTGCCGGCCGTACTTACGTGGATGGGGGAGTGGTGAGTCCCGTGGCCGTCGATTTTGCGAGAAAAATGGGGGCAGAAGTAGTAATAGCCGTTGATATATCATCCGGCATCAGTGGTTCCTTACCCAAAGGCACGATTGAAACCATCCTACAGTCTATCGATATCATGCAGGCCAAAATTTCGGAAAGTCAGCTAAAACGGGCCGACATTGTGATAAGACCCCGGGTTGGCTACATTTCTTCGAGCGATCTCTCCAAGAAGCATGAGGCCATCCTCGAAGGGGAAAAGGCGGCCCTTGAAGCATGGCCCAAAATCCAGCAAATCCTTACCCCACTTAAGGAAGCGGGCCGCTTGCCCTAAGTTCCCGTAAAACCTATTCGAAGGACGGATTAAATCATCCTCTTTAAAGTCTGCGCTGCCACGTGAACGATGTCCCAGGCGGGACCGAAAGGCGGGGCATAAGCAAAATCCAAATACCCAATCTGATCTAGATTCATCCCCGACCAGAGGGCAACGGATAAGGCATTGATCCGACCGACCGCCCCGGCCAATCCCACCGCCTGAGCACCCAACAGTTTTCCACTGGCACGATCGGCGATTAATTGGAGTCCGAGTCGCCTGCGGCCAAGGGCGTTGGCCGTGGCACTCCCCCATACGATGGTACTTATGGGTGAAAAGCCGGCTTCTTCCGCTTCTTTCTCGGATAGGCCGGTGGCAGCGCACTCGAGATCAAAGAGGCGAAAAGATTGGGCACCCACTATCCCTTCAAAGACTAGGGGTCTGCCGCCGATGTTCCTTCCTGCCACCCGCCCTTGTTTGTTCGCAATATCACCTAAAGGAAAGTGCACCCATTTTTTACTGACCCGATGAAAGACCTCGGTACAGTCACCAACGGCATAAACATTGATTAGGGAAGTCCGTTGGCCGAAATCAACGGCAATGGCCCCCGTCTTTCCAATGTTGACGCCGATCGACCGGGCCAAACTCACCTCCGGCCTGACACCGATCGCTATAATGACTATCTCTGCTTCCCAGTCACCTTCCGTCGTTTGAACGCGAAGGTTGCCCGTTTCCTTCTTCCCTATCCCCGTCACGTTGATCCGGGGTACGAACTCGACCCCTTTTTCGTGTAACGTGTCCCTCATCCAGGAAGAAAACTCCGGGTTCCACCTTTTGGCCGGCAGATTATCCCGATGAAGAATTGTTACCTGCATACCGGCCGTCCGAAGCGATTCTGCCATCTCAAGGCCAATGAAACCTCCGCCCAAAATTACCACCCTTTTTACGCCTTGATCTTTAATCCATTTCTTTATGGCTATGGCATCTTCAAGATTTCGGAGAAAAAATACGCCCGGTTGGTTAATTCCCTCTATCTCCGGGGTTACGACTTTCGCCCCAGTCGCAAACACCAACACATCAAAAAATTTCCTTTCGCCGCGGGAAATTTCCACCCAGCCACCCTTATAATCAATGCCCGTAACCTCCACCTCTTGCATGACCTTTACCCCCGACGATTCAAATTTTTCCGGCGTTCGCGCAATCAATGCCTCATGGCTTTTTACTACATCACCGATGTAGTAAGGCATAGGTCAGGCGGCAAAGGAAATGAATTTCCCCTTTTCCACGATGAGTATTTCCAAGGATGGATCATTTCGCTTCGCCTCCGCCGCTGCGGAAGCGCCGCCGGCTCCCCCACCAACAATAATCACTCTCTTGCCCATACTTCCTCCTTACATCTTAGATAAGTTCAAGGAGATCCTTACTAATAATCAAATCCGGTCGAAAAGGATACCCAAATAGGGTAGAACTTTCAGGTAGCGCCCTCATTTGCATGTTTAGCAGCCTTTTCAGTCAAATTCTACCCCTTTTGGGGAGCGATGATTTTATGAGGCATTGTATGCGACCGGCGCGACGCAGGGCGCTTAGGAATTTGACTATATGGGGCAAGCCTATTCATGGAAGAAAGATGGGCAAAGGGGCATTTCATTTTTGATGATAAAGAGAAGTATTCGAGCGATCGGCTCTGTCCCATGCAAACTAAAGAACGAACTATTCAGCTTGGATGTCACGGTTTTCGAGCCGGGTGCCGGCCTTTTTTAAGGCCCTATGGGCGGTGAATTCCCCCTGGCTTCTCATCACGGGAGGGTACCATCGAGGGGTTGCCAGCTTATCTCAAGCTCGCAACCCCCTGATTTCATTGGTGGGCCCTGCGAGGCTCGAACTCGCGACCCACTGATTAAGAG
>DAORXN010000022.1:3952-32842 GCA_035358955.1 Syntrophales bacterium | reverse complement strand
GAGGACATCTCGGACGGCCTGAAGTAATTCCCGGCGACTGTAGGGCTTTTTCAGGAATGAGCCGGCTCCCAAGCGCATGGCTTCGCCCACGCGATCCGTCTCCCCATAACCGCTTACGATAATTGCCTTCTGATGGGGACGGTGCATGAGCATGCCCCGGTACGTATCGAGCCCATCGAGACCCGGTTCCATGAGCATATCGATAATGACGAGGTCGTAGTGACTTTTCTTCACCTTTTCTATGGCGGCCTTGCCACTTCCCGCCTCCTCCACCTCGTACCCTACCGCCGAAAGGATCACCCGGGCGAGGTCCCGCTGCGCGGGCACATCATCCACCACGAGGATCTTTTCTCCCTTCCCCTTGAATGCTGATTCCGTTTCTGAATCAACGGGCCTCTCCTCCCCTTTCCTTACGGGAAAGAAGAGTTGGAAAACGGTCCCGGCGTCCCTTTTGCTCTCTACCTCGATATAGCCCCCATGGTCGCGCACGGTGGACCAAACCACGGTGAGTCCCAGGCCTGTCCCACTTCGCCCCATGACCTTCTTCGTGTAGAAGGGCTCGAAGATATGTTTCATATCTTCCTCCCCGATTCCCACCCCCTCATCTGCCACCTCCAGAACGACGAATTCACCTGCCTCCGGACCCTCCTTTTTGAAGCTAAACGTGCGTACCTTAACCGTGCCACCCTCGGGCATGGCCTCCACGGCATTCGAGACGAGGTTCATGATGGACTTTAAAATGTGGATGTAAGAGCCAGTAATTTTAGGTAAATTGTCTTCGAGGTTTACCTCGAGGCGGGCTTGGGGGTGATGAAGGCGGAGGCGTTCGTATTCGGGGGTGGTCAGATACTTTCTCACCGCCTCATTGACATCTACTGGCTGGGATTGCCTTACGCCCCTTCTCGTGAGGGTAAGCAAATCGTCTACGATGGCGGCACCTCGGCGGCTGCTTTCCATGATTTTTGTCAAGTACGGGGTATAAGGGCTATCTTCTCCCACCTTGAGCGTGAGGAGTTCCGTGTAACCGAAGAGGGCGCCGAGGACGTTGTTTAAGTCATGGGCCACGCCACCGGCCACACTGATCATGCCTTCCAATTTCTCCACCCGGCTTAGACGCTCCTCGAGGGCGAGCTTTTCCGTCACGTCGATCAGGGAAACGATGGCGGCCGGCTTCCCCCGGTATTCCATCCGGGAGCTGTATACCTCCATATGCCTTATCTCCCCCGATTTGGTGACGAGGCGGAAGAAGTAATGGTCTACGGGTTTGATGCCCGCCAATCTCTCCCGAAGGCTTTTGGTCGCCATGGGCAGGTCATCGGGATGGATGATCTTTTCGGGTCCCACGTGGTTCATGAGCTCTTCCACGCTGTAGCCCGTCATCTCCACAAAGCGGGGATTTACGTAGACAAACCTGCCCCGCTGAAGGAGGTAGACGCCGAAGACGGAATTCTCCACCAGGCTGCGAAACTTCCTTTCACTTTCCCTCAGGGAGTCCTGCAGGCGGACCTTTTCATCGAGTTCGCCCATCAATTTCAACTTTTCGGCGTACTCATTTGCTTCCGTCACCGGGTGGATGTACATCACAAATCCCCTGATGACGGGATCGGAAAGAAAATTTCGCCCGACACCGGAAAAGATGATCCTTGAGCCATCTTTGGCCCGCACCGTGAAATGATTAGACACGGGTGCCCCGTCGGTTCCCAGGGCCCGGGAATAATCCAGATCCGCCCTCCTTCTTTCCTTCTCGTCGATGAAGTCCGTGGCCAGGCGGCCGACCGTCTCTTCAGGCGTGTACCCTGTGAAGAAAGACCAACGCTTATTTACGTAGCTAATCCGGCCCTTTTCGTCCAAGACGACGACCACTTCTTGCGCCTGCTCCACGAGTTGCCGAAAAAATTGCTCGCCCGGCGTCAAAACCCCCCCTGCGCTTAAGGCCGATAACGAATTTCGTATGAAACTATATGAGCAATCGCCATGCCACAAAAGTTACCCGCTGCGTCGATACGTTTTGTACCTCACGCACCTCAGAATGTCAACATAATGACGCTACCCAGTCAAATATCCGGCAAAAAATCGTCCCCAAAAATTTTCTTGACATTTCCCACCCTCCATTCTAATTACCCCTCGCCTTTTTTAGGCGACGGGCCAAGGAAGGACCCCTGAAGGAGGTTTGGTTTTTAAGTTTGTCTGGCTCAGAACCTTAGTGACCCACCCTCGCGAAAATCAGCCTCTTCAGCCATAGAAAGAAACCGCGCATCCAAGGATGGATACTGGCATCATTTTTGATATGTAGGTGCTACTATGACTAAACAAGGCGATAAATGGCCGGGCGAAGCCGCCTTACACCTTGAAACGGCCGCGCTCGGCGATTCATGGCAGGAGATGCTACTTTCCCTGCTCGAGGCCGCCCCTATTGCCCTGTTGGGCGTAAGAGGAAGGCGCATCTTCTTTGCCAACAGCTTACTAAAGAGGATGACCGGCTGGTCCCCGACCGAGCTTTTGGGAGAAGACATCGAAAAACTCATCCCCTCTCTTACCGAAGACTATTTAGATCCCGTGGCTTACGTGAAAGTGGTAACCAAATCGGGGAAGGAAAAGGAATGCCGCCTCCATATCTCCGAGGTTTCCCCCGCGGCAGGAAAAACGACCATCCTCGCCCTGGAGGACGTAACCTCTTATGCCTATAGGAAGCGCACCTCCGAACTCGAAGCCCTGGTGGAAAAAAAGACGGCGGAGCTTAAAGCGGCCAAAGAGGAGCTGGAAGAGAAGGTCCGCGCCTTGGAGACGTCCGACAATGAAAAACAGGCCATCATAGACAGCGTGAGGGATCACGTCCTCCTCCTCGATGACCAGCTTCGGATCAAGTTTGCCAACCGGGCCATCAAGGCCTACTTCAAGAAAGGAGACGAAGAGCTCAAAGGTCGGACGTGTTTTGAGGCCCTCTACGGCCGAAAGGAACCCTGCCCAACTTGCCCGGCCAAAAGGAGCATGGAAGAGCGCATCGAGTGCCTGCACGACCGCACCGATTCACGAGGCCGTACCTGGCTCTATCGCAGCTATCCGGTAACGGATAAAAAAGGAAAGGTCATCGGCGCCGTGGAGACGGCAAGCGATATCAGTGCCTGGAAGAAATACGAAGAGGCCTTGCGGGAAAGCGAGCAGCGGTACCGGAGTATCGTCGAGCATATGGACGACGGCTACTTCGAAAACGACCTTCAGGGCACCCTCACCTTCGTTAACGAATCCATTGCCCGGATCCTCGGGCGGAAAAGGGAAGAGCTCGTGGGTCTCAATTACAAAACCTACACGTCGGAAAATGAGGCCAAGAGGGTGCGCGCCGCATACCAAGAACTATACCGCACGAGGATCCCCATTAAGATCTTCGAACACGAGGTCATGAGACCCAGCGGGGAGGTTCGCTACGTGGACATCTCCGCCTCCCTCATGTACGACCGAATGGGAAACCCCATCGGTTTCAGAGGCACCGTGAAGGACGTCACGGAAAGAAAGCAAATGCAAGAAGAGGCCAGAAAGCTCTCCCATCAACTCTATCAGTCCCAGAAGTACAAGGCCATCGGCACCCTGGCCGGGGGTATTGCGCACGATTTCAACAACCTTCTCATGGGCATTCAAGGGTATACCTCTCTTATGCTTCTCGACCTCGACCCGGCGCACCCCCACTACGAGAAACTGAAGGCCATCGAATCTCAGGTTCAGAGCGGGGCCGAACTTACCCGCCAGCTCTTGGGATTTGCCCGGGGCGGCAAATACGAGGTCAAAAAAACCAACCTAAACGAACTTTTGAAAAACACCGTGCGGATGTTCGGGCGCACGAAGAAGGAACTCGTCATCCACGAAAACTACGCGCGAGACCTCTGGCCCGTCGAGGTGGACCGCGGGCAGATCGAACAGGTGGTACTAAACCTCCTCCTCAATGCCTGGCAGGCCATGCCGGCAGGAGGGTCCATCTATGTAACCACGGAAAACTGTGTCCTCGAAGAAACGCATATTGCCTACTTCAACATACCACCAGGTAGATACGTAAAATTCTCCGTAACGGATACGGGCGTGGGCATGGATGAAAAGACCCTCGAGCGCATCTTCGAGCCTTTCTTCACCACCAAGGAGATGGGCCGGGGCACGGGGCTGGGTCTGGCCACGGCTTACGGTATCGTCAAAGGGCACGGGGGTGTAATCAAGGTTTACAGCGAAAAAGGCCACGGCTCGACCTTCAACATCTATCTGCCCGCTTCGACCGGCGAGGCACCCGGGTTGGAAAAGACGGAAAAGACAGAAATCAGCCGCGGCGAGGGTACCATCCTCGTCGTGGACGACGAAGAAATCATCCGGGACGTGACCCGCGGTCTCCTCGAAGGATTGGGCTATAAAGTAATAACCGCGAAAAGCGGCGAAGAGGCCGTCTCCATCTATAAGGAGCAACACCGAGAGATCGACCTCATCATCCTGGATATGATCATGCCGGGGATGGGTGGTGGCGACACTTTCTCACTCCTCAAGGAGATAAATCCCAACGTGAAGGTACTGCTCGCAAGCGGCTACAGTTTGAACGGCCTGGCCAAGGAAATCCTCGACCAAGGGGTAAAGGGATTCTTGCAGAAACCTTTCCGCCTGGACGACCTCTCGCAAAAAATAAAGGACCTGCTGACGGAAGGCTGACATCCAGAGGTCTTTAACTCGTCGTCGGCCTTTACCGACGGTTCTTTTCCCGGAGGGCCCTCTCCATGGCCCGTTTATCGTCCCGCCTTTTTATCTCCTCCCGCCGATCATAGAGCTTTTTTCCCTGTCCCACGCCCAGGGCGACCTTGACCTTCCCGTTCTTGAAGTAGAGGGATAGGGGCACGAGCGTAAGGCCCCTTTCCCGCGATTTCCCATAAAGCCTCTTTATTTCCCTTTTGTGGAGGAGAAGCTTTCTGGGCCTCAAGGGGTCGTGGTTATATCGGTTCCCGTGGCTGTACGGGCTTACATGCATGTCGTAGAGCCACACCTCACCGTCCTTTACGGCGGCGTAACTGTCTTTCAGATTTACCCGTCCCTCCCGGATGGATTTAACCTCCGTTCCGGTGAGTGCGATACCCGCCTCATAGGTGTCGAGGATACTGTAATTCACCCGGGCGGTCTTGTTCTGTGCGATGATCTTCACACCCCCTTCTTTTGCTTTTGTCACCTTACGCCCCCCTTCTTCAGAAGATAATCGGGCTTGACGTGGAACATGGCCGTCCAGATGTTGTGGCGGATCTCGCCATTTTCCTTTTCCAGCCGCGAAAGGAGCTCCTTTATATACCTCCTACGGGAGGTGGCACTCGAAGGGCACCTTTCGGGAAGCACGGGAAATCCCTTCTCCCGGGCATACTTTTTTATCAATTCCTCGGAGATGTACGTAAGGGGTCGGATGATATGGAAGCGCCCGCCGAATACGGACTGAACGGGTACCATCGTGCTGATTTCCCGTCCGAAAAACAGGTTGATGAGCAGGGTTTCGATGATGTCATCCTGGTGATGGGCGAGGGCAATTTTATTACAACGAAGCTCCTCCGCCGTCTCGAAAATCCTTTTCCTCCTCAGGCGGGAGCAGAGAAAGCAGGGGTTCTTCCGGTTTATCTCGCTGTGGGCCAGGGGACCGTAATCGGTTTCATGGACCACGTAGCGAATTCCGCGGGTCTTAAGATACGTCTCCACCACCCGACGATCCTCCTCACTTCCCGCAAATCCCATATCCACGTGCACGGCGGCAACCTGAAAAGGAGGGACGAATACCATGGGACTAAGGAGGAGATCGAGCAGGGCAAAGCTATCCGCCCCACCGGAGATGCCTACCAAAACCTTGTCCCCGGGCGCAATCATACCGAAGTCCATGACCGCCTTTTCCAGCCACTTCTTCAGATGATGGTAGAGCTTCGTGCCCTTCTCTTTCTTTGCCTCCATAATGCTTCCTTCTATCGAAGATAGCAAAACCGCGCAAGGATGTTTTGTGCCTCGAGAAACATCCCCAGATGTTTCTCGAAAGATCTCATTCGAGGAGGCCAAAGAATCCATCGAGTATCTTTATTGTTGATTCGCGGGCCGTAATCAAGTACAAGGAACAAAACTTCTTTTCAGAGGAGGCAATTATGACGGAGATAATTGCAGTCCATGCGAGAGAAATCCTCGATTCCCGTGGCTTTCCCACCATTGAGGCGGAAGTAAAGCTCTTTTCTGGCGTTGTCGGCCGCGCAGCCGTGCCTTCCGGTGCTTCGACAGGTGAGCACGAAGCCCTGGAGCTGCGCGACGGAAACAAGAAGAGATTTCTCGGGAAAGGTGTGGAAAAGGCCGTAAGAAATGTAACCGAAAAGATTGCCCCGGAAATAATAGGCATGGATGCCCTCTGCCAGAGGGAAATAGACTTGGCCATGATTGCCCTGGACGGCACGGAAACGAAGAAGAACTTGGGGGCAAATGCCATCCTAAGCGTCTCCCTGGCGTGTGCCCACGCCGCCGCCCAGGCGCTGGAGATTCCCCTTTACCGCTACCTAGGGGGCGTCATGGCAAAAGACATCCCCGTTCCCATGATGAACGTGATCAACGGGGGAAAGCACGCGGACAACAACGTAGACCTTCAGGAATTCATGATCGTACCGGCCGGGGCGCCCAATTTCCGTGAAGCCCTGCGTATGGCCGCCGAGGTATTTCAGGCCCTGAAAAATCTGCTCAAAGATCGGGGCTTAAGCACCGCCGTAGGAGACGAAGGCGGATTCGCCCCCGATCTCAAAAACAACGAGGAAGCCCTCTCTCTCATCTGTCAGGCCATCGAACAGGCCAAGTACAAACCGGGGGTGGACGTCTACATCGCCCTGGACCCCGCCGCCTCTTCTTTCTTCCAGCACGGAAAATACATCCTGAAGGCGGAAAAGAAACCCAAGAAGTCATCCGACGATATGATACGCTTTTACGAGGACCTCATCACCCGCTACCCCATCATCTCTCTGGAGGACGGCCTCGCGGAAGACGATTGGGAAGGCTGGCACCACCTCACCTCCGCCTTGGGGAAGAAGGTCCAGATCGTGGGCGATGACATCTTCGTCACGAACCCGAAACGTCTGGAAAGGGGGATAAAAGAAGGGGTGGCAAACTCCATCCTCATCAAGCTAAACCAGATAGGCACCCTCACGGAAACACTCGAAACGATTCAAATGGCCAAGGAGGCGGGATACACCACGGTCATTTCCCACCGCTCCGGAGAAACGGAAGATACGACCATCGCCGACGTGGCCGTGGCGGCCAACTGCGGCCAGATCAAAAGCGGCTCTCTTTCCCGCAGCGAACGCCTGGCCAAATACAACCAACTTTTGAGAATCGAGGAGGAATTAGGTCAAGCAGCGGTATTCAGAGGGGTCAAGGCTTTTTACAGCCTAAAAAGGCTCACATAAATCGGAAAATGCGGCGCCGGAGAATTTCGAGGGCCTTCTTTTCCCCCGTCAAGGTGTAGAGGGTGGATTCCCGGCGATCCTTCTTGCCCCCTACTTCCTGGGTGGCGATGATGCCTTCGTCTTCGAGGAAATGAATGGCATTCATGTAATTGGCCTGGGAGAGGGCCTCTGCCCGCCTTACCTCCCCCTTTCTCAGCATCTTTTCTCCCAATTTGTGGAGCTTCTTCATCCACTCTCGCTCGTTGCGAGGTCCTTTCCTCAGATATGCAAGGCCGCGCAGGACAATCCAGTATGAATCCACGTAATTGGCCACCAGCCCGGCAAAGTGGCGAAGCTGAGAGCGACCGCGGCCCTTTATTTCCAGCCAGGAACCATCGGCCACCGATTTGAGGGTAAGGGCGCCCCGTTCGTGGAAATACAGGAGGGCCTCGTTGACCTCTTCCAGGTCATCGCGCTTGTCGTCGAAAATGAACTCATGCCAGAAGAGTTTCTTCAGAAACTGGTAATCGGCGATCACCCGATCCAGGGCGATGGTGTCGGCGTGGTGGGAAATCATAGAGCTGGCCACGAAGCTGATCGGGATGAAGTAGTTGAGAATGGTATTCTTGTAATATTCGAGAACGATGCGCTTGTCGTCCTCCAGGCAGTAAACCGTCTCTTCTACCTCGGCATCTTCTTCCTCTTCGATACCCAGGCGGGAGATAAGCCCTTCCGATTCAAATAGATTCAGGGCTTCGCTTACGGCCCTTTCGCGGTTGGCAAAGGTCACGGCCAGGTTGGCCTTTCGATACTGAAGATAGTCGAAGAACTCGAACAGGATCTCTCTCAGTTCTTCGCTGCTTATACCGCGGCGATCGTGGGCGAGAAAGGCCGTGGAGACCAGGGCGAAAGGTGTCACAACCGCCACCCTGTTTATGGCCGTAACCACATCGTAACCTATCTTCCGATAGACCCTTTGCCTTTCTTCCACAGGAAGCTCACCAAAGGCAGGAGACACCTGGGAGAGATAGGATTTAAGGTAAATGGGCTCCCCGATGTTTACGTAAACGCGACCGTAGCGCTTGCTTAAGATGCGGGAACTCTTTACAATATCGACGGTACTTTCTCTCGTCTTCTGCATGCCGCCCAATTCCTTGATGTAGCTCTTTTCCTCGATTACGCGGTCGTAGCCCACATAGACGGGGATAAGGGCAAGGTCCTCCACTACCTTCTCTTGAAAGGCTTGTATAATCATGGAAAGCAAGCCGTACTTGGGCATGACCATTTTCCCCGTCCGGCTACGCCCCCCTTCGATGAAAAACTCGATGGGAAGCCGCTCGCTCAAGAGTACCTTGATGTAGCGCGATAAGACGAGCTGGTAGAGCTCGTTGCCCCGAAAGCTCCGCCTGATGTAGAAGGCACCACTATGCCGGAAGACGTACTTGAAAGGCCCGAAGGCCATATTGATCCCGGCCGCCACAAACGGAAGCTGAATGTGATGTTCGTAAAAAAGGTAATGAATGATGATGTAATCGATGTGACTTCGGTGACAGGGGATCACCACGAACGGCATCTTTTTCGATATGCGGCGCACCTCGGCCAGGCCTTCTTTGTCCACCACCATTCCATCGTAGATGTTGTTCCACACCCAGGTAAAGAAGCGATAGAAAAAGGAAATGAAGCCCTCTTCGTAACCGGCGGCGATTTCGTCTATGTACCTGCGAGCTGTCTTTTCCAGGGCCTCCCTTTTTCCTTCCGGTGCCGCGCCGATGTACCTCTTGATTTCCCCATCCTGCATGACGAGTTCCATGATCTCCCGCCGGGATTTGAGGGTTGGCCCGATCATGGTTATCTTTTCCGTATCGATGGCCTCGAGGAGCTGGCCCCGCAACTCCTCCACCTGCTCCTTGCGGGAAAGGTGACGGAACTTCTTGATGAACTCATCCACCCTTACGGCCTCGGTGGGAATCACGATTATCTTCGTGGCATAGCGCAAAAAGGCAAGAAAGCGCCTCAAAGGACCCGCATAATCCGACTGCCCGAAGAGAATATTGAACAGGCCCTCCTCCTCTTTCTCGCGCCTCCTTCCGTAAGTAATCATAACGGGCACAATGAAAATGGGCTTCCCATAGGAAGGCGCCTTTTCAAGAATCATCGAGAGGGCCTCTTCCACTTTTCTGTTCTCGAAGAACTCTGCCCCTCCCAGATGGATGATGGCATGTCCCCCCTGCTCCAATTCCTCCTCCAGCCCTTTGAGGGATGCCATTTCCGCTCTCAGCCTGGAAGAAAAGAGCCTGCCAAAGGCACACCAAAAGGCTCCCAACGCCTTCTCCACCGGCTGCCAGAGCACCATGTTCACATCGAAGGTATACGTGGGCCTGGGTATGCCCGTCCGGAGGGCAAGGTCGTAGAGAATGATGGTATTCAGGTGGCTCCTATCCTTCAAGGCATAAACGACGATGCCCTCTTCTCCGAGTTGCTTTAGGGTGGATACGTAAGCCTCATCGAACGAAATCCCGGCCAGCACATCCCTCAAAAGGCCGTAGAGGGGCACATGGCCGATGTATAACTTTTCGTGGTAGCATTTCAGCATAGGAAAAACTTTCAATCCGCCTCGCAGATCCATCGCTCCGGAAAGCGGTGGCACATGAAGTCGATGACGTACTTCCGCACCTCTTCAGCCGACGTCATCCTTAGAACCCTTTGCACCAGCCGGCGCGCTTCAATCCGGGAAGACTGCTGGATTAGCATCTTCATCTTGGGTATGGCCAGGGGATTCATGCTGAGCTCATCCAGTTCCAGCCCCAGGAGAATCATCGTGTACAACGGCTCGCCCGCCATCTCCCCACACATAGCCACCGGTATCCCCATATGATGTCCCACATCTACCACGTGCTTGATCATCCTGATAACCGCCGGGTGCAGAGGCTCGTAGAGGTAATTCACCCTCTCGTTGATTCGGTCAATGGCGAGGGCATACTGAATCAAGTCGTTGGTCCCGATACTGAAAAAATCCGCCTCTTTTGCCAGGGCCTCGGCCACCATGACCGCCGAGGGGACCTCGATCATAATGCCCACTTCCACCTCATCCCCTACGGGGATGCCCTCTTTTGTCAAATCCGCCCGCACCTCGGAGAGAATGCGCCTCGCTTCGCGAATCTCCTCCACCCCGGAAATCATGGGGAAGAGGATTTTCGTCTTTCCGTAAGCACTGGCCCGAAGGATGGCCCTCAGCTGCACCTTGAAGAGGTCCACTTCCTTCAAGCAGAACCGAATGGCCCGAAGCCCCATTTGGGGGTTCATCTCCTTGGCCAGCTTGGGATCGGAAAAGAATTTGTCTCCCCCCAGATCGAAGGTGCGAATCGTGGCCCAAGATAAACCTTCCGATTCCACCACCCGGCGGTAGATGGAAAAATGCTCCTCCTCCGTGGGCAACTGCTCCTTGTTTATGTAGATAAACTCCGTGCGGTAGAGGCCAATACCCTCCGCCCCGTAGCTTACGGCCTGAGGTATTTCCTCCACGAACTCTATGTTTCCCCCGATCCTTATGCGGTATTCATCCTTTGTAATCGCCGGTTTATGAGCGTACTTCATGCACTCCGTGCGATCTTCGAGGTAGAGGCGGTTTTTCTCCTCGTACCTGTGCTTCACCTCCGGATCCGGGTCCACGATGACCACGCCCGCCGTGCCGTCCACGATGACGACATCGTTGGTCCTCACGATCTGGGAAATTCTCTCGAGCCCCACGACGGCCGGTATACCGATGGAGCGGGCCACAATGGCCGTATGAGACGTGCGGCTGCCAATATCGGTTGCAAACCCCAATACCTGGTCTATCATCATCTGGGCCGTATCGGCCGGAGATAAGTCGGGGGCAATTACGATTACCCTTTCTTCCGGCTGGAAGAGGGTCTTGCTTACCTTTCCTTCCAGATGCCTCAGTATGAGCTGCCCGACATAGCGGATATCGTTGAATCTTTCCCGGAGATAATCGTTTTCCATGCGTTCGAAAACGCCGCGCAAGTGATCTACCGTCACCCTGACCGCCCACTCGGCGTTTACTTTCTCTTCTTTGATGCGGCGAACGATACCCTCGATAAAACTCCGATCCCGAAGAATCATGAGGTGCACGTTGATAATGTAAACGGGGGTGGGTTCCTCAAGGGTGCGCAGGCGCTTGGCCAGGCCTTTCAACTCCATTTCAGCGGCCCGGACGGCCTTCCTGAATCGACGTACCTCCTTTTCTACCAAGCGGGGGTCGGCAAGATTGTAATAAGTGACCTGAGATTCATATCGGTCGTAAAGGTATGCCCGGCCGATTACAACCCCCGGTGATGCCGGCACTCCTTTTAGTACAACGTTTCTCATCTCAGAATGTCTTCATTCCTCGTGAAATTTGGCTTTAAACAGGGCCTCCAGGGCCTCGACGGCCTGCCTGGCATCGGGACCTTGAGCAGCGATGGTAATCATAGTGCCCATCGGACAGGCCAGGGTCAGGATGCCTAAGATACTTTTAGCATTTACTTCGTTTCCGTCCATCTCCAGGGTGATTTCCGAAACAAAATCGCTCGCCAATTTTACTATTTTGGCTGCTGCCCGGGCATGTAGCCCCAGGCTATTTATCACCTGGACCGTTTTCGCATAAGTCATATCAATAGTAGACAAAAAAACGCCACCACCAAATAGAAAATCAAGGTGCGGGGAATGCCGGCGCGAAGAAGAAAAAACCCTGCGAGGGATGCGGCAAAACCCAAACCGTAATAGGCAATCACGGGTAACCTAAACTCGTATTGATTCATATGCATAAATCGGGCCCAGACAAAGAGAACGAGGGGAAGAACAATCAACGAACACCGGCGGGCGGTCTTGGCCTTCTCAGATAGATTCAGGCGATAAAGGTACCTAAAGCCTTCCTTCCCCCTCCGATAGCCCTCCAAAAACCCCCTCCAGCGGATCCAAAGCTGATAGGGCACGAATAGGACTACAAACATAAGAGGGGCCAGCATCCCGTCCACCAGGGCGAGCCCAGAAGCCACCAGGCCTACCAAGGGAAGCCATCCGCCCCAGAAAAACTGATCCCCGAGAGCGGCGTAGGGGCCCATGAAGGCCTCCTTCATCCTGACCACTTCGCCTACGTCTCCTTCCGAAATTGTTAGCTCGGCTTTTACTGACGACCCGATTATGGATGGGGCAAGATAGGGGTGGGTGGAAAAGTACTGAAGATGGCGCAACAAAAAGGAGGCCTTCTCTTCTTGCCTTCCTCGCAAGAGGGGAAGCAGGGAAAAGCAGAAACCCAAATGCTGCATTTTCCGAAAGTTCAGAGACCCGTTGAGAAGAAAAGAGCGAAAAAATATAGAGATGAGTTTGCTTTTATCCATGTAGGTCTTTTTACCGGCTCTTCCACCCTGCGCGAACGATTTAAAACTCGAATAACAGAAAAAAAACGGAAAGTCAACGCGCCTGATTATTCCTTGACAGAAACTCATTTTTCTGATTAGTGTACGCGCCGAATTTCAAAAATGAGGTGAAAGATGATCTGCCAGACGGTAAAATCAGGTATAGAATGCACCTTCATGGGGAAGAAGGGCTGTACCTTTTTGGGTGGCCAGTGCCGACCCATCTCCGAGAAATGCGAAGGGTGCGCCAAGATCATTGAATGGGAGGGAAATCGTTACTGCCAAATATACCCGGATCCCTCAGCCCGCTGGATCATGGGCATCTGCCCCATGGCTACGCACGTAAAGAGGGAATTCAAAGAAACGACGCAGAAGATAAACCCCCTCAAGGCCTCCAAGAGGGCCGCCCGCGCCAGGAAAAAATAGGCTACTTCTCCAAGAGACGTTTAATCTCCTTCAGGCCCGCCTCTATCTCGGCGAGCACATCCCTCTCGGGCCTCGCTTTTCTATGAGAAAGCTCCGCCTTCGCTCCCCGGATGGTGAAATGCTCATCGTAAAGCAACTTCCGGATGAGAAGGAGCTCCTCAACATTTTCTCGGCTATAAACACGATGCCCCGCCGTAGTCCGGCGGGGCTTAACGGTCCTGAATTCCGACTCCCAGTATCTTATTACGTAAGGCTTTACGTTTAGGATGCGGCTGACCTCGCCGATGCGGAAAAACGCCTTATCGGGGATCAGGTCTTCCATACGGGTGCCGGGCTAAAATAGCGACTATTAGCCGTTCAAAGACTTGCGCAGCACCTGACTCGATTTGAACGTGAGCACCTTCCGCTCGGAAATGATGATCTCCTCACCCGTCTGGGGATTGCGACCTCGCCGGGGCTTCTTCTCCTTGACGATAAAATTCCCGAAACCGGAAATCTTTATCTTTTCACCCCGGGCCAGGGCATCTTTCATAATATCGAATACCGACTCTACGATGCGCGCAGCATCCTTCTTGGAAAAGTTAAGTTTTTCGTAAAGCTCCTGAATAATGTCTATCTTCGTCATATCTACCTCCTATTTTTTCGTTCTAAGCCCTGAGTGTTGCCTTTGCTTCCCTCACAATGGCGTTAACCAGCCTCTCGTGAGACCTCGCCACCTCCTCATCTGTCAGGGTGCGCTTTGGAGACCGATAGTAGAACCGAAGCCCGATGCTCCTCGTCCCGGGAGGGATATTTTGCCCCTCGTATACATCAAAAACCAAAACCCTTTCAAGCAATTCTTCTTTTTCACGGAAGACAATTTCTAACAGTGAGGCCGCCTCCATCTCCTTGGGAACGACGAACGCCGCATCGCGTACACTGCCGGGATACTTAGAAAGCTCCCGGTAGGATACCCGCACCTCCCTTGACAAATCGGCGAGTTTTGAAAGATTCAGTTCACAGACGACCGCCCGCCCCCTTAAGTCCATCGCCCTCATGACATCGGGATGGATCTCCCCTATGAAGCCGACCTCACCCCCGGCGCACGAAATCCAGGCAGCGCGACCGGGATGCAGGAAGGGCTTCGCAGCCGCCGCCTGGAAGATGGGCGCCGGCAGCTTGAGGACCTCAAAGATGTTTTCCACCACCCCCTTTAGATCATAGAAATCCGCCTGCTCCTTGGGGAAATGCCATGAATCCCCCACCCGGTCACCCCAGACAAGGCAGGCGCACACGGGCACCTCTTGTGGGGTCTTTCCTTCCCCCCGGGAGAAATAGACCCGCCCAAACTCAAAGATCTTGACCTCCCCCACCCCCAAGCGTGCGTTTTTGCTCAGCGTATCGAGGAGACTATAGACCATGTTCGTCCGCATGAGGGCCTGTTCTTCGGAAAGGGGATTTCTCAATCTCACCGCCTCGCGGGCCTCCTTTTCACCCTGGAGATGCAACTGATCAGGGAAATTTGCGGAGATGAAGCTGTAGGTGATCACCTCCGAAAGGCCCGCCCCCATCAGCACTGGATACAAGAGATTTCTTAGCCTCTCTTCCTCTCCTTTACCCTTCGGTTCGTCACTGGGTCGCGGCATGGTTACACCGATGTGTTCGTAGCCGTAGACCCGGGCAATCTCCTCGATCAAATCTATTTCCCTCTCAATATCCCGGCGGTAAGAGGGGGGCGTAACCCGCCACGAACGGCCGGCTGGTTCTTTTCGCACCTCCATCTGTAGCGCCTCGAGAATGCGCTCTACCTCCCCTTCTCTTATGTCCGTGCCCAGCACGCCGTTGATCCTTCCCAGACGCAAGGGGATATCCTTCGGGGTATAAACGGGGAGGGGGTAGTTATCTATGTAACCTTTCAGGACGTAACCTTCCCCAAGCTCGGCCATGAGCTTCGCCGCCCGGTTCAAGGCCTTTACCACCCCTTCCGGATCCACCCCCCGCTCAAAGCGGAAAGCTGCATCCGTGGACATGCCCAAGGCCCGCGCCGCTCGCCTGATGGCCGGTGGATGGAAATAGGCACTCTCCAGCAAGATGGTGTTCGTATCGTCCTTCACCTCAGAATTGAGGCCGCCCATGATGCCGGCAATGGCCACGGGCTTCACCCCATCGCAGATGAGAAGCGTGCCCTCTTTTAGCCGTCGTTCCTTTTCATCGAGGGAAACAAATTTCTCTTCCGCCTTTGCCTTGCGAACGACAATCCGCCCCTCCTCGAGGAAACGATAATCGAAGGCATGCAGTGGCTGCCCCATCTCGAGCATGACGAAATTCGTTACGTCCACCATGTTGTTGATGGCCCTCAGGCCCGCCGCCTCCAATCTCCGCCTCATCCACAGGGGGGAAGGCTTGATCTTTACGTCCCTGATGATACGGGCGCAGTAGCGGGGACAGTAATCCGGATCCAGGATGGTCACGGAGGTCACCTTTTCTATGGCCTCTCCCTTTTCTTCCACCGTCCAATCGGGAAGCCGCACCTTTTTCCCTGTGAGGGCGGCTATTTCGCGGGCTACACCAATGACGGAGAGGCAATCTCCCCGATTGGGGGTAATGGCCAAGTCAAAAACTGTGTCTTTGAGGTCGAGCAGTTCTCCTAAATCTTTTCCCACGGGCGTATCGGGGGGCAGCACCATGATGCCCGAATGGTCCTCTCCCAAGCCGAGCTCCTGCTCCGAACACAGCATGCCGTAAGAAACTTCGCCGCGTATGGTGGAAGCCTTAATGATGTAACCGCCCGGAATCTCCGCCCCTACAGTGGCAAGCGGGGCCACCTGCCCGGCCGCCACGTTCGGTGCCCCGCAAACGACCTGAACGACCTCTTTGCCCATATCTACTTCGCAGAGTTTGAGCTTGTCCGCCTGGGGATGGGGTCGAACGGAAAGGATGCGGGCCGCAACGACACCGGAAAAACCTGCGCCTAACTCCTCTATGGATTCCACCTCGGTTCCGGCCATGGTGAGCATCTCGGCCAGTTCCCGGGCCGGAACATCAATCTCCACGTAGTCTTTGAGCCATCTTAAGCTTACCTTCATAAACTTACCCGCTAAAACTGTTCGAGGAAACGCCGGTCGTTTTCGAAAAACAGCCTGATGTCGCCAATGCCGTACTTCAGCATGGCGATGCGCTCGATGCCGAGGCCAAAGGCAAATCCCGTAAATGTCTCTGAGTCGTAACCTACCTTCTCGAAAACTGCCGGGTCTACCATGCCCGAACCCAGGATTTCCAGCCAGCCCGTCTGAGCACAAACGCGGCATCCCTTTCCTTCACAGATGACGCAACGGATGTCCACCTCGGCACTGGGCTCCGTAAAGGGGAAAAAGCTGGGCCTGAAACGGAGGTTTGTGGTGGGTCCGAACATCTCGTGGACGAAGTAGGTAAGCACCCCTTTGAGATCGGCAAACGTAACCCCGCGATCCACCATGAGGCCTTCTACCTGGTGAAACATGGGTGTATGGGACACGTCGGAATCGGGCCGATAAACCCTCCCGGGAGAAAGGATCCTCAAGGGCGGCTTCATCTTTTCCATCGTTCGCACCTGGACGGGCGAGGTATGGGTCCTAAGCAAAATCTCGTCCTCGATGTAGAATGTATCTTGCATATCCCGGGCGGGGTGATCGGGTGGAATGTTGAGGGCGGTGAAGTTGTAGTAATCCGTCTCCACCTCCGGCCCTTCGACGACGGAAAAGCCCAACCGACCGAATATCTCGCAGATTTCCTCCCGGACACACGTGATGGGATGCTTATGTCCAAAGGGTATCCTCCTGCCCGGCAAGGTGCAGTCTATTTTTTCTTTCGTAAGCTGCTCCCGTCGCCACCTATCACGAAGGTTACCTAAGGCCTCCTCTATCTTATCGGTGAGTATCTCTTTTATTTCGTTTGCCCTCTTCCCTACCGCCTTTTTTTCTTCCGGGGAGAGGTTCCCAATATGGCGTAAAATGGCGGTAAGCTCGCCTTTTCTGCCTAAATACTTGGTCCTCAGAGCGGCAAGCTCTTCCTCTGTTCGGGCTGCGGCCAGTTCACGCTCGGCGGCTTGCCGCAACCCTTCCAGTTCTTCTATCATGACGCGCGACTTTCCTTGGCGAGCTCTACGATGCGGGCAAAACCCTTCGGATCGTTAATGGCAAGGTCGGCAAGCATCTTTCGGTCCAGTTCCACCTGCGCCTTCTTCACTCCTTCCATGAATTGGCTGTAAGTGAGACCGTTTGCACGGACAGCGGCGTTTATGCGGGCAATCCAGAGTTTACGGAAATCCCTCTTTCTTTGCCTCCGGTCGCGGTAGGCGTACTTCAAGGCCCGATCCACCGCTTCCGTCGCGGTCCTTATCAATCGCCGCCGGGCACCGAAAAACCCCTTGGCCATCTTGAGAATCTTTCTTCTCTTCTTCTTGGCCGTAATGGCCCTTTTCACACGTGGCATCTTCTCATCTCCTGCAGTTTATTTCTCACTCACACAAGGTAAGGAATCAGCTTCTTGATGGCCGAGGCGTTCGTCTTATCTACGTAAGCGGCACGCCTCAAGAATCTCTTCTTCTTACTGTCCTTCGTCGTCAGAATATGGCGGGCATAAGCCCTTTTCCGCTTAATCTTCCCCGACCCCGTAACGGAAAACCTCTTGGCGGCGCCGCGATGAGTTTTCAATTTTGGCATGGTTTCATCTCCTCCACTATCCCTTTGGTTTTTCTTTCTTTTCCTTCTTCGGAGCGACCACCATCGTCAGGCTCCGCCCTTCCAGCTTGGGCGGCTGCTCTATCACCGCCACGTCGGAAAGGGCTTCCTGAATTACGTTCATGATCTCTCGCCCGATATCCGTGTATACGATTTCCCTGCCCCGGAAAATCATGTTGATCTTAACCTTGTTCTTGTCCTCCAGGAACTTCTTGGCGTGTTTTATCTTTACCTGGAGGTCGTGTTCTTCCGTCTTTGGCCTGAGCCTGATCTCCTTAACCTGAACTATGGTCTGACTCTTCTTGGCATCCTGAAGTTTCTTACTCTGCTGGTAACGAAACTTCCCGTAATCCATGATCCGGCACACCGGTGGATCGGCCATCGGCGCCACTTCCACGAGATCGAATCCTGCCTTGGCGGCCCGCTCTATGGCCTCCTTGATCGGGAGGATACCAATCTGCACCCCATCTTCAATAACGCGAACCACGGGAGCCGTGATCTCGTTATTGATTCTTAATTCCTTGGTTATAGGTCACCTCCTGAAACGTTTTATCGGTAATGTGCACAATCATCCCGGACAAGGGCGATAAACTCTCCCGGCGTCATGGCTCCCAAGTTCTGGCCATCGCGCCTCCGGGGAGACACCTTGCCCTCCGCCACCTCCCGGTCCCCAACTACGAGCATGTAGGGAATCTTCTGCATCTGGGCCTCTCTTATCTTGTATCCCAACTTGTCGTTGGAAAAGGCCCGCTCGACCCGAAGGCCTGCTTCCTGCAAGGCGAGAAACACCTTTTCGGCGTAGGGCACCTGTCGCTCCGAAACCGTCATCACCTGGGCCTGCACGGGCGAAAGCCATACCGGAAATGCCCCGGCGTAGTGTTCGATCAAAACCCCCATGAACCGCTCGATGGCGCCTAAGATTACCCGGTGAAGCATAACGGGGCGATGACGTGTGCCATCCGGCCCCACGTAGGTCAGGTCAAATCTCTCGGGCAGGGTAAAGTCGCACTGGATGGTGGCACATTGCCACTTCCTCTTCAGGGCATCCTTGATCTTGAAGTCTATTTTCGGACCGTAAAAGGCCCCGTCACCTTCGTTAATCTCATAGGGGATGACCATCGTCTTTAAGGCGTTTTCCAGGGCACTTTCCGCCCTCTCCCAGTCCTCGTCTGAACCGATGGAGTTTTCCGGCCGCGTACTCAACTCCACCTCGTAGTCGAAGCCGAAGATCTTCATGGCATAGGCTACGAAATCTGCCACCCCGGTTATCTCATCGTTTAACTGCTCCGGCGTGCAGAGGATGTGGGCATCGTCCTGGGTGAACTGACGGACCCGCAACAACCCGTGGAGGACACCGGTCTTTTCGTGGCGGTGCACCGTACCGAGCTCGAAGAAGCGAAGGGGCAAATCCCGGTAACTGCGAATGCGAGACTTGTAGATGAGCATATGGGCAAGGCAGTTCATGGGCTTGATGCCGTACACCTGGCCCTCGACCTCGGTGAAATACATGTTCTCTCGGTAGTGGTCGTAGTGCCCCGATCTCTTCCAGAGTTCTTCCTTCAGTATCTGGGGTCCCATGACCATCTGGTATCCCCGCTTCAAGTGCTCCTTCCTCTCCCACTCCTCTATGATGTACCTGAGGAGCATCCCCTTGGGATGGAAGATGACAAGCCCCGGTCCCGCTTCGTCGTTGAGTTGAAAGAGGTCGAGTTCCCTCCCCAATCTCCGATGATCGCGCTTTTTTGCCTCTTCGATCATCGTGAGATACTCGGTGAGCTCCTCTTCCCGGGGAAAAGCGGTGCCGTAGATGCGCTGGAGCATCTTGTTTCTCTCATCTCCGCGCCAGTATGCCCCCGCGACATTCAGTAGCTTGAAGGCCCGAATCAAGCCCGTCCGGGGCAGATGGGGTCCCCGGCAGAGGTCTACATACCCACCCTGGGTGTAAATGCTCACAGTGGCCACCTCTTCCGGCAGATCCCGGATCAATTCCACCTTGTAATCTTCGCCCATTCCCTTGAAGAGGGAGATCGCCTCCTCGCGAGAAAGTTCCCTCCTCTCGAAGGGGAAGTCGCTCGCGATGATTTCCTTCATGCGGTTTTCGATGGCCGTAAGTTCCTCGGGGCCAAAGGTCTTATCGCTATCGAAGTCGTAATAAAAGCCGTCTTCAATGGCCGGGCCGATGGCCACCTTCGTCCCCGGGTAGAGGTCCTGAACCGCCTGGGCCATGACGTGGGCGGTGCTGTGCCTTAAGATCTCCCTCCCCTCCGGGGAATCTATGAAGACGGGCTCGATTGTGGCATTGGCCTCGACCTCATGCGAAAGGTCCACGAGGGTGCCGTTTAGCTTCGCGGCGACGATTTCATCCATCCCCGCGGGCACCTTCTCCCGGAGCAAGTCGTAAACCTTTCTTCCCTTTTCCACCCGGACGGTAGCCCCGTCCGACCAAATCACCGAAAGTTCCACTACCCTTTCCTCATTAAATAAAGGGCATCACCCTTTCTGGCTGATGCCCCAGCCATATACATGGTAGGCACGCAGGGATTTGAACCCTGGACATCCACCGCGTCAGGATGGCGCTCTCCCCCTGAGCTACGTGCCTACATCTTTCCACTACCTGCGCCTTCATACACAAGAATACTCATTTATGTCAAGGCAAAATGTGCCCATCCCCACGCCTGTTTATGAGCCTAACCCCTACTATGAAATAGTGTATGCCGGAAAGAACGGTCAAGAGGGCGGTGGCGATATAGAGGGAAGTCAAGATGACCGCTGTACCGAAAGGAAACACAAAGGATTTTAACAGAAGTACAGCAAACACCGTGACCAGCTGGGCCGCGGTTGTGAATTTGCTTACGAGGGAGGGCTTGATCTCCGGGGTGATCGACATGAACATGAGCACGGCAATACCGCAAAGGATGAATGCGTCGCGACTGATGACGAGCACCGTAAGCCAAGCCGGTATAATGCCCTTCACGGCCAGGATAACGAAACAGCTCATGACGAGGGCCTTATCCGCGATGGGATCCAAATAGGCACCGAAGGTCGTTCTTTGATTGAGGACCCGGGCAAGAAACCCGTCCAATCCGTCACTTATGCTCGAGACGGCAAAGAGCAAGAGGGAGGGCAAAAAGTCATCATCGATGAGAAAGATAATGATGATGGGAACGAGAAAGATCCTCATCACCGTAAGGGCATTGGGTATGTTGATGAGGGTCGCCATCTTCAAATCAACTCTACCATTTACCCCACGGATTCGGCTTTAGATTTTCGTCCCTCTCACGGTTCCAGTCCACCCAATCATCCCGATCTTCCTCCAGGGTAAAGGTCCGGGGTTTCTCCGCCGAGCCGTCCGGGCGGATGACGACCTGTTGCATGGCTTTGAGCAGCATGGTCCATTCTTCCATGGAAATGGGCTTCGGTCCCGCCACCGGTTTGGGACCCGCGATGGGGACTGGTTTTTTCCCGAATATCTGCTCGGCCCGATCCGCCGGCGCCGGGGCCTTGCCCGTCACCTCCACCTCACCTTCGTAAACACGTACGAGCACCGACTTATCCTCCTCTGCATTCACGCGATAGACGGTCCCGCGCACACCCGCCACGGCATTTTCCGTGGAGATGCCGAACTTTCTCTTGATCCCTGCCGCCGCCTGCACCTTGGCCCATGATTTTCCCACGGTGAGATGCACATCCACATCTCGTGATTCCTCGTCCGGGGCGGCATTGATCTTGAAAAGTGATCCCCCCGCAAACCGAAGGGCCGAATTATCGGGCAAAAGCAATTCCAATCTACCCCCCTTGGCCACTTCAACTTCGTCTCCCCCTCTCAGGATATGGCCCACCTTAATTTCCTTCCAGGGGGCATCGGCGGTGGATCGCACCTGGGCAGAACCGTCGAGATAGTTCACCTTCACGGTCCCCTTCCCTACCCTGACCGCCATCGGCTTGCGAGCCGCCAAAACTCCCTGGGTGAAGAGGAAGCTGAAAAACAAAACAGCCACGGATAAAATTAACGTCTTTTTCATAGCTCCGTTTCCTCCGTTTTTATTTTCACAGGCCCGGCCCATCCGGCAGGGTATTCATTACCTTCTTTACTATCTCTTCTATGAGGTCGCTGTAAAGGGCCACGGCATCCATTTTAAGCCAATCCCGCACGATGTTGAACTCCCTATCCGTAGCCCGGTATTGCGTGCTCCACAAAAGTTCTCCCGTTCTCACATCGTATAGTTGGAATCGGGCCGCGATCGTACTTTGAGCTAACCAGATCAGACAGCGTGAAGAACATTCGTTCAGGGTAATGTACATGACGGCGTGAACTCCCAAGATACCCCCCGCATCCCGCGGTGGCATCGTTTGCGGATTGGGGTTCTTCACGCCCGGGTAAAAGGCGTTTATCTTTTCATCGACGAGCGAAAGGGGTATCTTCGGATACTGCTTGAAGTACAGGGCATCCAATATCTCCTGGCGCAGGATCTTTCCTACTTCCGGGTGGTTGGTTTGGTCTTCTACGGGTAAGACAGCGATGAGACGTACCTGTTTCTTGTCATAGGCGGGAATGAGGGTATGGGGTATCTTTTTTGCGCATCCCGTGAGAATCGTTACCACGAAGAAGGACAGGGTGACGACGGCGAAAGCGCCTTTCAATCCGCAGGCGAAATTCTTCATTGCTTTTTAAGCTTTTCGATTTCTTCCCTGATGATCCTCTCCGCTATGGCTGGGAACATCTCCCGGGCGACCCTTTCCGCCGTCTCTTCCACTTTCTTGAGCATTTCTGCCTGCAGGCTCGTGTTCACCACGGCGACCCGGGCCGTGGTTTTCTTCTCCTCCCTACCTTCCGCCTCTTCCACCACGTCGACCAGGTCAATTATCCGATGGCCTTCCTTCATCTCCTCCATCGCACCCTCCTTAGCTATCCTTACACATTGATTTTCGACCGTTACCATAGCTCACCGGCCAATTCAAGAAAAAGGATTTTGTTTCTTAAGCTTTAGATCAATGGCATAAACGCGGCTCCGGCTTACACCTTTTTCTTTCGCCACGCGCTCTATGCGATCCCTCGCCGAAAGGCCTCCTTCTTTTCTCAGATTGAGGAGGGCCTCTTCTATTTCCTCGTCCGGCACATTTTTTGCTTCCCCGGCCCCGCCCACGACAAGGGTAATCTCCCCCCGGATCCGGCGCCCGGCTATTTTTTCCACCACCTCCCCAACAGAACCGCGGATGACTTCCTCGTGCACCTTGGTAAGTTCCCGGGCGAGCGCCATGGGCCGATCACCCAAGATTTCCCTTATGTCACGCAACGTGTCCAGAAGCCGGTGAGGCGCCTCGAAAAAAACGAGGGTCCGCGTTTCATCCGCCAGGGACGAAAGCACCTGACGCCTTTCCCCTTTTTTTGTGGGTAAAAAGGCCTGGACGACGAACGCATCGAGCGGCAAGCCCGAAACGACCAAGGCGGAAATAACCGCCGATGGCCCCGGAATGGGAACCACCTGAATCCCTTCTTTCAACGCCTCTTTCACGAGGAGAAATCCCGGATCAGAGATGCCCGGCGTGCCTGCATCGGTGACGTAGGCAATATCATTTCCCTCTTCCATCCTGCGGATCAGGGTTTTGCCTTTTTTCACCTCGTTGTGCTCATGCAGGCTTATGAGGGGCGTCTCTATCTGGTAATGATTAAGGAGCAGGCGGGTCCTTCTTGTATCTTCCGCCGCAATGAGATGGACGGTGTTAAGTACTTTGAGGGCCCGGAGGGTAATATCCTCCAGGTTGCCGATGGGTGTGGACACGATGAAGAGTTTTCCCTTTCCCATATCACGCCTCGTGGGGTTATCTTTATCACAATTCATCTCCCCTTTACCGCAAAAACATCTTGCCATAGACAGGCGATCGTGGCATGAAAGCGACAATTAAAAAGCGAAGAAAAGGGGAAACCATCATAAATAGGCACCCGGAGGCATAAGAGGATAACCAAGTGAAAAAACGCATCCTCGTTACGGGGGGAGCAGGTTTTCTCGGCTCCCACCTATGCGATAAGCTGATCCAGGAGGGGCACGAGGTGTTATGCCTCGATAACCTCTTTACGGGCGACAAGTCCAATATCAGGCACCTGCTCTCCCACCCCTGCTTTGAGTTTATCCGGCACGATATCACCATGCCCATCTATCTCGAGGTGGATGAGATTTACAACCTCGCTTGTCCTGCCTCCCCTGTGCACTACCAGTACAATCCCATAAAGACGATAAAAACGAACGTCATGGGTGCCATAAACACCCTGGGTATCGCCAAGAGGGTACGGGCCAAGATACTCCAGGCCTCGACCTCCGAGGTATACGGGGATCCCGATGTCCACCCCCAGAAGGAATCCTACTGGGGTCGGGTAAATCCCATCGGCTTAAGGAGCTGCTACGACGAGGGGAAACGGGCGGCCGAATGCCTCATGATGGACTATCATCGGCAAAACGGCGTCCAGGTGAAAATAGTGCGTATCTTCAACACCTATGGCCCCCGCATGGCGGTGGGGGACGGCCGCGTGGTGAGTAACCTCATCGTCCAGGCCCTCAAGGGAGAAGACATTACTATTTACGGAGACGGCACCCAGACGCGCTCGTTTTGCTATGTTGACGACCTCATCACGGGCATGATGCTCATGATGGCCACCCCATACGAAGTAACGGGCCCCGTCAACTTAGGTAACCCCCAGGAATGCTCGATTTTAGAGCTAGCCGAGCTTATAATTCGCCTCACCAAATCTCCCTCGAAAATAGTCCATCGGCCTCTTCCCTCCGATGACCCGCGTAAACGCCAGCCCGACATAGCCCTTGCAAAGGAGCTCCTCGGCTGGTGGCCGAAAACGTCCCTGGAGGAAGGCCTCATGCGCACCGTCGAGTACTTTCGCCGGATCATTTCTACCTAAGGGAGTAAAAGAAAATGGGAAAACTGCCCGACTACAATAAAAATATCCTCTGCATCGGGGCGGGATACGTGGGTGGACCTACTATGGCCGTCTTGGCCGATAAATGTCCCGACTATCGGGTCACGGTCGTGGATATCAATGCAGAGAAGATCGCCGCGTGGAACTCGGACGAGCTCCCCATCTACGAGCCAGGGCTTACCGACGTGGTAAAGAGGACCCGGGGAAGAAATCTTTTTTTCAGTACCGACATAGCGGGGGGTATAAAGTCTTGCGACATCATCTTCGTAAGCGTGAACACCCCCACAAAAACTTACGGGGAGGGGGCGGGGATGGCGGCCGATCTCCAGTTCTGGGAGAAGACGGCCCGGGAAATCCTCACTTACGCCGAGTCGGATAAGATCGTAATCGAAAAAAGCACCCTCCCCGTACGCACGGCGCAGGCTATGGAACGCATCCTCCACAGCCGGGATAACGGCCTCTCCTTCGAAGTTCTTTCCAACCCCGAATTTCTTGCCGAAGGCTCCGCCATCCGGGACCTCGAAAACCCCGACCGCGTCCTCATCGGCTCCCGGGATACGGAAAGGGCCAGACACGCCCGCGATATCCTCGTAGACATTTATGCCAGATGGGTGCCGAGGGAAAGAATCATTACCTTGGGTATCTGGAGCAGCGAGCTTTCGAAGCTCGCCTCGAATGCCTTCCTCGCCCAACGCATCTCCTCCATCAACGCCATTTCGGCCCTGTGCGAAAAGACGGAAGCAGACGTGACGGAGGTAGCACGCGCCATCGGACTCGATAGCCGCATCGGGCCCAAATTTTTAAATGCCTCCATCGGCTTCGGGGGCTCCTGTTTCAAAAAGGACATCCTGAACCTTGTGTACATCTACCGCTTGTACGGCTTAGAAGAATGCGCCGATTATTGGGAAGCGGTGGTCAAGATAAACGAATACCAGAAGCGCCGCTTCCTCCTCAACATGCTTATGGCTATGTTTAATACCCTCGCGGGAAAGCGCATCTGCCTGTTCGGATTTGCGTTCAAGGCCCATACGAGTGACATCCGGGAATCACCGGCCATCACGATCGCACGCGGACTCGTCGCCGAAAGGGCCCAGGTGGTTATCACGGATCCCCAAGCCCTGAAGAATGCGAAGTGGGAACTGGCCGAAGAAATATCCCGTAACGAGGTGACCCTCGTTTACGACCCCTACGAGGCGGCCAATGGATGCGATGCCATTGCCCTGATGACAGAATGGCCTCTCTACCGGGAACTCGACTATCGAGAGATATACCAAAGCATGCGGAAGCCTGCCTTCATCTTCGATGGTCGAAACCTCCTCGATCACCGGGAGCTTAAGGAAATAGGTTTCCAGGTCTATCCCTTAGGTAAACCACCCCTGACCACGGATGGGGGTTTTAAACCATGAGGGTCTTCGTTACTGGCGGTGCCGGCTATATCGGCAGCCACGTCTCTCTCGCCCTCTCCGAGGCGGGCCACGAAGTGCTTGTGTTTGACAACCTTTCCACCGGTCACCGATGGGCGGTCTTAAGGGGCAAACTAGTGGAAGGAGATTTATCCGACCTTCCATTCTTGGAGCGGACCCTCGAGCTTTTTAAACCGGATGCAGTCATACACTTCGCCGCCTCCATCCAGGTGGAGGAATCGGTGCGGAAGCCCCTTTTCTACTATCGAAACAACGTGGCCAATACCTTAAACCTGCTTCAAGCTATGGACCATCTGGGCATTAAGGACTTCGTCTATTCATCCAGCGCCGCCGTCTACGGGACACCGGAGCTTATCCCCGTTAAGGAAGAGGCTCCCCTCAACCCTATTAACCCTTACGGCGCTTCCAAGGCCATGATCGAAAGGGTCTTGCACGACCTTTCCCTGACCGGAAGCCTAAGATACGTGGCCCTGCGCTACTTCAACGTGGCGGGGGCAGAAGTGCAAGGCAGGCTCGGCCAAGCCTATCTCGCTTCCACCCACCTCATTACCCGTGCCTTGAAGACGGCCTTAGGTGTTTACGATAAACTTTACATCTACGGTACCGATTACCCCACTTCCGATGGGACGTGCATCCGCGATTACATCCACGTGGAGGACCTGGCGAGCGCCCATCTCAAGGCCCTCGAGTACGTGAAGGAAAAAGGCCCCTCAACGGTCATGAACTGCGGATACGGGCATGGATATTCCGTGAGAGAAGTGGTAAATACGGTAAAAAAAGTAACGGGCATCGACTTTACCGTGGAAGAGACGGGACGCCGGCCGGGCGATCCCCCTGCCCTGATTGCCGATAGTTCCAGACTGCGCGCGCTTACAGGATGGGAGCCGAAATACGATGACCTGGCTTACATCATCGAGACGGCCTGGAGGTGGGAGCAGATCCTCTATAGAAAGCCGGAACTGCTATAAGGTTTGATGCCGATTAAAACTAAAAGGAGGAGGCAACATGCAAACGCAGCTTGAGCCCACGATGGAGGAGTGGCGGTCGCTTTACACCCTGGCCGACCAGTTGAGAAAAATCTCACCGTGGTCCTTCATGGGCGAGGAGATAGTCTTCGGCGTTAAGCATCCGGAGACGGGAGAGGTGGGATACTGTGGCATCTTAGGCGGACTGGGGGAAGTGTTTGCCTTTGTGGTTTATGAAGGCGAGGCGGGTCTTTCCGGCATCATTCGCCTCCTCGAAGAGGAAAACGGCGTGTCGCCGGATATGATTTTTGAAACCCAACACGTGCTCATGGCCTCATTCGAAAATCGAGAGGACCTCGACAAGAAGGACCTCAACATAATCCGGCAGCTCGGTCTCAAGTTCCGGGGCAAGAAATGCTGGCCCATGTTCCGTCACTACAAGCCCGGCTTCGTCCCCTGGTTTATCGATAGTGCCCAGGCGAAATTCCTCGCCCTATGCTTGGAACAGGCCATCGACGTGCTTCCCCGGTACCAGAAAGACCCTTCCCTCCTAAGTGAGGCGACGGCCGACCATCACTTCGTCCGCATTCGGCGAAAGGTAAGCGGCAAGGAAACCTGGACGGACAACACCCTACCAGCCCCACCGACCAGGATGGAACGCCCCCCTGACGTGCCCGTCGACGATGTCAGTATTGCCCGCCTCCAGAGACAGGGCAAGACCATGAGCGGTACTTGGGAAATAGGGTACCTTTACGCCCCCATGCCCATCCAGGAAACCGCCGGCGAAAGGCCTTTCTTTCCCCGCCTCATGCTTGTCTGCGAGACGGAAACGGGCATCATCCTCACCTTCCACATGGAAAGGGACGATACTACTCCCACGAGGTTCAGAGACCACCTGCTTGAATTTTTCACCGTCTACAATTACCTACCCAGTAGGATGTACGCCAATCACCCCATCACGGCGACCATCATTCGACCCATTTGCCGCAAGTTGGGCATCGACTTCGAGTACTGCCGGAGCCTTCCCACGGTGGAATTCGCCGTCTCGGAAATGTTCTCCGTTTAATTTTGGCATGGATTTCATCGACCTTAAGTATCAGCAAGGGAGGATAAGGGATAAGATAGAGGCCCGCCTGAGGGCCGTTCTATCTCATGGTCAATACATCCTGGGGCCTGAGGTGGAGGAATTGGAAGAGAAACTGGCTCGGTTTGTCGGCGTAAAACACGCTATCGGCTGCGCTTCCGGAACCGACGCCTTGCTGCTTGCCCTCATGGCCAACAAGATAGGTCCGGGGGATGCGATTTTTACCACCCCTTTTACGTTTATCGCCACGGCCGAGGTAATTGCCCTTTTGGGTGCGACGCCGGTTTTTGTCGATATCGACCCGGCCACTTACAACCTCGACCCCGACCAATTAGAGCTCGCCGTTTGCGCCCTGCGAGAAAAAAACCCCCGCCTTTATCCCCTACCCCGCATGAACAGACTTCCCAGGCTTGAGGCCCGGGCCGTTATAGCCGTAGATTTGTTCGGGCTTCCGGCCGATTACAACCGACTCGAACCCTTGAGCCGGAAGTACAATCTCATCCTGATCGAGGATGCGGCCCAATCTTTCGGCGCCGCCTGTTCCGGGAAAAAGGCGGGGGCCTTCGGGAA
>DAORXN010000022.1:0-3852 GCA_035358955.1 Syntrophales bacterium | reverse complement strand
CCTCGAATGTAATCGAGAAAGCGGAGCAGTAAAGAGATTCCAATTTCTAATATTCTTTTATATATCAAATACATACACATTTGGAAAGACCTTTGCACAAATAATATTTTTTCTGGTGTGGTTGATTATTCGGGACCTTTTTTGTTATTTGTACCAGATGTCCGCTAAAAATATTTCTCCACAGGGCATATGGGATACAAGAGGATGGATCAGAATCTGACCTTTGCTTGAGGTATCGCTCATGAGTTCTATGGAGCACAATTAAAGGTGAACTTTAATTTAGGAGGCAAATCCTAATGAAAGCTGTTATCCTTGCCGGCGGCTTGGGCACAAGGATTTCAGAGGAAACCCAACTACGGCCAAAGCCTATGATTGAGATTGGTGGAAGACCCATACTCTGGCATATTATGAAGCTATATTCCGCGCATGGAGTGAACGAATTCATCATCTGTTGTGGTTACAAGGGCTACATGATTAAGGAATACTTTGCCAATTATTTTCTTCATATGTCCGACGTAACATTTGATATGCGTGATAATTCCATGCAAGTTCACGAACGTCATGCAGAACACTGGAAAGTTACCCTCGTTGACACAGGGGAAAGTACCCTTACGGGTGGTCGTCTAAAACGTGTGGGGCACTATCTTAAAAACGAGAGCGCCTTCTGTTTTACCTATGGAGATGGCCTGGCCGATATTGATATAAACACTGAAATACAATTCCACCTTTCTCATGGAAAATTGGCTACGGTCGCAGCTGTACAACCACCTGGTCGTTACGGTGCCCTAATCCTCGAGGGGAGCTACGTACGTGGCTTTCAAGAAAAGCCCCGAGGAGATGGTGGTTGGATAAATGGGGGATTTTTCGTCCTCTCCCCCAAAGTGATCGATTTAATAGAAGGAGACCATACAAGCTGGGAGATAGGCACCCTGGTTACCCTTGCTAACCAAGGAGAACTGGTTGCCTTTGAACACCGTGGCTTTTGGCAACCGATGGATACCCTACGCGACAAGATGCACCTCGAAGAACTCTGGCAATCGGGCCGAGCCCCGTGGAAAGTCTGGAAATGATTAACGAAAGATTCTGGACTGGAAGACGTGTTCTAATCACCGGCCATACAGGCTTTAAGGGATCATGGCTGACCTTATGGCTTAATAAATTGGGAGCCAAAATAACGGGTATTGCCCTACCACCACCCACGGTGCCAAACCTTTTCGATGAAGTCCATATATACGATGAAATCAAATCCCATATTTGTGACATACGCCACATGAAAGAACTCTTCCCCTCCGTTTCTCAAGCAGAACCAGAAGTGGTTTTTCACCTTGCCGCCCAATCCCTGGTAAGGGCAAGTTATCGCGATCCCCTCACAACTTTCGAGACAAATATCATGGGTATCGCAAACCTTCTTGAATCCTTAAGAAAGATTAAAAGTGTTCGTGTAGCCATTGTGGTGACGACGGACAAAGTCTATCGAAACAATGAATGGCCCTATCCCTATAGGGAAAACGACCCTTTGGGAGGTTTTGATCCTTACAGTGCCAGCAAAGCAGCAAGTGAAATAGTAATTGAAAGCTACAGGCTTTCCTTCCTGGCCTCCCAAGGCGTAGCTTTGGCAAGCGCAAGGGCTGGTAACGTGATCGGTGGGGGTGACTGGGCGGAAGATAGATTAATACCTGATGCCATCAGGGCATGGCAATCCAATCAACCTCTCAAAGTAAGAAATCCTGAAGCAATTCGCCCCTGGCAACATGTGCTGGAACCTCTGGCCGGTTATATTCTGCTTGCCCAGAAACTCTGGGATAAGCCGGAGCTCGCCGGCCCGTACAACTTCGGACCGGCCACGGAAGAAGCAGCTAAGGTGAGAGAAGTGGTAGAAATTGCTCGCCGGTCTTATGAAAAAGCAGAGGTAACCTACGGGGAAGAGGCTGATACCTCTGCCCATGAGGCTGGCTGGCTCGCCTTAGAGACAGCCAAATCAAGAATTGTGCTTGGCTTGAGACAAAGATGGCGGCTTCCTGAAGCCATTGAGCGTACCATGCATTGGTACAAGGCTTACTACGATGGAAAGGACGCCCGCTCTCTCTGCTTATCAGATATCGAGTCTTATGAGGAAAGCTTTTGAATAGATTCGAGGTTTTTGATTTACCAATACCCGGCCTTAAATTAGTTGAGCGTAAAAAGATAGGAGACCACCGTGGCTTTTTCGTTCGTCTTTTCTGTGCTGAAGAGCTTGCTACGTTGGGATGGAGCAAACCTATAGTCCAGGTAAATCAATCATTTACTGCTCGACGCGGAACCGTAAGAGGCATGCATTTTCAGCACCCCCCTCATGTAGAAATGAAGATGGTTCTCTGCCTTAAGGGAAAGGTCTGGGATGTAGCGTTGGATATTAGAGCAGGTTCGCCTACTTTCCTTCGTTGGCATGCTGAAGTTTTGTCAGCAGAAAACAATCGAGCATTCCTTATTCCAGAGGGATTTGCACACGGTTTCCAGACACTCACTGATAAGGTGGAACTGCTCTATTTTCACACCGCCCCCTACGTCCCCAACGTAGAAGACGGAATCAACCCATGCGATCCGACCATTAAGATCTCCTGGCCACTTCCCATTACAGAAATCTCTGAGCGCGATGAGAGTTTACCGACGATAAAGCCTGCATTCAAAGGCCTAAACATATGAAGTGCCGCCATTGTGGAGCTAATTTATATCTCCCCTTCATTGATCTGGGTACGGCACCCCCATCCAATTCCTACCTTGCGGAAGATGATCTTCGACATCCTGAAAAATGGTATCCTCTGAGAGTCTTCGTATGTACTCAATGCTGGCTGGTTCAAACGGAAGACTATGTGGGTGCCGATGAAATCTTCTCCTCCGATTACGCTTATTTCAGTTCTTATTCTGATACCTGGCTTGCCCATGCGTTCTCATATGTAAACAAAGTGATAAATAGCTTCCATCTGGGAAAGCAGTCGTTTGTTATAGAAATAGCTGCCAATGATGGGTACCTCTTACAGTATGTCAAAGAAAGAGGTATCCCATGCCTGGGTATTGAACCCACCCATAGCACGGCAGCAGCTGCCAGGGCCAAGGGCATTGATATTATCGAGGAGTTCTTCGGCACCACCCTCGCCAAAAAGTTAAATTCTAAAGGTATTCAGGCCGACCTTGTGATTGCCAATAACGTGCTTGCTCATGTTCCGGACATCAACGATTTTGTCACCGGTTTTTCTCTTATACTGAAGCCAGAAGGAGTGGCAACGTTCGAATTTCCTCATCTCTTATGTTTGGTTGAAGAAGCACAGTTCGACACAATCTACCACGAACACTATTCTTACCTTTCCCTTACAGCTGTCCAACGCATATTCGAAGCCAATGGCCTTTCCATCTTTGATGTTGAGGAACTATCTACTCACGGAGGAAGCCTTAGAGTTTATTCCGAGCGTAAAGACTCAGCTCTGAGGAAAAAATCTCCTGCAGTTGAAATACTTTTAAAAAGAGAAAAGGAAGCGGGCATAGAAACTAAAGAATTTTACTTAACCTTTCAGACAAGGGCAGAACGCATAAAAGATGATCTCTTGATCTTCTTAATAGATGCCAAAAGAAAAGGCAAAAAGGTTTGTGCTTATGGAGCTGCCGCAAAAGGAAATACGCTTCTTAATTTTGCCGGTATCAAGCCTGATCTTATTTCCCTTGTGGCAGACAAAAACCCGGCCAAACAGGGGAAGTATCTCCCTGGCAGTCACATTCCCATCGTAGCCCCGGAAAGAATCGCCCATGAAAAACCAGACTACATACTTATTCTACCCTGGAACTTAAAGGAAGAGATCACGAGGGATCTTGCATTTGTCC
>DAORXN010000021.1:30833-32879 GCA_035358955.1 Syntrophales bacterium | reverse complement strand
GGGATCTTAACGCCGTAGATGAACTTGTTGACCAGTAAATGGTCACCCACCAGTAGGGTTGGCTTCATGGAACCGGAGGGGATCTTGAAGGCCTGGACGATAAAAGTGCGTACAAAAAGGGCAATCAAAATGGCAATGATAATTGCTTCTGCGTATTCTTGGACCTTGGACTTCCTTTTTTCTATCACCATGCCTGCCCCTCAAGAGTAAATGTGATTCATCGTAATGAGCACCATCACCAACCCAATTGCCCCCTTCACGGTCGTACCACATAGGCGTTTGAAAATGGAGGCGGCGCTGGCGCGAAATACGGGTTTCAGTCGCATCTGCTTAAGAAGCTCAACGACTAGGACGGCACCGAAACCTCCAAGGAAAAGCCCCAAGAATGTCCCCCACCCCATCAACGGGGGGGTGAGAACGGCCATCCCCACCACCGATCCTACCAGGGCGCTTAGGCATCCACGAACGGAGAATCCAAAGTAGAAAGTTGTGATAAACCCCAGGGAAAACTCGATGGCCTCTGCCATCAAAGTCAAAATGAACAACAAGATGAGCGTTTTCCCATCGAGGCCCTTAAACCCTGTCACGAGGGCGTAAGCGAAGGCGGCCAGGAATATGACCGCCGTTCCCGGGAAACCAAATATATTAAGAAAAAGTGCCCCGAAAAGCACAATTACGATTATCCCCACCGCTACCATCTCCAGTGAAGTCATCTCCGATTACCTTCTTCGCTTGGAGGTGCGGTATTTCTCAAAGGCAAGCACGACGGACCCCGCCACAAAGACAGATGAATACGTGCCAAAGACCACGCCCGCCAGAAGAACAAAGGCAAAATCCCTGATGACGGCTCCGCCAAAGGCGTACAAAACGGCACAAACGAGGGCCGTGGTAAAGGAGGTGAGGATCGTGCGGCTTAAGGTTTGATTGATACTTGCATTCATTACCGTGGCCAGATCCTTGCGTCCCTCTTTTCTGACGTTTTCCCTAATCCGGTCAAAGACGACGATGGAGTCGTGAATGGAATAACCGATCACCGTAAGGAGGGCAGCGACGATGGAGAGGGTAAACTCCTTGCCGAGCAGGGTAAAAATACCGAGGACGACGATTACATCATGGATTACCCCCACGATTCCCCCTACGGCATAGCGGAACTCAAACCGAATGGCTACATACACGAGCATCCCGACCCAAGAAAAAAGCACGGCGAGGATGGCCTTTCGCGTGAGGTCCCTTCCCACTTTGGGACCCACTACTTCTACCCGTTGAATTTCGAATACCTTTTTCTTTGCGTACTTGGCCGATAAGGCCTCTTGAAGCCGCTCCGAAAGTCCTTTCAGTTCAGAGCTCGATTCCGCCGTCCTCACCACCACCTCATCCTTCCCAAACGGCTGGATGATGGCATCCTTGACTCCCACTTCCACCAGGGCCTTCCTCAGGTCATCGGCAGGAACCGGCTCAAAGAACTTGATCTGAATCAGGGTGCCCCCGGCGAAGTCGATACCGAGGGAAAAACCCTTCCAGATGAAGGTCACGATACAGAGGGCCGTGAGGACCAGGGAGAAAATGACGCACCACTTCATCTTGCCAACAAAATCAATGTTAATCCCGGGTTTGATGAATTCCATATTCCTTTCCTCCGTATCAGACGCTGATGGCTTTCACTTTTCTCTGCCAGACAAAATAGTCAAAGACGATGCGGGTTACAAAGACGGCGGTGAACAAACTCGCAATGATACCCACACTCAAGGTAACGGCGAAACCCTTGACGGGCCCCGTACCGAAACCAAATAGAAACAAGGCGGCAATGAGAGAATTCACGTTTGTATCCAAGATGGCAAAAAAGGCCTTGGCATAACCCGTCTCCACTACGGAGCGGGGGGGTTTACCGGTGCGCATCTCCTCCCTCATGCGCTCGAAGATGAGAACGTTGGCATCCACGGACATACCGATGATAAGAACGATACCGGCAATACCCGGCAGTGTCAGGGTGGCCCGAAAGGCGGCCAGGAAGGCGAGGATGATGATCATGTTGAAAACGAGGGCCAA
>DAORXN010000021.1:0-30733 GCA_035358955.1 Syntrophales bacterium | reverse complement strand
CCCGAAAGGCGGCCAGGAAGGCGAGGATGATGATCATGTTGAAAACGAGGGCCAAGGTGGCGACGATCCCAGAGAGTTTATAGTAGAAAATCATGAAGAGGGCCACGGCCACAAGGCCGATAATGGCCGCCCAAGTCCCCTTATCGATGGAATCCTGCCCCAGAGAAGGACCTACGGTCCTCTCTTCGAGAATGGTGACGGGAGCCGGCAACGAACCGGCACGCAAGACAATGGCCAAGTCTTTCGCCTCTTCCATGGTGAAAGAACCTGTAATTTGGGCATTACCGCCGGCAATCCTTTCCTGGATGACAGGAGCGGAATAGACGACGCCGTCCAGGACGATAGCGAGCCTGCGCTTCACATTTTCGGCCGTAATCCTCTCGAATTCCTGCGCCCCCTGGGCGTTAAACTTAATGGACACGTAAGGTTCCCCGAAGCGGTCACTTATGGCTACCTTGGCACTTTCGATCGCGCTACCCGTGAGAACGGCCCTGTTCTTGAGCAGGATGGGGACCGAAGTCCTTCGTCCGGATTCCCGATCCAGGCGGCTTTCATATGCAATGTAAGAACCCTCCGGTACTTTACCCCTCAAGGCCTCTTCCAACGAATGTTCTTCGTCTACGAGCTTGAACTCCAAAAGGGCTGTTTTCCCGATGAGATTCTTCGCCCGGGCCGTGTCCTTTATGCCGGGTAGCTGGACTACGATGCGATTCTTCCCTTCCGGAATTATCTCCGGTTCTGTGACGCCGAACTGGTCCACGCGGTTTCTTATCGTCTCCACGCTCTGCTCTACGGCGTGTCTCTTCAATTCTTCTGCCCTTTTGTCCTTCATTTTCAGAATCATCAACTCACGCCCTTCCCGAGTCTCTGTAGAGGCGATCTCCAGATCCGGAAAATTATCGCGCACGACCTTCTCGCAGGCTGTACGAGATGAAACGTCCGGGAATTCAAGGGCTATCGTTTGAGGGTTGGCAGCCTTTTCCTGCCATCTGAATCTTACACGGTTTTCCATGAGAGAGTCTTTCAGATTTTCTGCCATCCTCTGCACCGTGAGCTCCACGGCTTTGTCCGTATCCACCTCGAGGACGAGATGGGTACCCCCCTGGAGGTCAAGCCCTAAGGGTATCTTTTCTACGGGCAGGTACTTCTTCCAGAAATCCGGCAACTCGGGTGCAAGGGATGGGATGAGGTAAAAAACGGAAGCGAAAAACACTATAGCAGCGACGCACGATCTTACAATCAAGCTCTTCTTCATGGGATAAACCTCTTCTACGTGGTTTGTTCCTTACCTGCCTTTTGTATAACCCCGCTGATAAAATTCCGCCCCACTTTGACCCTCACCTTGTCGGCGATCTCCAGGGTAACGACCGTATCCGTGAGGGCTACGATTTTGCCGTGGAGTCCTCCCTGGGTGATGACGATGTCTCCATGAGTGAGGTTGGCCAGCATTTCCTTTAATTCCTTCTGCTTTTGCTGCTGCGGTCTGATGAGGAGGAAGTAAAAGATGGCAAACAAAATGGCCATGACGATGAGAAATCCAAAATCGCCCTGACCGCCAGCCCCTCCCCCTGCATTACCCATAGCGTAAGCCATGTTCATCATTCTTGTCTCCTTTCATTCCTTGCTTTCTTCCCCGTATCGTGAAAGAAAATCCCTCTTGAATGCCCCGAAGGTACCCTCGCTTATGGCCTCTCTTATGGATTCCATGAGTCGCAGGTAAAATCGTAAATTGTGCACCGTATTCAACGTCATGGCGAGTATTTCCTTCGCCATGAACAAGTGCCGCAAATAAGCCCGGCTGTAATGCCTGCAAGTATAGCAATCGCAGGTCTCATCAATAGGCCGGGGATCTTCACGATAACGGGCGTGCTTTATAACAAGCTTTCCCCTATTTGTAAACAACAATCCGTTCCTGGCACACCGGGTAGGTATGACGCAGTCGAACATATCTATCCCCATCGCAACGGCCCAGACGAGGTCGGTGGGTGTGCCCACCCCCATGAGATACCGAGGCCTTTCCACCGGAAGCAGCGGAGCCGTCTCGGCAATTACTTCCTCTCTTACCTCCCTCGGCTCCCCTACACTTAACCCCCCCAAGGCATAGCCGTCAAAGCCGATTTCCACCAGCTCCTCCACCCCTCTTTTCCTTAAATCCACGTACATGCCTCCTTGAACGATGCCGAAGAGGGCGCCACTTAACTCCTGATGTACCTCCTTGCATCTCTTGGCCCATCTTAACGTCCGCTCTAAGGAAGCCTCTGTCTTGGTCCTTTCCATAGGATAAGGGGTACACTCATCGAGGACCATCATGATTTCCGCCCCCAGAGCCATCTGAATTTCAACCGCCTTCTCCGGCGAAAGGAAATGGCTGGATCCGTCAATATGTGAGCGGAAATACACCCCTTCCTCACGGACGGACCTAAGCGCGCCTAAGCTATAAATCTGAAAGCCACCGCTATCGGTCAGAATGGGGCGGGGCCAATTCATGAATCGGTGCAATCCACCTAAATTGTGGATGAGGACATGACCGGGGCGGAGGTACAGGTGATAGGTATTGGCGAGAATGATTTCTGCGCCTAATGACAAAAGGGTTTCCGGCGTCAGGGCCTTTACGGTACCCTGGGTTCCCACGGGCATAAAGGCCGGGGTGGAAATCTCACCCCGGGGGGTCAGCATCTTCCCGCGCCGGGCTTTAGTTTCTCCATCCACGGCCATGAGGGTAAAGGAAAAATCGCTCATCAAGGTAAAAGTAAAGTGCAATCTCCGTAACTGTAAAAACGGTAACCCGTTTCCACGGCCAAGCGATAAGCCGTAAGAAGCAAATCCCGGCCAATGAAGGCCGCAGCCATGAGGAGAAGGGAGGAACGGGGCAGATGGAAGTTCGTGAGCATGGCATCCACCCGTTTGAACCGATAGCCCGGATAGATGAAAAGGGAAGTAGTGCCCTCACCGGCCCTTACCACACCTTTCTCATCGGATACGGTTTCGATGACCCGCGCCGAGGTCGTTCCGATGGCGATCACCCTTCTTGCCTTATTGATTTCTGCGGCTGCCCTTTCGCTCACGGCGTACCATTCCTCCTCCATCCGATGATCTTCCACTTCCTCCGTCTCGATGGGAAGAAAGGTGCCGTATCCAACGTGGAGGGTAATGGGCACTACTTTAGCCCCCCGCGCTTCGATTTTTTCCAATATGCGAGAAGAAAAGTGAAATCCTGCCGTGGGAGCAGCCACTGAACCCGGGCGGGCGGCAAAGATGGTTTGATAACGTGCCCGATCATCGGGTGTATCCTTTCTTTTAATATAAGGGGGAAGGGGCACATTTCCCATCGCCTCGAGAAACTTATCGAAGGGTCCCTCCACCGAAAAGGCGAGGCGCCACTTTTTCCCATCAACCCGCTCGATAACCTTGGCAACCGCCTTTTCTCCCAATTGAATCAGCGTCCCCACCTTCACGCGGCGGGCGGGCCTTACGAGGACATCCCAAATTTCGGCCAGCCTCTCTTCCCTGTGCTTTTTTAGGAGCAAGAGCTCCACCTTCCCCCCCGTTTCCTTCCAACCATAGAGCCGTGCGGGAATAACCCGGGAATCGTTCACCACCAACACATCACCGGGCATGACAAAGGTGTCTATTTCCCCGAACAGATGATGGGAGATGGACTTCTCCGCCCTTTTTATCACCATCATCCTCGAGGCATCACGCTCTTCGAGGGGATACTGGGCAATAGCCGAGCGCGGCAGAAAATAATCGAAATCCGATAACTTCATCCCGTCCTTCCCAGATAGACCAAGATGAGGCCTAAAAGCATGGAGATAAACCCCATAAGGCGCAGGCTCCGGGCCGGCATGTCACTCATCTTTACGAGCAGCTCCTTTACCTTTTCTGGGAAGGCGAAGTAAGGGATCCCCTCCAGCACGAATACCATACCTATGACGCAAAGAAAGTATTTCATATGCTATTCCTGAACGGATTTTCTTTCGCTTTAGAAGGACCTATTTTACGAGAAACACATCCCTCTCCCGGTCCTGAAAGTAAACATAGTTGTACTTGTATTTAGGCGTAGATTCGAAAATATACTCTCCTTCGGCACGGCAGGCGGCACAGCTCCGCCCAGGCACACAGATGGCGTAAATATGGTGGCCCGTATCGGCCCTCGAATCTATCAAGACAAGCCCACCGCAATCGTCGCAGACGCGAACGGACTCCTCCTGAAACTCTACGATACCGTCCGTATCGTAGTAGATACGTTTGCGCCGTTTTATGTAACCGTTCACGATATGGCCCCTATCCTTAATACTCCGCCTCTCTTCCCACTTTCTATAGACGGCCTCAGCCAGCGTCTCGATATAAGCCGTAATCTCCGGCGACTGGCGCAAGGCGTTCGGATCGTAGTCTGGTTCTCTGATGCCGGAGTAATCGAGCCCCGCCATGGCCAGAATGATACCCACATTCACATAGGGTAGGGCGTGTTCGATGGAATAACCTCCCTCCAAGACAGCGATATCGGGGCTAAGCATGTCATTCAAGAGGGCATATCCTTGGGCACTGAAGCGCATGTTCGTGATGGGATCTGTGTAGTGATTATCCTGCCCCGCGGAGTTGATGACGATCTCCGGCTTAAACTCTTCGAGGATGGGGAGCACTACCCGCTTCAGCACGTAGAGGAAGCCTTCATCCGAAGTCCGCGGTGGGAGGGGGATATTTATCGTAGCCCCCAAGGCATTGGGGCCCCCGAATTCGTCTACAAAACCGGAGCCGGGATAGAGGGTCCGGCCGTCCTGATGAATGGAGATGAAGAGGGTATCGGGGTCGTGCCAGTAAATGTCCTGGGTTCCGTCTCCGTGATGACAATCCGTATCCACGATGGCGATTCTCTTGTGACCGTACTTGCGACGGATGTATTCGATCATGATGGCTTCGATATTGATGTTGCAAAATCCCCTCGCCCCATGCACAACCCGCATGGCGTGATGTCCCGGTGGCCTGACAAGGGCAAAGGCATTATCCACCTCGCCGGAAAGCACCTTCTCGGCCGCCGTGATGGCCCCGCCCGCCGAGATGAGGTGTGATTCCGTCACCACCTGCTTTACCTCTGGTACGCAGATATGCACCCTCTTTACATCTTCCTCGGTGGCAATTTTGGGTTTGAACTCTAAGATATGGTCGAAATCCAAAAGGCCTTCTTCGAAAACCTGATCCTGGGTATAAAGGAGCCTCTCCTCCCTTTCCGGATGATCAGGGGCAATGGCCCAGTCGAAGGCGGGAAAGAAGATGAGTCCTGTCCTTCTCGGCTTGTCCTTTTTCATCTTACACCTATTATGCTCTTGCAACCGGCAATAAGGCCGGGCTTGATCTGGAGCTTAACCCTGATATTCTTCCCGACCGTATCAAAACCCCGGACCATATTGAATTCCTGCTCTTCCACCACCTCAATCTCTAATTCCCCTTCCTGGGCTCCCATTTTTAAGGCCCGCTGTCTTATTTTCTCCTTTCCTAACTTGATCACGTCGGCCACCCTGTAGCGGGGGGGAATGTATTCAGTTTCACCCTCTTCTGCAATATTTAACGCCCTTTTTTCCGTATCGGCAATGAGTGTAAGTTCCGTTGTCGTGCGGGCGAGGGCGGCACCGATGGCGTTAGCCACCTCGGCGTGGGGCAGAATGTAAGGCTTGAGTCCAAGCATCTCCCCCAAAGGTGCCGCCATGACCTGAGCCGGACCACCCACAAGGTAAAGATTAACGGGCCTTACTTTTCTTCCTTCCAGCAATTCGTGAATGGTATAAACCGGTTCGTTATTTATCTCGTCAATGAATTCCTTTACGGCCGCGGTAATTTTCTTAAGCGTGGCGCTGAATATTTGCCTCGCCGCCTCGTCCACGGTAAGGCCCGCCTCTTTAGCTACGTTTCCAAGAGCCTCACCGGCCTTCTTTCTGTCTCCTATCTCCGCGAGACCCAGCCAAACCATAGCATCCGTGGGCGTGGGATACGGTCCTCCCAGGGCAGCGGCATCCCCTTCCCTTTCGGGCCCGATTAAAAAACCTTGATCTTGCCATCTTACCCGGCTGTCCCCGCCTACCCCGATGGACTTCGTCCTCAGTCCCCGGATCAGCGTTTTCCATCCCCCAATCCTCACACCGAAACCTTCGAGGAGTGGTACCCCATCGGCAAATACGGCGATATCCGTCGTTGTCCCTCCAATATCGAGGGCCACGGCATCGCTATCTCCCCGGGCCAAACAGAGCACACCCATGATGCTGGCCGCCGGTCCGGACAAAATAGTCTGACAGGGAAACTGGATGGATTCCTCGATGCCAATTGTCCCGCCGTCAGCCTTCAGCACGTAAACGGGGGCCAAGACCCCCATGTCCCGCACAAAGTTCATAACAGATAGGGCAAATCGCCTATAGAGGCTGGAGACGGCGGCATTGAGATAGGTAGTTGCTATCCGCCGACGGAAATTGAGGCGCCCGGAAAGGGTGTGTCCTAAGGAGACATGTTTGAACTGGCCGTGTACGATTCTCGCTACTTCTAACTCATGGGAGGGATTGCGGGTGCAGAACTTTCCCACCACCCCTAAATGCTCGATGCCTTTCTTGCGAAACACCTCCACGGCTGCTTTTACCTCATCCTCATTTATGGGCACCACCTCGAACCCCCGGTGATTCATATAGGCGGAGAGATGATAGGTGTCTTCGTGAAAAGGCAAAAGGGATGGCGGAAGCCCGGGACCGCTGGCGATAATCATCCCCACGGGCCTAATCTTGTTTTGAACGATGGCATTGGTGGAAAGGGTGGTGCTCAAAACCACTCGCTTGAGCTCTTTGGGATCGGGTCCGTCAAAGATAATGGACGTCGCCTCGAGCAGGGAGGAAAGAAGGTCCTCGGGGTTGGTCCTTACCTTGGCCTTTCTTTCTACTTCATAATCTTTCAAAAGTACGGCATCTGTGTGCGTCCCCCCCACGTCAATTCCCAGAATCATCGTCCACCTTTTGGCTTATGGTAATGCTCATTGAAAGGGGCTTATATACTTAAAAATTTCCCTTGACAAGTTAAAAAAAAAGCGTAATTTGCATGCTCGACAGAACCTTTGCGGGTTATAAGGTATCGAAATTTGATGAGAAAGGAGGTGAATGCGGAAAATGAAGAAGGTCATCGCTATTATTCTGTCTATGCTTTTGGTAGTTACTCTGTCTTTCACCGTCGTCGGCTGCAAGAAGGCGGAAGAGCAGAAACCGGCTGAACCGGCCAAGACAGAGGCTCCGGCACCTTCGGCGGCCCCGGCAGCCCCGGCAGCTCCGGCTGATTCTGGTGCCCCGGCAGCGCCTGCGGCACCGGCAGCCCCAGCGGCTCCTGCAGCTCCGGCTGGCAAGTAACACAGTTGAAGTAGTACCAAGGGCCGAATTTCCTTATGGAAATTCGGCCCTTTTTTTGTCGTAGAGTTTTATCATTTATACCTCCCCCGATAAATTATCGATATGGCATTCTTATTGCAATCCATTCATTTCATCCAATTATTTTGCAAGGAGGTGATGCGTGGATATCAAGGGATAAGTGTTTCAAGATTTTTGAAGTTTTTAAAAAATAAAAAAACAGGAGGTAAAAAATGAAAAAAGGGTTTACAATTCTAACATTTTTCGCTATCACTTTCTTCGTAGCAGGAACACTCATGGCCGCCACCGCCACGAGTAACTTAAACGTATCGGCCAACGTAGTGGCAAAATGTTCCATCCAGAGCGTGACGGACATTGCCTTTGGGGAATACGACGTCACAAGTAGTTCTCCTACCGATGCGGCAGGTGATATGACGTTCAAATGCACCAAAGGAACCTCGTTTAAGACCTACATTACGGGAACAAGGCAAATGACAAACGGAACCGACAACCTGAACTTTCAGCTCTACTCCGATCCGGGCCGCTCGACGGTATTTCCTTCCGATAACTCCGGATCCAGTGAAAATGCTTCCAGCAGCGCCCCCATCACCAAAAACATCTACGGGCGCATCCCGGCGGGCCAAGATGTCTCTGTGGGACAGTACACCGATTCACTCGTGATCACCGTCAATTACTAAGCTTTCGCCACGAATTCCCTTGACATAAGAAATTGGCCCTTTATACTATAAGGCAAAGCCAAAGAGGGAGGTTGGGGAAATGGAAGAAAAGACGGAAAACCTGCTCATCGGTTTATTGATCGGAGGCATTGTGGGGGCCGTCATCGGCATCCTTTACGCGCCGAAGAGCGGCAAGGAAACGAGGGAAGAGTTAGGTAAAAAGGCCGATGAACTCCTCGCCCAGGCGAAAAAGGAATACGAAGAAGCCATGGAGAAAAGCAAGAAAGCTTACGATAGTTTCGTGACCCGCCTGAAGAAATCGGAGGAAGAACTGAAAGCCAAGGCCAGCGAACTCCTTGAAGAAGGTAAAGAAAACCTCGAAGAAGGAAAGGGGAGGTTGAAAAAGGCCATTGAAGCGGGGGTCGAAGCCTTCAAAGAAGAAAAATCCACCCCGGTGTAAGGCATGTACCTGGAAATTGCCCTGGTTTTGTTGAGCGCGGCCGTCTTCGGAATGGCCCTCATGGTCATTCCTCTGGCCTTTCAGATAAACCGCTTTATCAAAGGCCTTTCTCAGGCCCTGGAGCAGATAAACAGAGATTTACCGGGGGTACTAAAGAACATTGACGAGATTTCTTATAACCTGCGCACCTCGTCTTTTCTCGTTCGCCGGCGCATGGAGGCGATGGACGCCGCCTTAGGAAAGCTACAGGCGCTTTTTGGCCTCCTCTATGGATTGGAAGGGCTCACGCGCCCCTTCCTCAAATGGCCGGCCGTTCGATTCCTTCGTACGGCGGGCGCCATCGTGAAGGGGGTGCGTGTTTTTACCACCGTTCTTAAGGGCAAAGAAGGGAGGAACCGAAATTAATCCCCATGACCCGGATAACCTTTAAGCCCACCGGGAAGGGCGTGAAAGTAAGTAAAGGTACCACCCCCCGGGAGGAAAGGCCCTTAGAAGAGGTAATCCGAGAACTCAAGGCGGATGGGGCCGACCCCCGCTGGAGCTATTACCGAGAAAGGTCTCTTGCCATCCACGGCCCCGTCTGTGCCCGCTGTGGGCGGGAATTTTCCGGAGAAAACTTACGCCTTCTCACCGTCCATCATATAGACGGCAACCACGCAAACAACCCACCCGACGGCTCCAACTGGGAAAACCTCTGCGTTTACTGCCATGAAGACGTCCATAGCCGGGAAACCCTGGGTGACTATCACGCAGGAGAAGGGGGGAAGGAAACGGCTACCGTCTATTCCTCGGCGGAAGAGTCATCGAAGGGGCTTGCCAGCCTGGGGGATTTACTTAACTATAAACGCAAGACAAGCGCCCCCACCCGCGAAAGCAAAAAAGAATCGTAGCGGGACATAGATGGAAAAAAGTGCCTCCAAAACGGATGATAACCCCGTTAAAATCGAAAACGGCTTGTGGAGGTTGGGACACGATCACTTCTTGCACTACCTCGTCTGCGGTACCAAAGCGGCCGCGCTCATCGAAACGGGCGTGACGGCCACGGCACCGATGGTCATATCAGCCTGCCATACGTTAAACGTAAGCCCCCGCTACCTAATCGTAACGCATCCCCACGTGGACCACGTAACGGGCCTGCCCTTACTGAAAGAGGCCTTTCCCGAAAGTTCGGTCATCTGCGGCCCGGGGGCAGGAGCATTTTTAGGAAAAGAAAAGATTCGTAGATCAATAGAAAGGGACGATCGGTTCATCACGGCCTTTCTAAAAAAGAAGGCCGGCCATACTGAAATACCCGATATGACCACCGCCCTTACGTTTAAAGAAGGGGAGGTAATCGACCTGGGGGGAGTTACCCTCATATTTGTCGAGATTAAAGGGCATGCCCCCGGCCATTTAGGCGTTTTCGTACCGGAACTAAAGGCGCTCTTTCCATCCGATGCCCTGGGTTTCTTCATGCCCCCGGCAGATTTCTTCCCCACCTTTTTTACCGGTTACCTTCCCTTTCTGGCCTCCCTCAACCGCCTGGAGGCGTTCGACGCGGAAATCTTAGGATTGCCCCACCAAGGGGTATTCAGGAAAGAAAAAGTAAGATTGGCCTTTCTTCAGGCCCGCCGGTCTGCCCAGTACGTTTACGAATACGCCCAGGCCGACTGGGAAGACGAAGAAAAAACGGCGGAAAAACTATTCGGATCATTCTACCGGGATGAGCTTAGGCTTTATTCACCGGAAAACATCATGGAATGCTGCCGCCTGCTCGTCCGCCGGTCACGGGAAGAAAAAGGAGGTGCGAAAGAAAATGAAGGTCATCGCCATTAACGGAAGCGCAAGGAAAGACGGAAATACATCGATCCTTATCAACACGGTATTCGAAGAGCTAAACAAAGAAGGGATTGAAACGGAGCAGGTCCAACTGGCCGGCCACACCTTAAACGGCTGCCGGGCATGCTATAAGTGTTTCGGGCAGAAGAACCAGCATTGCTCGCAGGAGACAGACATCTTAAACGAACTCATCGACAAGATCCTGCACGCCCAGGGCCTCATCCTCGGCTCACCAACCTATTTTTCAGACGTGACGGCAAACATGCGGGCCTTTATAGAACGCTGCGGTTTCGTCGCAAGGGCGAACGACTACATGCTAAAGGGAAAGGTAGGATCCGGCGTGGTGGCCGTAAGACGCGCGGGGGGCATCCCGGCCTTCAACTCCCTCAATCTCTTTCTCCACTACATGCAGATGATCATTCCGGGTGCGAGTTACTGGAATGTGGGCCTCGGTCGTAATATCGGGGAGGTACGGAAAGACGAAGAAGGCATTGAAACTATGAGAGTTTTAGGGCGAAACATGGCCTGGCTCATGAAAAAGCTCTTTGCATGAGGGTTCACCATGAAGATAAACACCGTGACGGGGCCGATCGAGGCGCAAAATCTGGGCGTCACCCTCATCCACGAGCACTTTTTCTTCGGCTATCCAGGCTGGTACGGAGATATTTCCATTTACCGTCCGGATCGCCAGACCCTCCTGAATAAAGGGCTGGAAATGGCGCGTACTTTAATGGACCGGGGGGTAAAGACGGTCCTCGATGCCACCACCAACGAAACGGGGAGAGAGGCGGAACTTCTGAAGGAGATCAGTGAGCGGACAGGGCTACAGGTCATCTGCTCGACGGGATACTATTACGAACGGGGAAGTGCCCCCGCTTACTTCAAGGCGCGAAGCGGGCTGGGAAGGGTGGAAGAAGAAATATACGAAATGCTCCTTACGGAAACGACGGTCGGTATCGGGGGCACGGGTATCAAGGCGGGGGTGATAAAAGTAGCCTCCAGCCGGGATCACATCACCAACTATGAGCAATGGTTTTTTCGAGCCGCCGCCAGGGTTTCAAGGGAAACAGGAATCCCCATCATCACCCATACGCAGGAAGGAAGTCTGGGGCCTGAACAGGCGGAATTTCTCATTGGTGAAGGGGTCCATCCGAAAAGAATCATGATCGGCCACATGTGCGGGAATACGAACCTCTCTTACCATATCAAGACCTTGGAGTTCGGTGTCTACATCGGTTTTGATCGCTTCGGCGTGGAAGGGGTGGTGGGAATGCCTCCCGATCGCCTCCGCATCGCTTGTCTTATCACCCTGATCGCCCTGGGATATGGGGATAGAATCCTGATCTCCCAGGATTACGTGCATCACTGGCTGGGAAGACCAGGCATGGAGAGGCTTGCCTCCAATTCAAACCCCGTCCATCTCTTTCAAAACATCATCCCGGCCCTGAAAAAGGCCGGCCTCTCTGCCGAACAGGTAGCATCCTTATTAAAAGACAACCCAAAACGATTCTTGGGAGGAGGTACATAAAGGTGGAAATAAATTTAAGGGAGGTCAAAACCATCGGCGACGGACTCTTCCGACCGGAAGGCGTAATGGCGACCGATGACGGGTCCGTCTGGGCCGCCGACGGCCGGGGAGGGCTGGCGCGAATCACCCCGGATGGTCGGACGGAAATAATGGGGGGACTGGGAGGTGTCCCGAACGGCATTTGCTTCGATGACAATAACCATTGCATCATTGCCAATATCGGAAACGGCGAGGTGCAGAAGCTAAATCCCTGGCAGGATAAGACTTATACTTGCCTCTTCCGGGAGGCAGAGGGGAAAGAAACCCCCGCCCCCAATTTTCCGTTCTTCGATACCAAGGGTCGCCTCTGGGTTTCCAATTCTACCTATCGGAAGGACGTGCAGGATGCCCTGGTGCATCCGGCCCCGGATGGATGCATCGTGCTCTACCACGAAGGAAGGGCGAGGATTGTGGCCGAGGGAATTTACTTTGCCAATGGCCTTGCTATGGACGAAAAAGAAAAATATCTATACGTCGCCGAAACGATGAAGCGGCGGGTCATCAGGTTTCCCGTCCATGAAGACGGTTCCCTCGGCCCCATGGAGGTATACGGACCTGATTTTTTAGGCCGGCGTGGATTTCCCGACGGCATTGCCATCGATGAAGGGGGAAACCTTTGGGTTACGCTTCCCATGCAGAATGCCATCGGATACATCGACCCTGAGGGTAGGTTTCACCTGGTCATCGAGGATACGGAAGGGCGTGTCATTCGCGAGCCATCCAACATCTGTTTCGGTGGCCCCAACAGGCAAACGGCTTACATCGGCTCGCTCAAGGGTGTAAACATTCCTTGTTTTAGCGTCCCCTACCCGGGGCTCAGACTCATACACCAGCAAGCTTGATGAACAAAGAGGAAATCGTAAAAATCCTAAACGAAATCGCCGTTCTTTTGGAACTGGCGGGAGAAAACCCCTTCAAGAGCCGGGCTTACGAAACGGCCGCCCGGAATCTGGAGCGCACGACGGACGACATAGAAGGGCTAGTAAAAAGTGGGGAAATATCACGCATCCCCGGCATAGGAGAAGCCATCGGGAAAAAAATCGAAACACTCGTCACAACAGGTCACCTTGAATACTACGAAAAGTTAAGGGCTTCCATTCCCCCGGGACATCTGGAAATGTTGAAAATCCCCGGATTGGGGCCCAAAAAAATCCGCACCCTGTTCCAAGAACTCAAAATCACCACCATTGGTGAGCTCGAATACGCGTGCCGGGAAAACAGGTTGGTAAATCTCAAAGGCTTTGGACGTAAGACGCAGGAAAACATCCTCCAGGGCATCGAACGAGTCAAACACTACCAGGCCCGACGCCTCTATGCCGAGGCGTTACCGGACGCCCTCACACTTTCTTCCTTGCTCAGCGAAAAACTATCCATCCCCGTGACCATTGCCGGTTCCTTACGCCGGGGGGCAGAGACGGTAAAGGATATCGACCTGCTCGTGGCCACCCACAATCCACACGAAGTGGGCGAGGCCTTCAGTCACCTGGAGCCGGTAGAGACGGTAACGAGTCGAGGCGAAACCAAAGTGAGTGTGGTTTTAAGATCCGGCATCAATTCGGACCTGCGCATCGTCTCCCCCGAAGAATTCCCTTACGCCCTCCATCATTTCACAGGCAGCAAGGAGCACAACACCGCCATGCGCGCCCGCGCCAAGGATCGGGGATGGAAGATGAACGAATACGGGCTTTTCCTTGGTGACAAAAATATTCCGTGTCATAGCGAAGAAGAGATCTTCCACCATCTGGGTCTTGACTACATCCCGCCGGAATTGAGGGAGAACATGGGGGAAATCGAGGCGGCCGAAAGGGGACAACTACCCAAACTCATAGAAGAAGGGGATATTAGAGGCGTACTTCACATCCACACCACCTTCAGTGATGGAAGCCTCTCCCTGGAGGAAATAGTCAGGATGGCACGCGAAAGAGGCTACACATACATCGGAATTTCCGACCATAGCCAATCGGCTTACTATGCGGGGGGATTGAAGAGGGAGGCGATAAAAGAACAGACAAGGCTCATAGACGAACTCAACATCAAAATGGCGCCCTTTCGCATTTTTAAAGGCATCGAGGCAGACATCCTCCCCGATGGAAGCTTGGATTACGAAGAAGATATTCTTTCGGCCTTCGATTTCGTCATCGCGGCCGTCCACAGCCATTTCCAGATGAAAGAGGCAGATATGACGGAGCGCATCTGCCGGGCCTTACGCCATCCTGATACCACAATCCTTGCCCATCCCACGGGTAGATTACTTCTTTCCCGGGAACCTTACGAAGTAAACATGGCCACCGTCATGGCAGAAGCCGCTGCCCTCGGGAAGGTCATCGAACTCAACGCCAATCCGTATCGCCTGGACATTTCGTGGCCGAACTTGATTACGGCAAAAAAGATGGGGGTAAAGATCGCCATCAATCCCGATATCCACGATGTATCCGGATTTAGCTATATGTCCCTGGGCGTAAAAATAGCCCGCAAAGGATGGTTGGAAAGGGAAGATTGCATAAATTGCCTTAAGGCAGATGAAATAGAAACATTCTTTCGGAAGATGAAGGCTCGCCGCTAAACATCAAGACTTGATCGAGGCAACTGTCCCACCGAGCGGAGAAGTGGCAGAAATGGCGCGAGAAACAATGGCTTCAAATTCGCCAACATCGATGGGTTTCTTTACGTAGGAGAAGGCACCACTTTCCATCGCCTTTCGTATCGTTTGCTCGTCGTGGAAAGCCGTAATCATAATGGCCTTCACATCCTGATCGATGCCCTTGAGACACTTAAGCACCTCGAATCCGTCCATATCGGGCAATCTGATATCGAGAATGACGAGATCGACTCGATTTTCCTTAAATCGCCCAATGCCTTTCTCCCCCGTGTCGGCCGAGATCACCTCGTGCCCTTCCTCCGTAAAATACATTTCAAGTGATTCCCGATTCGATTCGTCATCATCGATGACCAAGATCCTTGCCATGCTCCCCCCTTTAGCGACACGGAAAGGCTTACTTAAGGAAACAGGTCTTTCCTAATCCACTTCGGGATAAAAATCAAGGACCATTTGGGAAGAAGGAGGGGCCTGTCATGGACCGTCAAAGAAAACCGATCCATGACAGGCAGGTGTAAAGGGAAAGGGTAAAACTTTTCTCAGTGGCTGGCACCGATCATCATGGAAGCGAGGAGAACACCCCCATCAATTACTATCTCGGCGCCCGTTGTGTAGTTAGAGGCCTCCGAAGCGAGATAGACGGCGGCTCCTACAATATCATCCGGCACGCCGATCCTACCCATGGGCAGCATCTTCTCGAATTCTTCTTTCGCTTTCTTTGCCTCCTCCGGTGGGAGACTGAACCAATGGGAATCCATCATTTTCGTACTAATGGGACCGGGGGCAATGGCATTTACCTGAATGTTGTAAGGGGCAAGTTCCATGGCAAATGCCTTCGTAATCATGCGAACCCCCGCCTTCGAAATAGAATAAACGCTCACGAAGGGTTCCGGTTTGAAGCCGTCAATTGAAGCTATATTTATAATTTTCCCTCCGCCTTGTTCTTTCATGATACGGGCACAGGCCTGGCTCATGAAGTAAACGCCCTTCAAGTTGAGATTCATTATCGTTTCCCATAGCCTCTCATCGGCATCGAGCACGGAGGCCATGGCCGGGCTTGCGCCGGCATTGTTCACCAAGATGTCAATGCACCCGTATTTTTCCATGACCGTATCCACGACCCTCTTTATCTCTTCCATCCGACCCAGATGCGCCGGCAGGGCAAAAGCGTCTCCACCGAACTCCTTGATTTGGGCCGCCGTAGCCTCCAGATCCTGAGCCTTGCGGCTTGTGACGATGACCCTGGCCCCTACTCGGGCCAAGCCCACAGCAATGCCCTGACCGATTCCACGGCTTCCACCTGTCACGATGGCCACCTTCCCCTGGAGTGAGAACTTAGAAATATCAAACATCGTCATTCCTCCTCGATAAGTTAGAGGTTCCGTCCCCGAGGGGACGGAACCTCGAGTTCCTTTATTTCTTTCGGGAAGTCCAAGGTAAGGCCTTCGCCAAGGCGTCTCTATCTCCACCGCTCATGCCGGCGATGTAACGGACCAGCTTTTTCCTGGACTCGATGTCGTACTGGGTCGTAATGGCAATCTGCTCCATAATGGGCGAACCACCACCGTGGTAGGAACCAATGTTGCTCACGCCTCCCATAGCAGAGCAGAGGATATCCCCCAGGTAGCGCCAGAACTGGGCCTGGTCTTCCACCGGCATCTCGGGGTTCCTCTTCGTGTACCGAAGGAGCTGCGGACCCGTCTCGGGATTGACAAAGTCTTTCTCATGGGGGAACGTTGCCACCACCCCACCGGCAATATCGCAGAGGATTTCCATCTCCCGGAAGACCGCCTCACCCGTCAGGCACCTGCCCACGTTACAGTAGATGGAATGGGGAATGTAAGAGCCGGGACCGTAGGGCACAAAACCCACGCCAGGCATATAAACCTCGGGCTTGCCCAGGTCGGATGCCGTGTAGCCGGCGGCGTAACCGAGCTCGGTGGTAAGAATTATTTCGGCGAGTTTTTCCCTCACGTGAGAAGCCTTGTGGATGTTGTTCACCTCCGCCGCCAGGGCCGCGGTCCCGAGCACTATATCTCCGATAGCCGGCTTGCATCCCGAGTAGGAATGACGGTGGAAAAGGGCAAAGAGCAACGCCAAAACCCCACCATGCTGCCACTCCCCAGCCAAAAACACCCGCTCCCAAGGAACAAAACAATCCTCAAAAATCAAATAGGAGTCCGTGGAGCCTTCCGCAAACCCCCTTTTGAAGAACTCTCTCTTCCGGAGGCTATGAATGGTGACCACCTGTTTCAAGCCGTCCCAGTCGCCGGGAATGGCAAAAGAAACGGCATAATCCTTATCCTGAGGACGCAACGCCCGAGTAGGCACCACAAGTATCTCATCCGCCACCGAAGCCTCCGAAATGTGAAGCTTACAACCCTCCACCACAATACCATCCTTCAACCTCTCCTTAATCCGCACATACACACTCGGATCCGGCTGCTCCGCCGGCCTCAACATCCGATCCCCCTTCACATCCGTCTGACCACAACAACCAATCAAATCCTCCGTCTGAAACCGAATAAGCCACTTCTTAAAATTCTCATGATACTCCGTCGCCCCATTGTTCATCTTGTCCGCTTCATAGGAGACATTGTAAATGGCATTGGCCGCATCGATTCCCATGCAACGCTGGATGCACCTGCCCACCTTCTGGCAAAGCATGCGCGTCATGTCCTGCTTCTTGTGCAAATCATCCGTGTTCTGATGAATGTGGGTAAAACGATTGATCCGCTCCCCCGTGAGATGGGAAATGGCCGTCATGAGCTCCTGATTCTCCGGCTTGAGCGCCTCATCATAGGTAGTCCCAATCGTGTTGATACAGTCCATCTGAAGCTCGTCCGTCCGATCGATGAGCTGGCCATCGAAATAGACGTTACGTTTCATCTTGGATAAACGCTTGATGTAATCCTCCTTTGTTTTTAGCATAAAACCTTCTCCTTTCTCTTAATCGTTTTGCCTGTTTTACCTTTTTTCCTTGACTCCTTTGCACCGGCCTTATCATCCGGCAATCTCTCACATTTGATTATTAGCCCTGCCTCTTTCGCCTCTTCCGGGCTGACCTTGACAAAGATGACCTGCTCCTCCTTCGGCGCCCGGATACCGGAGAACACGATTTCTAACAGGGGATCCAGATAAGCCATCATATCTTTGGGCTTAGTGGGTCTGCCCCTCATGTGCCAATGGATGAAGAGATGCTCAATCGTCCCCAGAAGAAGGGAGCGAACCAGATAGGGGTCGATATCTTGCCGGAAGGTGCCTTCCTTGATCCCTTCCCTGATGCAATCGAGAAGAAGCCTAGCCGACCGCCGGATGGCGGCAAACGCCTCCGTCTGCCGGAATCTTTTATTGGTCATGAGCTGCAGCAGTACCAGCCCCGAATAGTGGGGATTGTTCTGGTAGAGATTGAAATAGGCGTAAACGATGGCCCTAATTCTCCCTTCCGCCCCTTTGATGTATGGCAGAATGTGGGTAAGGACATCGTAGCCTTGGTTGGAAATGCGTTCGGGAATGGCAAAGAGGAGATCCTCCTTGGTGCCGAAATATTCGTAGACCGTTGCCTCCGACACACCCGCCTCTTTGCTTATTTCCGTAATGGTGGCGTCCTGATAACATTTCTCGGCAAAAATTCGCAGGGCGGCCTCCATGATCCTGTCTTTTCTCGATTTATTCTTTACCGAGCTCATCGCTTGCTTTCCTAAACTGAACCATGCACGAATCGAGTTTTACTGTCAAGTTTTTTTTTAATCCATAGATTGACTAAAAAATGGGACTTTTTTTACCAAGCCATACTTGGCTTACAAGCTAATTACAAAATGCCTGGAATGTGATAGTAAGAAATCATGACTGCCAAATCCATAGAGTCCCAAAATCATATCGTTCTTAACGAAGTGCACAGCTTTATCCTCGATTCCATTGCCGACGGGGTCTTCACGGTGGATAAAGCATGGAAGATCACGTTCTTCAACCGGGCAGCCGAACAGATAACAGGGGTGCCAAGAGAAGAAGCCATCGGACAACTCTGCAAGGATGTCCTCAAGGCAGACATATGTGAAAGAAACTGCTCCCTGAGGATGACCATGAAGACGGGTAAGCCTATTATCAACAAAAAGGTAAACATCATCGATGCCCGGGGAAGGCGCTTGCCCATCAGCATAACCACGTCAATCCTTCGGGACGAGCAGGGGAATATCATCGGGGCCGTGGAAACCTTCCGCGACATAAGCTTGGAAGAAGGGCTGCGTAAGGCCATATACGGGAAATACAATTTCTCCGACATCATTTCCAAGAATTACCGTATGCTTCGCCTCTTCGACATTTTGCCCGACATTGCCGAGAGTTCCAGCACGATTCTCATCGAGGGAGAAAGCGGCACGGGCAAAGAACTCGTAGCGCGCGCCATCCATAACTTAAGCCCCAGGAAGAAGTACCCGTTCATCGCCGTCAATTGCGGTGCTTTACCTGATACGCTTCTGGAGTCGGAGCTCTTTGGATATAAGGCAGGCGCCTTCACGGACGCCAGGAAGGACAAACCGGGCCGCTTTCAGCTGGCGGAGAACGGGACCCTTTTCCTGGATGAAATCGGCGACATTTCACCTGCCATGCAAGTACGTCTGCTTCGAGTTCTCGAGGAGAAGACCTTTGAACCCCTCGGTTCCACGGAGACCATTCGCCATAACGTGCGTATCATAGCCGCCACACACAAGAACCTAAAAGAACTCGTCGAAAAGGGCCTTTTCCGAGAAGACCTGTACTATCGGATCAACGTCTTCAAAATCACCCTGCCGCCTTTGCGCGAACGAATGGAAGATGTGCCCCTTCTGGTGGAGCACTTTATCGATCGTTTCAATGTCCTGCAAAACAAGCACATCGAGGGCATAAGCGAGGAAGCCATGACCATCCTCATGTCGCACGACTATCCGGGAAACGTAAGAGAACTGGCCAATATTATAGAACGCGCCTTCATTCTTTGTAAAGGCGGCCGGATCGAAAAGGAACATCTCCCCGAATATTTGCTTGCCCCCAAAAGCGAGGAGACCCACGCCTCCCTCGAGGGAGCGATGGCGTCCTTTCTCATTTCCGCCCTGAAGCAAAATGACTGGAACTGTGAAAAAACAGCCCGGCAATTGGGAATGCACAAAAGCACCCTCTACCGAAAGATAAAAGCCCTCCACATTTCCCTCCCCCGGAGCAAAAAAAGTTTTAGTCGCATTAATGCAACTTAAATCGCCATATAGTTGCAATATTGCTACCATCAATACGGGCCGGAAATTTTTACCATTCACATCTCTTTGTTTTTTCTAATCATTTTCTCACATCCCGCTTGGCACGTAAGATGCTTATAAGTCGAGAGGGGAGGTGTGCCGATGAGAGTAGCCCTCACCGTATGGAAGGACAGCATTTCCACCGTATTTGATACGGCGGAAGAGCTCTTAGTGCTGGAAAAAACGGAAGGGGAAGCTCTTCATCGTTCCACTGCCCGATTCTCATCAACCGACGCGAAAGAGCGGGCTAAGCAGATGAAGATGATGGGAATCGATGTGCTTATCTGCGGGGCCATTTCCCGCCCGACAGAAGCCGTAATCTCGGCCTCCGGCATTACGGTGGTGCCCTTCGTTCGGGGGTGCGCGCGGGAAGTTTTCGAGGCTTATCTAAGCGGTCAGTTAGAGACGGGCAGCTTCGCACTCCCCGGGTGTAGAAAATATTATATGCACAAATGGCGCTGTGAATGGCCATATTTGGGTGAACCAATTTTAAAGAAAGGACGACAGACGATGAACCCATTAACTCAAGGTGGAAGCGGAAGGGGTATGGGGCGTGGGCTCGGCATGAGAAGGGGGCGCATGGGCTCTCCCAAAGCAGCCGGCCCGATCGGTCAATGTATCTGCCCCCATTGCGGTTATAAAGAACAGCACGAACGGAGCGTGCCCTGCTGGCAAAAGAAGTGCCCTCAATGTGGCACACCGATGATAAGAGAATAAAATAGAAAGGAGGTGAACCTAATGCCAAGAGGCGATAGAACAGGGCCCTGGGGATTAGGACCCATGACAGGTCGCGCCGCAGGTTTTTGCGCCGGTTACGGTATGCCTGGGTATGCTAATCCCGCGGTCGGCCGCGGATGGGGTTTAGGCTTCGGCCGTGGCTTCCGTGGTGGCGGATTTGGCTGGCGCTATCGGTTCTATGCTACCGGCATTCCGGGTCGGTACTGGTGGGGCTTCCCGCCTGCCCCTACCTATGATGCGAAAACGGAAAAGCAGCTACTCGAAGGGCAATTGAACTTCTTTCAGGAAGAAATAAAGGCCTTAAAGAAGCGACTTGCGGAGCTAAGCGGCGAGAAAGAAACGGAGCCATAACCAAGTGGACAAGTAAGCGGCATCGGCACGGTGCGATGCCGCTTACCCACAATCCAAAGGGAGGAATGAGATGAAGGTTGCGATCACCACTTCTGGAAACCATCTAAAGGCACCCCTGGACAGCCGTTTCGGGAGGGCCCCTCGATTCCTCATCTACGATTTGGATCAGGATACTTTCGAGGTCATCGACAACGCTCAAAACCTGAATCTAACACAAGGCGCCGGCATCCAATCGGCGCAGAATTTAGTCAAATACGGGGTCAACGCTCTTATCTGCGGACATGTGGGTCCGAAAGCCTTCCGTGTTCTCAAGGAAGCGCGTATCAAAATCTACACCACCTCTGCGACCACGGTGCAGGAAGCCCTCGATCTCTTCCGATCGGGCAAACTCGAGGAGGCTTCCGAAGCCGACGTGGAAAGTCACTGGTAAAGAATACATGGTCCAGGAAATAATGTACCGACCTATCGGAATAATTCACAGCCCCTATCGTGAGGCAGCAAAGACACCCATCCAACCTAAATACGCCCCAGGCATTCGGGCGCAAATCGAGATCTTTCCCGAATACATCGAGGGGCTAAAAGATCTGAACGGCTTTTCCCATATTTATCTCATCTACCACTTCCATGAGGCATCCTCTCCAAAGCTGCGCGTCGTACCATACTTGGACGAAGTTGAACGGGGGATCTTTTCTACCCGTGCACCCAACCGGCCCAACCCCATCGGCATAAGTATCGTGGCCGTGAAAGCAATCGAGGGGAATAAAATCGAAGTGGAGGGCTGCGATATTCTGGACGGCACCCCCCTTCTCGATATCAAACCCTACGTGGAAAGATTCGACCACATCCCGGATACGAACAAGGGCTGGCACGAACACATAAGCGAAGAAACGGCAAAAAGGAAAGGAAGCAGAAAAGAAAATAACCCATGAAGATAGCCATTGCATCGGGAAAAGGGGGGACGGGGAAAACTACCGTGGCGGTCAATCTCGCAAACGTCATGGAAGGGCCTGTTTTGCTTCTCGACTGCGATGTGGAAGAACCCAATGCGCATCTGTTTTTGCCGACCGCCCTGGGAGAGGAAATCACCGTTACCGTTCCACAACCACAAGTAGATGAGACCCTCTGCACTGGATGCGGCGCATGTAGTGATTTTTGTGCCTATTCAGCCATGGCCATGATCGGAACGATGGTTCTCGTCTTTCCCGAAATGTGCCACGGCTGCGGGGGGTGTATGAGAATCTGCCCTACCCGTGCCATTTCGGAGACGGAAAGGCGCATCGGGGTCATCGAAATATCGAGGTCCAACAAGATAACCCTCATTACGGGGAGGCTTGATATCGGTTCCCCCCAGGCAACGCCTCTCATTCGCTCGGTAAAAAGATATGCAACCGATGATGTGCCCGTCTTGATCGACGCGCCACCGGGTACTTCCTGCCCCGTCATTGCTGCCATACAAGACACGGATTTAGCCATTTTAGTTACGGAACCCACCCCCTTCGGTCTCAGCGATCTCGAAATGGCTCTGGCCACAACACGTATGGTAGGGATTCCGGCGGCTGTAATCGTCAACCGCGCGGATCAAGGAAATCGATTGATCCATGAATACTGTAAACGGGAGAACATCCCCGTCATCGGCGAAATTCCCCACGATCGGCGCATCGCCGAAGCTTATTCGCGAGGGGACATGATCGGGGAGGAGCTGCCGGAGTATCGGACCCTTTTCGAAAAGCTGGCCCAAATAATAAAAAACAAACTATCAGCGAGGTGATACCATGCCCACGTATGAGTATCTTTGCAAAAACTGCGGACACAAATTTGAAGTGTTTCAAGGTATGTCCGACGAACCTATCCAATCGTGCCCAAAATGTCAGGGCGAGACGAGGCGCCTCATAAGCGGCGGAAGCGGCTTCATCCTAAAGGAAGGCGCCCCCAGCCTGAGGGACCGGACGGGAAGCTGCCGTTTCGAGGAAACCGGCCTTACCTGTTGTGGGGCTAAGAGCCCGTGCGAGGATGCGCATTGTCATGGAGCATAAACCCTTTCCCATGAAGCACCACCTTTACGGTCCTGTGCCCTCCCGGCGCCTCGGGAGATCGTTAGGGGTAGATCTGGTACCGTTCAAAACGTGCACTTATGATTGTATTTACTGCCAGTTGGGGAAAACGACCCGTAAAACCACCTTGAGGCGCCCCTTTATTGCCACCGAATCAATCTTAACGGAATTAAAGGTCAAGATAGAAGAGAAGGACAAACCGGACTACATCACCATCTCCGGCTCCGGAGAACCCACTTTGAACTCACATGTAGGGCAGATCATCCGCTCCATCAAAGAACTTACCGACATTCCCGTCGCCGTGATCACCAACGGCTCTCTCCTGTCCTACCGGGAGGTGAGGGAAGCCTTAATGCCGGCGGATCTCGTCATCCCTTCCCTCGATGCGGGGGACGAAAAGATGTTTCAATACATAAATCGCCCCCATGAAAACCTTTCCTTCCCTGAACTTATGGAAGGACTGATAAAATTTGCCCGCACCTACAAGGGGAATATCTGGCTGGAGATCATGTTGATATCGGGGATAACGGGGTTCCCCAGTGAGGTAAAAAAAATGGCAACTTGGGTGGAAAAGATAAAACCCGCCAAAATCCAATTGAATACACCCAACCGCCCGCCGGCGGAAGAATTTGTCGCTCCCCTATCCTACGAAGATATGAGCGCCTTAGCCTATCTCCTACCGGGAGAGGTGGAAATTATCGGTCAAAAGGAATCAGGTGTGATAACGCTCTCAGCGACTCGCAAGGCAACGGAAGAAGAAATCCTCACACTCATTTCGAGAAGGCCATGTACGATTAGTGACATTGCGGAAGGCCTCCTTATTTTGCCCCAAGAGGGCTTGAAGTTGCTCACACCCCTTATAAATGCTGGAAGGGTCAAGGTAGTGCGCTCTCGCGGGTCGGTATACTTCACTAAAGCGGGGTCAGAGGCGTGAAAGAAATCGTTATCATAAGTGGCAAAGGGGGAACAGGGAAAACGAGCCTCGCCTCATCGTTTGCCGTCTTAGCAAAAAAGGCCGTTATCTGTGATTGCGATGTGGATGCCCCCGATTTGCATCTCATCCTTCACCCTCAGATAATAGAAAGGCACGAATTCTTTAGTGGCCACGAAGCAATCATAAGATCAAATGATTGTACAGCCTGCGGCTTTTGCCGAACGCTATGTCGGTTCGATGCGATCAAAGAGGAAACCGACAGGGTCCATCAAGTTACCTATACCGTAGATCCCATAAAGTGTGAGGGGTGCGGCGTGTGCGTTCATTTCTGCCCTGTGAGGGCCATCGACTTTCCGGAGAGATTCTGCGGGCACTGGTTCATCTCCCGCACCCACGAAGGCCCTATGGTCCATGCCCGGCTCAACGCGGCGGCAGAAAATTCGGGTAAGCTCGTCTCCATTGTGAGAAAAGAAGCCCGACGTATCGCGGAAGAAGAAAAACTCGATTTCATAATTACCGACGGGCCACCCGGGGTGGGATGCCCTGTCATCGCCTCCATTACAGGATGCGACCTTGTTTTCATCGTGGCGGAACCCACCGTTTCGGGAGAACACGACATGGAAAGGGTCATCTCCTTGGCCCATCACTTTAAAATCAGGGTGGCCGCATGCGTAAATAAGTGGGACATCAACCCCCTGATGACGGAAAGAATCGAAGAGAAGGCGCGCGCTTCCGGTGTGGAAATCGTGGGACGCATTCCCTACGACGAAGGCTTTACAGAAGCACAGAAGAAAGGGAAAACCGTAATTGAAGAGAAAATGCCGTGCGCCAGAGATGTTGAATCCCTTTGGCACAAATTGAAACAAATATGAGGAGGAAAAAGAATTATGGGAGATGGAGCGAAAAAGACATGTGATACCTGTTCGGATGCCACCTGTAAGGCCAAGCAAAGGAAAGAAGGGGAATCGGATGAAGAGTTTGCCCAGCGGAAGAGGCTCGAATCACGCTTGTGTCAAATTGAGCGAAAATTAGTCGTTCTTTCGGGCAAGGGAGGGGTGGGCAAAAGCACGGTAGCCGTTAACCTATCGGTCGCCATTGCCCTGGAGGGGTTAAGGGTTGGTCTGTTGGACATAGATATCCACGGCCCCAGCATCCCCACTATGTTAGGCCTGGAAGGAGAAAAGATCCACGGTGGCCTGGACGGGCTCTACCCTCCCCAGCTTGGCAATCTGAAGGTAATGTCCTTAGGCTTCTTGCTACCTGACCCCGATACGGCCGTAATATGGAGAGGCCCCCTGAAAATGGGAGCCATTAAGCAGTTCCTTTCCGATGTAGAGTGGGGCGAGCTGGATTACCTCATCGTTGATGCCCCACCCGGCACCGGCGATGAACCCCTTTCCATCTGCCAACTCATTCAGCCCGACGGGGCCATTATCGTCACGACCCCGCAAAAGGTGGCCGCCGTAGACGTCCGCAAGGCCATCACCTTCTGCCGTCAGGTATCGGTCCCCGTCCTGGGGGTCATAGAAAACATGAGCACCTTCGTCTGTCCCCACTGTGGTAAGACGACTCACATCTTCCCGTCCGGTGGGGGCCAGAAGATAACCGCCGATATGGGGATTCCCTTTCTGGGGGCCCTTCCCATCGACCCGCAGATCGCCGAGTCCGGCGATGAGGGCAAACCCTTTATCTATCATTTTAATGCCTCCCCCACAGCGAGGGAAATGAAGGCCATCATGGAAAAAATAATTAACCCCCGAAAGGGGTATGAGAAAGTAAAGGAGGATTAAGTTATGAAAATTGCCATCCCCACGGCGAGCGGAAATCTCGCCCTGCATTTCGGTCATTGCGAGTCATTCACCATCATCGAGGTCGATGTCGAGAAAAAAAGCATTATCAATCGCACCGAAGTTCCCGCGCCGCCCCATCAGCCGGGCCTCCTACCCGCCTGGCTGGCCGAACAAGGGGTAAATGTTGTGATTGCAGGAGGCATGGGTGAAAGGGCGAAAATGCTCTTTGATCGGCACGGCATCCAGGTGCTGGTAGGCGCCCCGGCAGAGAAACCGGAAAACGTCGTGCAAAGTTTTCTTATGGGCACTTTGGAATTGGGAACCAATGTCTGTGATCATTGACCTTCAACCCATCGATTAAGGAGGGAGAGACCATGGCGAGAGCGTTAAAGCCGGTAGAAAAAGTGGAAATCCTTACCCTGCAAGATAACTACATAGAAATGACGGCGGCGGATAATAGCGCCGTCATAACCAGGGCGGCTCCTTTGAAGGAGGGGGAGATTAGGGCCTCCATCATAGCGGAACACGGCTTTTCTGCCGTTGTGAAAGCCTATGTGGGTGACAAGGCCCACACGCTCCTCTTCGATTTCGGCTTCTCTGAAGAAGGGGCGGCACAAAATGCCCGCACCCTGGGGGTAGACATGGGGGAGGTTGAAGCCGCCTGCCTCTCCCATGGCCATGGGGATCATACAGGGGGAATGCGCGCCCTCGGAAAGATGATGGGCAGAAAAGAGACCCCCCTCGTCCTACATCCGGCTGTCTTTAAGTCGCCACGCTACCTGAAGATGGGCCCCAACCTGAGGATCAACTTCCCCGTCCTCACCAGAGAAATGGTGAGAGAAGCCAGTTTTTCCCCAATAGAAGCCACCGAGCCATTTTTCATGTGCGAAGACACGATGCTTTTCTTGGGAGAAATACCGAGAAGAACGGACTTCGAACGGGGTTTCCCCATTGCCTACTGGCAGGATAAGGGGGAAGAAAAGTGGGATGCCATCGAAGACGACTCTTCGGTCGTGCTTAATCTCAAGGACAGGGGGCTTATTATCATCTCCGGCTGTGCCCATGCGGGCATTATAAATACTGCTCTCTATGCGAGGGAAACAACGGGGGTAGAGAACATCCATGCCATCTTGGGTGGATTTCACCTCTCAGGACCCCTGTTTGAGGCCATTATCGATCGCACGACGGCGGAACTTACAAAATTGAACCCCGATTATATAGTTCCCATGCACTGCACGGGACGCAAGGCAATCATGGCCATAGAGAGAGCCATGCCCGATAAGTTCCTCCTTAACATGGCGGGAACCAAAATTTCCTTTGTATGAACCCAGGAAAATGATAGAATTTTGAAAAATCTCCCAAAAGAAAGGAGCAGATTCATGGCCCGGAGAATTATCGTCGTGGGTGGCTCGGCCGCGGGACCCAAAGCGGCGGCCAGGGCAAGAAGAATGGATGAAGATGCCGACATCATCATTCTACAAAAGGACCCGGAGCTCTCCATGGCTTCCTGTGGATACCCTTACTACGTGGGCGGTTATTTCGATGACCGGAACATGCTCTTATGTACCCCCACCGGCGTTGTAAGAAGCCCTCAATTCTACCTCAATGCCAAGAACATCAAGGCGATGGTTAGCACAGAGGCAACGGCCATCGACACCAAAAAACACGAGGTTCATTTCCGTAATCTCCGCACGGGTGAAACGGGTTTCATGAACTACGACAAACTTGTCCTTGCAACGGGGGCTTTACCCCAAATGCCACCCGTACCGGGAACCGACCTCAAAGGGATCACCACCTTGCACTCCATGAGAGACGCCGATTTCTTGCGGCAAATCCGGGATGAAAAACGCATCCGTAAGGCGGTTGTCGTAGGCGGGGGGCTCATCGGCATCGAAACTTGTGAAGCCCTTCAACTGGCCGGCATGGAGATCACGGTCGTCGAACTTTTGCCCCAGCTGCTCACCTTCCTGGACTGGGAAATGGCCAAACTGGTGGAAAATCACGTAAAGAGCAAGGGGGCCAACGTAATAACGGAAAACGGCATTGCCGCTTTTCTCGGAGAAAACGGCACTCTCACGGGCATAAAACTTCAAAACGGAACGGAGCTTCCGTGTGAACTCGCCGTCGTGGCCGTGGGTGTCAAACCCAACGTCAAACTCGCCCAAGAAGCGGGCCTTAAAATAGGACCCCTGGGAGGCATCGACGTAAACGAATACATGCAGACATCGGACCCCGATGTTTACGCCGCCGGCGATTGCGTGGAGACCATCCACAGAATTACGGGTAAAAAGGTGCTTGCCCCCTACGGCGACCTGGCCAACCTGCAGGGGCGGGTAGCGGGGGAAAATGCCGCCACGGAAAACCGTGCCACCTTCCCCGGTACGATTCAGACAGGTATCTGCAAGGTTTTCGATTACGCCGCCGGTTCGACCGGCCTTTCGGAAAAGAACGCCATCAAGGCCGGCTTCGAAGACATAGTCACCGTCGTTAACGCGAGCACGGACGTGCCGAATTACCTAAACGGTAAACTCATCATAACAAAGCTTATAGTCGAGAGGAAAACGGGTCGTATCCTGGGAGCCCAATGCTTAGGCCCGGGGAATGTAAGCAAGCAGATCGTTTCGTGGGCCATGGCCATCCAAGGGCACCTTCAGATTGAGGACCTCATCAATGCCGATTTGCCTTACGCCCCACCCTTTTCCCTGGCCATAGACCACTTCATCGCCACGGCCCATATCATGCAGAATAAGCTAAGGGGTTTATTTACGGGCCTTAGTTGCCGAGAGGTTTACGAGAAAATCAAGAAAGGCGAGCGTCCGTTCGTGCTCGATGTCCGCGCCCCGGACGAGTACGAGGAAATGAGGCTCGGAATCGGTGAGGTGTTAATACCCTTGGGCGCCCTGCGGAAAAGATTGAACGAACTGCCGGCAGACAAGAATAAGGAAATTATTTGCTATTGTAAGATCTCGTTGCGTGGCTATGAAGCGGCCCGCATCCTGATGGCGAACGGCTGGAAGAACGTAAAAGTCATGGAGGGCGGCATCATGGCCTGGCCCTATCCAAGGGAAAAATAAAAAAAGGAGGGCAAAGGATGGTTCAGGAAATGAAGGCCGGTTGTGCCCAACCCACCGGCGGGCCGGTCGGAGAAGAGGCCCCGGAAGGAAAAGAAAGGAAAGTCAAACCCATCGGAGAGGAGGTTAAACCCATGATCACGGTAGGAAAGAAGGCCCCTGATTTTACGGCCCCCGCGTATTTACAGGGGAAATTCGTTTCCGTTCGACTTTCGGAATACCTCGGTAAATGGGTCGTTCTTTGTTTCTACCCCGGCGATTTCACCTTCGTCTGAGCAACGGAAATATCGGCGGTCGCCGATAAATACCCGGAATTTCAAAAGTTGGGAGTAGAAGTTCTCTCGGTGAGCGTAGACAGCGTGTTCGTCCACAAGATGTGGAACGACTATGAACTGTCCAAGATGGTCCCAGGAGGGGTACCTTTCGCCATGCTCTCCGACAGTGGCGGCCACGTGGGTCGCACATACGGCGTCTATTTGGAAGAGGCGGGTGTTGAGGCCAGGGGACGCTTCATCATCGATCCCGACGGTATCATCCAAGGATTCGAGATATTAACACCGCCCGTGGGAAGAAATGTGGCTGAAACCATTCGCCAAATTCAGGCCTTCCAGCACGTACGTTTAAGTCAGGGAACCGAGGCCACCCCTTCAGGTTGGCAACCGGGGAAGCCAACCTTAAAGCCGGGTCCCGAGCTGGTAGGCAAGGTGTGGGAAATCTGGAAGCCCTCCATGGGATAAAATCAGGAGGGAAGCTTGTTGTTATCCTCCTCCATACGCAGATGAACGGTGCGGATCGGGAAGGGGATTTCGATACCCTCTTCCCGATAGCGCCGGTGAAGACGTTTGATGAATTCGTGACGAACGAGGTATTGGTCCGTAAAGGACTCCACGCGGAGGATGACATTGAAGACGATACTGAAATCGCCGAAGGTATGGTACCGGATAAAGGGCTCAAAGTCCTTGACCCCGCCCGGTATTTCTCGGAGCACCTCCTTGGCGACAGCGATCGTCACCCTTTCCACCTTTTCCAGGTCGCTTAAGTAACTGACCCCGACCTCAACGGAAGTAGACATCTCCTTCTCCGGGAGGTCGTAGTTCGTAACCACGGCCTTTGCCAGCTCCGCGTTGGGAATGATGGTCACATTGTTGGGAAGGGCGCGTATCTTACTGTAACGCCAGTTTATGTCCGTGACGAACCCCTCCAAACCGGAAGAAAGCCTTATGTAGTCGCCCGGTTTGATCTGCTTGGCGGCAAGGATATGGAGCCCCGCAAACAGATTGGCAAGGGTGTCCTGCAACCCTAACGCCACGGCCAACCCCCCTACCCCCAGGGCACCGAGAACGGGGGCAATGGAAATGTCGAGGTATTGCAAAACGACCAGTACCCCTAAGAGAAACACCACGACGCCGATCAGATTACTGAAAATGGAGACAGCATAGTATCCGTTGGATACAATCTCGCCGTACAATCTCACCAAGCGCACGGAAACCTTGGATAAAACCACCGTTACAAGGAGAATCATGAGGACGGTAAAGACCTTATGGGCCGTCACAACCGCCTGGGGTGACAGCAAATAAGGCCTCATGGCCAGTTTGATTCCCAAGATAAAGAAGAAGAGAAAAACGAAGCCTTTTAAGGAGGAGATGATTACCTCATCCCCCTTCCAGGGCGTTTTCTGGGCAAGGTGCTTTAGTCTACTTAGAACGAGCCTCTCGAGGATGAAACCTAATAAGGCAAAAAAGACCGCGATTAGAAGGGTCTTTAAATGAAGACTCAAGTCACCGCCAAATCCCATCTCCAACCCCTTTTTCCATTTTTGCCCTTCATATCCCATATGACCGCCATCGGTCAATCTGATTCCCGTTTCCTGAAAAGGAACAGTCGTTTATCCAAGTTACTTGACAATGTCTTAGATACTGTGTTAGTCGCAATCCCCATGATCCCGGGGCGGTAAATCCGGTCCGGTCACAGGAAAAACAAACATTTATAAGGAGGAAACATGGCGGAAAGAGAAGTAGTATTCGTGGACGGCGTCCGGACCGC
>DAORXN010000020.1:0-38506 GCA_035358955.1 Syntrophales bacterium | reverse complement strand
GGAAAAAGCTGGTCCGTTACATCGCCGGCATGAGTGGAGGCGATCGAGAGGCGCTGGCAAAGGGCGCCCTGAAAAAGGGTATGTAAGCAAAGTGTTTTAGGGTGAAAGGTAGGGACAAAGTGAGCGAGAAAGAAAGAGGCGGCTGGCTTAAGGAAATAGAAGAGCTTGCCTATCGCAAAGAACTTGCCCGCCAGATGGGGGGAGCGGAAAGCATAGAAAGGCAGCATTCGGCAGGCAGGTACACGTGCCGGGAGCGCATAGCCAAACTCCTCGACCCCGGTACCTTCTGCGAGCTGGGTTCTATCACGGGGGTGGCTACCTACGAGGGGGATAAAATTTCCGAGTTTCGTCCCGCCAACTTCGTCATGGGGACAGGAAAGATAAACGGGCGCAAGGTCGTGGTGGGCGCCGATGACTTCACCATCCGGGGCGGGGCGGCCGATGCGGGGATTAGGGGTAAGAGGGAATTTTCGGAGCGGATGGCCTTAGAACTCAAACTGCCCATCATTCGTCTCATAGACGGCACGGGCGGCGGCGGAAGCGTAAAGACCATCGAGATGATAGGTCGCACGTACGTCCCGGCCAATCCCGCTGTGGATATTATGGTGAAGCTCCTCTCCACGGTCCCCGTCATTTCCGGTGTCATGGGTTCTGTGGCGGGCCTGGGAGCGGCAAGGGCCGTCTTCTCCCACTTCTCCGTCATGCCGAAAAATACGGCCCAGCTCTTCGTTGCGGGGCCTCCCGTTGTGGAAGCAGCTTTCGGCATGCCCATTTCAAAGGAAGAGTTGGGTGGCTCACAAATTCACACGGCCGGATTCGGTGCCGTAGATAACGAAGCCGAGTCGGAAGAAGACGCCTTCGAACAGATGAGAAAATTTCTCTCCTATTTGCCCGACTCCGTCTACGAAATGCCCCCCTGCCTCACACCCACCGACCCGCCGGATCGCAGGGAAGAAGATCTCTTACACATTATTCCTCACGACCTGAAAAGACCCTATCGCATCCGGAAAATTCTCTCCCTCGTCCTGGATAAAGACTCTTTTTTTGAAATCGGCTTTCGCCACGGAAAGCCCGTCGTCACTGGGCTTGCCCGTTTATCGGGCAAACCCATCGGGGTTCTGGCAAGCGACCCCATGCACTACGGAGGCGCCATTACTGCCCAGGCCGCAGATAAGATGGTCCGCTTCATCGATCTGTGCGACACATTCCACCTACCGGTGGTAAATTTCGTCGATATTCCGGGTTTCATGATCGGTCCGCAGGCAGAAAGAGAGGCTACCATAAGGTTCGGCGCCCGTTACATGTTTGCCGTCTGCCAGGCCACCGTACCCTGGTGTTCCATCATCTTAGGGCGTGTCTTCGGCGTGGCCGGTGCCAACCACGGAAATACGGGACGGCTGAACTTGAGGTACGCCTGGCCTTCCGGTCGGTGGGGCTCCCTTCCCATCGAGGGAGGGGTGAAGGCGGCTTACCGGCGCCAGATTGAATCTGCCCCCGATCCGGAAGCCACGGAAAGAGAAATTGCGGAGCGCTTAAATAAGCTCTCCTCCCCCTTCAGATCGGCGGAGGTCTTCAGTATCGAGGAGATTATAGACCCTCGCGACACGAGGCCCCTTCTCTGTGATTGGGTTAATACGGCCTACCGGCTTTTGCCCCACGAACTCGGGCCGAAAAAGAGGGGCATGAGGCCTTAAATTGGGGAAGCATAAGGAGGGTAGTGGTGAAAGAAAATTTGAGGGAAATTCTCTCCGACCGTCTGACCGCTCCGTCCACCGGCAAAGTGATGGCACTTTCGGAGGCGGTGAGGAAATTCGTGCGCCCTGGCATGATGATCCATCACGGGGCAGGCCTTTCCGTACCCATGGCCGCCCACTACGAAATCGTGCGCCAGTTCTGGGGCAAGAATCCACAATTCATCCTCATCTCTACGGGTGGAGGCGTGTACAACTTTGCTCTCTACGTATTCGGAGGCCTTTGCCGCAAGATCATCTCCGGTTTTAATGGGGACGGCTATCCCTTTCCGGGCCCTAATCCCATCCTCTCGCGGGCCTTCAAAGAAGGCAAAGTGGAACACGAAAACTGGTCCTTCCTTTCCATCACGGAGCGCCTGATGGCGGGCGCTATGGGAGTCCCCGCTTTTCCCACGAAGTCTCTTTATGGCAGCTCCATCGCCTCGGACAACCCCGATAGCTTTCGAACCCTCGAAGACCCCTTTGGCACGGGAGAAAAGCTCCATCTCGTCAAGGCCCTTAAGCCGGATATCAGCCTCGTCCACGGCTGGGCCGCCGATCCCGAGGGAAATACCATTCTGGCCGCTCCCTATCACGGCAACTTTTACGGCCCCCTCGCCGCCAAAGAGGGGGTGATCGTAACGGTGGAAAAGGTGGTGGAGGCCGATTTCATTCGGAGACATTCCCCTCTGGTGAAGATTCCGAGTTATATCGTCCGGGCCGTCTGCCCCGCCCCCTTCGGCGCCCACCCGACGGGCATGCACCCGTGGGGTCTTATGGGTGGCGAGGGCTATGGGGAGGACGAGGAGTTCATCCTGGAGGCGAGAAAGGCCTGCCGAAGCGAAGAAGACTACCGCGCCTGGGTGGAGAAATGGGTTTTAAGCTGTCGGAACCACGAAGAATTCGTAAAAAAGTTAGGGCAAGAGAGGGTGTGGTTCCTCAAGGGCCGCATCCAGGAAGACTCGTGGATTTCCGAGTTAGCCGAGCGCGAAGACGGCCTTGAAAGCCCCGCCACCCCCACCGATCAAGAACTTCTCATCTACGCGGCCGCCCGGTGGCTAAAAAGGACAATTGAGAGAAACGATTATCGTCTCATCCTCTGTGGGATCGGGGTATCGAATCTGGCCGCCTGGCTTGCCCATGAATGGTTAAGGAAAGAAGGGTTCCCCGTAGAGCTCGTGGCCGAGGTAGGTTTTTACGGATACATCCCTCGCCCGGCGGATCCCTTCATCTTTAACCTAAGAAACATTCCGTCTTGCCGGATGATTTCCGATATCTTCACCACCCTGGCCCTGATCATGGGAGGGGCGCATACGAGGAGTATCGGCGTCCTCGGAGCGGGCCAGGTAGACCGCTTCGGGAACGTGAACACGACGGAGCTTTCTTCCACCGGTCCCTTCCTCGTAGGTTCCGGCGGGGCCAACGACGTGGCCTCGGCCGCTTCGGAAATAATGGTAACCCTCCACCAGGAGAGAAGTCGTTTTCTCGAACGGGTACCTTACATCACCTCGCCGGGCAAGCAGGTAAGAACCGTCGTCTCCCAGATGGGGGTATTCGAAAAGGGGTTTGGGGACGAGGAACTTATCCTGACGGCTTACTACCCCCGGCCTGGACAAACGGAAGAAGAAACGATAAGAGAGATCAAGGAAAGCTGTGGCTGGGACCTCAAAGTCAAAGAGCCCCCTACCCCACTCACCTCACCGGCGCTGGAGGATCTCCTCCGGATCCGGATTTTCGACCCCAAGCGGCTCTTTTTAGGCCACGGATAAAAAGTACCATAAAGTCGAAGGAGGCTGAATTAAATGGCAACGGACAAGAAAGTGGCAATTATCACCGGATCGTCAAGGGGAGTCGGCGCCGCCACCGCCAAGCTGCTGGCCGGCCGCGGTTATGCGGTGGTCATAAACTACTCGAAAAGCGAGGCCGAGGCCAAAGAGGTTGAGAAGGCGTGTAGGAACATGGGGGCCGAAACGCTCCTCGTGAAAGCGGATGTGGCCAGCGACGACGACTGCCGGAAAATGGTGGAAGAAACCATTAACAAATGGGGTAGGCTCGATGTCCTGATAAACAACGCGGGAACGACGAAGTTCTGCGGCCACGGCAATCTCGAGGGCTTAACGAAGGATGATTTCTTCTACATATTCGGCACCAATGTGGTCGGGCCCTATCAGATGATAAAGTGGGCTGCCCCGTATCTTAAGAAAACGGGGGCCGGTTGTGTCGTAAACGTGGCTTCCATTGCGGGGGTCATGGGGATTGGTAGTTCGGTCGCCTACTGTGCCTCCAAGGCCGCCCTCATCAACATGACCGTGACCCTGGCCCGAGCCCTGGGACCGGAAATCAGAATAAACGCCGTCTGCCCCGGCTTCATCCAGGGCGAATGGTTGAGAAGTGGCTTGGGGACGGAAATATACGAAGCCCACAAAGCCTACCTGGAAAATAGCGTCCCTCTACGCCGCACGGCCACCCCGGAACTTGTCGCCGATACCATCCGGTTTTTCATCGAAGATGCCGTACTGGTCACAGGGGAAACCCTCCTTCTCGACGGAGGTCACCACCTCATCGGCACCGGCCCTGTTTTAAGGTGAGGCAACCAGAAGGTTGCCGCTTCTGCCTAAAATTGCCATCTTGACCGGTAGGGGGCCATTTAACTATAAACCAGCACAAATTTTATGGGAGGTTAACGGATCTTGCCTTCGCGATTGATGAAATATTTTGTTGCCACCAGACCTTGGTCCTTCTCCATGTCCTTTATTTCCGTTTCCGTGGGGACGCTTGTTGCTGCTTCCGAGCATCCCGTTAATTGGCTGTGGTTTTTGATAACCATTATCGGTGTCATGGCCCTGCACGGGGCGGCAAACATTCTGAACGACTATTTCGATACCGTCCAGGGGGTAGATGAAAAAGACTCTCCCACCGTCAAGTACCGACCCCACCCCATATTTGCCGGTCTTATGACGGCAAAAGCAGTTCTCGTAGAAGGATTGCTGCTACTTGTTGTAGCAGTTATCGTCGGGATCGGGGCCGCATACTCAAGAACACCCCACATTCTCTGGATCGGATTGCTGGGCGTACTTACATGTCTCTTATACACGGCGGGCCCCCTTCAGTTCAAGTACCATGCACTGGGAGAGTTAGCCGTGTTTCTCATGTGGGGCCCCCTCATGGTGGAAGGTGCCTATGCCGTGCAGGCTAAGGCAGTGGCCCTCAAACCCATCTTCGTCTCCATTCCCATCGGCCTGCTCGTCGCCCTGGTCCTCTTTGCCAATAACATCAGGGATATAGGCCATGATAAAAGGCGGGAGATAAAAACCATCGCCATCGTTTTGGGGCAAGAACGGAGCCTGACCGTCTTCATGGGTCTTATAATTCTCACTTACACTTCCGTTGTCCTTATGGTGCTCTGGGGCCTTGCAAGTTCATGGGCCTTTCTCACTTTCTTCTCCTTACCCAGGGCGGTAGATTTATTGAAAACGCTAAAGAAGAGCATACCGGACGAGGCCGATGCGCTGACTGCCAAGTATAATCTCGTTTTCGGTTTCCTTTTCATGATCGCCATCTTGCTCGAGAAGGTCCACTGGCTGTGATTACCGGCGCCATCTTACTGGCTGCCGCAGCATGGGCCTTTACCTTTGCCGTACCCTGGGGCAACTTCTGGGCAAGGATTGGTCTTTCTGTCCTCCTTGTTTGCGTTTATTCGCTCGTCTGGCAGAAACCGTCCATTCGCTTTCATCTCAAGAGTATACTCATAGGAGCGTTCTCGGCCGCGCTGCTATATGTCATCTTTCTTGCGGGCTACACCCTTTCTCCTTATCTCATAACTGATGCCCACGGTGAAGTCAGGGCTATTTACGACCTGGGATCGAAAACAAGCCGCCTCTGGGTTTTTTTACTTCTCGCTTTAGTTACGGGTCCGGGAGAAGAAATCTTTTGGCGTTCTTTCCTTCAGGAAAGGTTCATGGCCAGAATCGGAAACGTACCAGGTTACATGGTCACAACGTTGATTTATGCCGGTGTTCACGTTTTTTCAAAAAGCCTGATGTTGGTAGGGGCGGCTTTCGTAGCAGGCGCCTTCTGGGGTGCCCTTTACCTCTGGAAACGGGATTTAGGAATGGTCATTGTTTCCCATTCCTTGTGGAGCGCCTTCATCTTTGCTGTCTTACCCATCGCTTAACGAACCCCCTCCTCACTTCCTCGCGGCCTTAAGTCACGGTAATTGAAGCCACGAATTCGTCTGCCTCGGCGTATTCCTTCACTTGTCAGTGGGAAAGGTTCTTTCCGTGAGAGAAAACCCTGGCCCGGACTCAAAGTGAAAAAGGCTCAGGGATTTTAAACAAAAAAGGGCCTCGAAAAAGGCCCTTTAATATGGCGCGCCCAGGAGGATTCGAACCTCCGGCCTCCAGATTCGTAGTCTGGCGCTCCATCCAGCTGAGCTATGGGCGCTTGACATCATAAGTGGCGGAGAGAGCGGGATTTGAACCCGCGGTACACCTTTTTAGGGCGTACAATCGCTTAGCAGGCGATCGCTTTCGACCACTCAGCCATCTCTCCACTTCTTTCTTTCCTGGCGGAGGGAGCAGGATTCGAACCCGCGGACCTTTCGGTCAACGGTTTTCAAGACCGCCGCCTTCGACCACTCGGCCATCCCTCCCACGAGGGCTTTATCCTACCGGCGCGATCCTGTCAATCCCCCCTAAATACTTTCTCAAGGCTTCGGGAATCACCACCGACCCGTCAGACTGCTGATAATTCTCTAACAGAGCTGCCACGGTCCTTCCCACAGCCAGGCCGGAGCCGTTCAAGGTGTGCACCAAAAGGGGCTTCCCTCCCCCCGCCGGTCGAAACCTGATCGACGCCCTTCGCGCCTGGAAGTCCTCGAAGTTACTGCACGAGGAGATCTCCCGATAGGCCCCCTGCCCCGGCATCCAAGCCTCAATATCGTAAGTCTTCGCCGCGGAAAAACCCAAATCCCCCGTACAAAGGGAAACCGTGCGGAAAGGGATGCCGAGCCTTTTCAAAACGTCTTCCGCATCGGCCGTGAGCTTCTCGAGCTCTTCGTAGGACGTATCGGGTGTCGTGAACTTCACGAGCTCCACCTTGTTGAACTGATGCTGGCGGATGAGGCCCCGCGTATCCTTTCCATACGAGCCCGCCTCCGCCCTGAAACAGGGCGTATAGGCCACGTAACGAATGGGCAGGTCCTTTTCCTCTAAAATCTCGTCCCGGTGAATGTTCGTGACCGGCACCTCCGCCGTGGGGATGAGAAAGTAATCCACGCCCGCTACACGGAAGAGGTCCTCCTCGAACTTGGGCAGCTGACCGGTACCCGTCATGCTTTCGCGGTTTACCATGAAGGGGGGCAACACCTCCGTATACCCATGTTCGAAGACGTGGAGGTCGCACATGAAGTTAATGAGGGCGCGCTCCAACATGGCCCCCAGTCCCTTGTAGAGGGTAAACCGGGCCCCCGTAATCTTTGCCGCCCGGGCGAAATCGAGGATGCCTAACCTTTCTCCTATCTCCCAGTGGGCCCGGGGCGGAAAGTCGAACTCCCTCTGCTCACCCCACACGCGGATGATGGGGTTATCCTCCGGCCCTTCGCCATAGACGACCGAATCGTGCGGTATATTCGGAATGGTCAGGACGAGGGCGGCAAGTGCCTCCTCACAGTGAGAAAGCTCCTCATCGAGGGCCTTGATTTTGTCCCCCACACCCGCCATCCGGGCAATCAAGTCTTCGGCCTCCTCTCCTTTCTTCTTCTTCTCCCCGATGAGGCGCGAGACGGTATTCCTCTCGTTTCGGAGGCTCTCTACCTCCTGCAGGATGTCCCGGCGCCGGGCATCCAGCTTACGAAACTCGTTTAGATCCACGTCCATCCCCCGCGCCCGCATCTTCTCCTGGACGAGATCTACGTTCTGCCGCAAGAACTTTATATCGAGCATTTTCCTTCACCTCACGCGCCTAAACGCTATCACCTTACGGCCTCCTCGTCAATTGCTTTCCCAGCTTCCGGGCAAGGGCGTCCGCCAGCAGGGTCATCTCCCTCGTCTTCAAAAGCCAGGCCAACCAAGCGAAGACAAAGAGCCCCACCCCTATTTGAAGGGCGAGATAAACCGCCCTGCTCGCAAAGGGGGCGCCTTCAAGCCAGGGGTAGAAGCGGGCGCAGAGCATCATGGCAACCAACATAACACCCGAGGCGATAGACACCTTGATGAGGGAGGTAAAGAAATCCCGCTCGAGAAAGGAGCCGATCCTTCTCCAGAGCACGTAAGAGAGGTAAAGGACGTTCGCCGCAGAGCCGAGAGAGGTAGCGAGGGCGAGGCCCCCATGCTTTAAGGGGCCCATGAGGATGAGGCTCATGATCACGTTTACGATCAACGCCAAAATGGCGCCCTTCATGGGAATGCGCGTGTCCTGGAGAGAGTAGAAGGCCGAAACACTTACGCGGACAGAAGAAAAGGCCCAGAGCCCCAAGGTGTAGTAAAGGAGGGCATCCGCCGTAAGGAGTGTGTCACTCAAAGAAAAGACCCCCCGCTCGAAAAGGACGGAGATGATGGGCACCCGGAGATAGACAAGGGCTACCGTGGCAGGGATGGTCACGAACAAAATGAGGCTCAGCGAAAAGGAAATGGTCCTCTTCATCTCCCGGTATTGCTCTTTCACCGCCTGCTCTGAGAGACTGGGCAAGGCCGCCGTTCCCACGGCAAAGGCGAAGATGCCGAGGGGCAACTCCACAATCCGATCGGCGTAGTATAGATAGGAAACGCTTCCCTTGGGCAGCAAGGAGGCAAGGATCGTTCCGATGAAGACGTTTATCTGGTAAATGGCCGCCCCGAAGACGGCAGGAAGCATGAGGGCCCCTATCCGGCGTAAGCCCGGATGGGAAAAATCGAAGCGAAATCTAAGTTTCACCCCCATCTGGACGAGAAAAGGCCACTGGAAGACAAGTTGCAACACCCCCCCCAAGAGGACCCCTACGGCGAGGGCATAGACGGGCTCAGAAAAAAAGTCCCGACCGAAAAGTGCTGCCCCAATTATGGCGAGATTAAGGAGGATGGGCGAGAGGGCCGGAGCGGCAAAGTGGCGCAGGGAATTCAAGATCCCCATGCACAGTGCCACGAGGGAGATGAAGAAGATGTAGGGAAACATAAGGCGCGTAAGAAAAACGGTAAGTTCGTAGTGATGGGGAATGCGGCGAAAGCCGGGGGCCGTGACGGTTACGATGAAAGGGGAAAAAACGATGCCCAGCACCGTAATGATCACGAGGATGATGGAAAGGGCAGTAAAGGCGCTGTCCGCAAGATCCATCGCTTCCTTGCGGGAGCGGGTCTTGAGGTATTCGGTGAAAACGGGAATGAAAGAAACGGTGAGACACCCTTCTCCGATGAGCCTTCTCAAAAGGTTGGGAATGCGGAAAGCCACGAAGAAAGCGTCTGTCGTAAGCCCCGCCCCGAAGAAGGCGGCGACCACCATGTCCCGGAGAAAACCGAAAATGCGGCTAAGCAAGGTGGCAAATCCTACGACGCCGGCCGCCTTGGCCACCTTCACGTTTTCCCGTTCATCCATTTTGGGCCTCTAATAGTTTCGCCTTCAACTCCGCCGCGCCCATGCCTTTAAATACGAGGGTCTTTACGCGAGCCTTTTCACCGGCGGTAAGGGAAATCCGGGAAGGGGGTACTTTTAAGCGACGGGCGAGATACGCGATCACTTCCCCATTTGCCCTCCCCTCGAGGGGCGGAGAGGTGACGCGGATCCTGAGGGCCCCTGCCTGAAAGCCGGCCAGCTCGGTCCGAGATGCCCTGGGCACCACCCGCACGCGAATTGCCACCCCTTGAGGGGTATCCTTCATTTCAATCATTTTTCCCTTAGAGACGTGTGGCGAGCTGAATGAGAGATTTCACCAGGAACCATTGCAGGAAGTAAATGATGAGGATGAGAACAACGGGAGAAAAATCTATGCCCAGGCCCGTCAGGGGAAGAAGGCGGCGCAGGCGCGAAAGGATGGGCTCCGTTACCCGCCTTAAGAATCGAACGATAGGGTTGTAAGGGTCTGGATTCACCCACGAAATTACGGCGCTGACAATGACAATCCACAGGTAAATGGTCAGCACCACGTCGATTACCCTGGCGAGGGCAATGAGAAAGTTGGCAAGAACGAACATTGCTCTTTCCTCCGTTACTTAAGGCTTCGGGCGAAGGAGCGCAAAATCTCCGCCAGGCGGTGGGGCTCCTCCAGCATGACCATGTGCCCCGTCTCGGGAATGAGGGCAAGCTGAGAACCGGGAATTCTCTCTTGGAGCGCCTGCGATAGCTCCGGGGGGGTCATCTTATCCTCCATGCCGCAGATAAGGAGGGTGGGGACCTTTATCTCCCCTAAGGCATCATCCAAGTCCAAGCGGTCGCATGCCTGGAAATCACCGTAGAGTGTATCGGGATTGGGTGAGCGGGCCATGAGGACACTTGCCAGCCTCTCCCTGTTTTTCTTCGCCACGGCAATCTTGGCCGTGAAGGCCATGAGGCCCTTTAGGTCCTTATGAATGGTTTCCAGAATCAGGGTGTTCACGGGCATGCGCGCGCCCCCGCCGATGGCCACCGCCGCAGAAATCATTTCCGGGTAGCGCTCGGCAAAGGAAAGGGTAATGGCCGCCCCCAAGGAATGCCCGACCAGGATGGGCTTTTCCGCCTCAAACGCCTCCAAGATATCCCTTACCCAGCCCACGTAGGCGGAAACGTCGTTTTCCCCTTTCCCGCCGGAAGAGCCGTGCCCGGGCAATTCCAAGGCCAGGAGATTGAAATCATCCTTGAGCTCACCTAAGACGTAAAGCCAGAGGGTATGATCACCTCCCGAGCCGGGGATGAACACGAAGGTCGCTCTCCCTTCCTCCCACGCTCGCTCGTTTCGCCATGCGGCGATCTCTATCTCCCTTACCCGCCTTCGTTCGATCATCCGATTTTACTCCTTTTTGGCGAGACGTAACACAACTTACTTTCGGAATCAACGTTGTTTTTCCCCGTTGACAGACCGGCGGAAATAATAAAAAAAGAAACTCATTGCGAAAGAGACGGGACACAAATGAGGGAGGGAGTATGGCGAAAGAAAAGAAGAAAATAGGCATCATCGGCGCAGGCAAGATGGGAGGCGCCCTCCTCGGTGGCATCCTCCGGGCCGGTATAGTTTCTCCCCAGGAACTCATCGTGGCCGATCAAGACCGCAGGCGCCTGGAGGAACTAAAGGAGAAGTTTGAGATAGAGGCAACGGCCCTAAACAGGCGGGCGGCGGAGGCGGAGATGGTAATCCTCGCCGTGAAGCCCCAGGTGGTAGGAGAAGTAATCGACGACATAGCGAAGGTGGTAAAGACGGAGACCCTTCTTGTTTCCATTGCCGCCGGCGTTCCCCTCGGCTTCATCGAAAAACGCTTAGGCAAAGAGTGCCCCGTCATTCGGGCCATGCCCAACACGCCAGCCATGATTGGGGAAGGGGCAACGGCCCTGGCCGCGGGGAGAAAGGCCGCGGAGAAAGAGATGGCTCTCGCCCGCCGGGTCTTTGAGGCCGTGGGGAAGACGGTCGTGGTCAAGGAAGAATTAATGGATGCCGTAACGGGTTTGAGCGGAAGCGGTCCCGCTTACGTCTTTACCGTGATGGAGGCCCTGGCAGACGGCGGGGTTCAGATGGGGTTGGATCGAGAGACGGCTAGGCTGCTGGCGGTACAAACGGTGCTGGGGTCGGCAAAACTCGCCCTTGTCAGCGACTTACACTTCGGCGAATTAAGGGATATGGTCACTTCCCCCGGGGGAACTACCATCGCGGGGCTGAGGGCCCTGGAGGAGGGGAAAATCAGGGCCACCATCATGGCTGCGGTGGAAGCGGCGACCCGCAGGTCGCAGGCCCTCGGGCGCAGTTGACTCAGTCTTCCTCACCGGCGAAAACGGCCCGCAACTTGGCAAGGAGGGCGTTTTCCGAAAGAACGCCTTCTAATTCATCCCTTTCTTCCGTCTCGGTCTCCGTTAAAGGTTCGTCCGGTTTTTTCCTCTTTCTCCGGTGGCGCCGATGCTTCTTTTTAGGTGCCGGCTCCGTCGTGTCCGCCATTTCTTTTATTTCCGGTAGTTCCTCTTCCGGCAGGGCCTCCGTCTCCACGGGTCTTTCCGTCGCCTCTATTCTAACTTCGTCCCATTCCACTCCTTCCGAACCGGTAATGTGAATCGCCACGTCATAAAGGTCCTCCAACCTTCCCAAGGCCAACCTCTTCTGATTGAGAAGGTAGTCGGCCACAGGGAAAGGCACCGTCACCTTCAGATGGGAATAGTGGCCCCTCACCGCCTGAGACTCGATGCGGCGGAAGGCGCTTAAGGCGATATACTCCAGCGACGGGCGGTAGCCCGTTCCCCGGCAGTAAGGGCAAGGGGTGTAGCTTATCTCCTGAATGGTGGACTGCTTCTTCTGACGGGAAAGCTCCATGATGCCGAACTTGGAAATGCGGGAAAATTGGATACGGGCCCGATCGAGGCTAGTGGCCTTCTTGAACACCTTCTCCACTTCTGCAATGTGCTGGCGGTCCATCATGTCGATGAAATCGATGACGATGAGTCCCCCTACATCGCGGAGCCGCAGTTGTCTCGCAATTTCCTCGGCGGCCTCTAAATTGGTCCTGAAGGCCGTCTCTTCCACGTTTCTCTTGTTGGAGGCCCGGCCGGAATTGACGTCTATGGTCGTCATGGCCTCGGTGGGGTTGATGACGATGTACCCCCCCGACTTCAAGTCCACCCTCTCCTGGTAGATGACGCGGATCTGGTCCTCTAAATTGTACTTCTCGAAGATGGGTGCCTTCTCCCGGTAGAGTTTTATGTTCTTCACCACCCGCGGCATGACGGTTTTGCAGTAGGCCCTCATCTTGCGGAACGTCTCCTGGTCGTCCACCCAGATCTCGTCGATATCCGAGGTATAATAATCCCGAAGGCTGAGGACGCCGAAATCGCTTTCCTGATAGATCAGGGCCGGGGCCGGCTTTTCCTCCGCCTTTTTCAGGATATCCCTCCAGAGCCTCAGAAGCTGCTGATAGTCCCGGGCCAGTTCCTGCTTCGTCCGATTCACGCCGGCCGTGCGAATGATGATCCCCATGCCCTCTTCCACCTTGATCTGGTTCACCATGTCCCAGAGGCGCTTTCTGTCCTCTTCATCCTCTATCTTTCTCGAAATGCCTCCGCCGGATTTTTTGGGCATGAGGACGAGGTAGCGACCCGGCAAGGACACGTAACTCGTAAGAAGCGCCCCCTTCCGCTCGCCTTCTTCCCTCAGCACCTGGACGATGACCTCTTGTCCCACTTTCAGCAGGCCGCGGCCGCCGTTTCCGGGCCGTTCGGTGAAGTAGTCGGGGCTTACATCCCTCAAAGGGAGAAACCCGTCCTTTTTTCCCCCGTAATTGACGAACGCGGCCTGAAGGCCGCGCTCCACTTTCATCACAATGCCCTTGTAAATGTTACCCACGATCGGTTCTCGGACGGCCATCTGGATGTTGTATTCCACCAACCTCCCGTCCTCAACGATAGCCATCCTTTTCTGTTCGGGATGAACAGCGTTGATCAGCATCTCTCTTTTCATGTCATATCCTTCAATCCGCTTTTTTCGGCGGCATAATGTCACTGAAACATCTTCACGTCGCCCTTACCCACCCTTAACACCTCTATCCGGTCATCCACCAGGCTCACGATCGTCGAGGGCTGGGCCGGGATGATGCCCCCGTCGATTACAAGCTCCACTTGGGCCCGGTACTTTTCATGGATGAGCGTGGGATTGTTCATGAGTTCCCCCGCCTCGTCCTTGACGCTGGTGCTGATGATGGGTCGTCCCAACTCCTTCACCAAGGCGAGACAGGTCGGGTGATCGGGCACGCGGATGCCCGTCGTCTGCCGGCGCGGCAGAATGATCTTGGGAACGAGGCGGGAAGCCCGGAGGATGAAGGTATAAGGGCCGGGCAAAAGCCGGCGCATAATCTTGTAGGCAAAATCCGTTACATAGGCGTATTCGCTTATATCCTTGAGGTCGGCGCAGATAAAACTCAAGGGCTCCTTTTTGCTCAACTTCTTAATCTCGTAAATCCTCTCGATGCCCCGCTTGTTGTAAAGATCACAGCCCAGGCCGTAGACCGTATCCGTGGGGTAGATAATGACCCCTCCTTCATCGAGGATTTTTGCGGCCTTACGCACCAGGCGCATCTGGGGATTTACGCTGTTGATACTGAGCAACATGCCATCGCCCTCCAGGCATCTTTTTACCAGATTAAGGGGCCGTTGGCAACGAAGGAAATTATCCTTCCCCCTTTTTCATCTGGTCCTTGGCCAGCTTGTAGTGGATGGAATCCACCAAGGCGAGCCAGCCTGCCTCGATGATATTTTCCGAAACGCCGATGGTGTTCCACGTGCCCCCAGCGTCCCGGGATTCGATGGCCACCTGGACCTTCGCCGCCGTGCCCTCGCTCCCCTCGACGATTCTCACCTTGAAATCCGTCAAGTGCATCTCGTCTATTTCCGGGTAAAAACGGCGGAGGGACTTTCTTAAGGCGTAATCGAGGGCGTTGATGGGGCCGTTTCCTTCCGCCGCCGTAAGCTCTTCTACCCCTTCCACGGCAATCTTGATTGTGGCGAGGGCCCGGGAGGGATGATGAGCCGTCTTGGTCACCACTACCTGGAAACAGTCGAGGGTAAAAGGCTCCTTGAACTCGCCCTTCGCCTTCTGGATGAGGAGCATGAGGGACCCCTCGGCTGCATCGAACTGGTATCCCTTATCTTCCAGCCTCTTTATCTGCTGGACGATTTCCTTGCTCAAGGCCGTCTCTGCCCCCAGATCGATACCTAACTCCCGGGCCTTGTATTCGATATTGCTCTTTCCCGCCAGGTCCGAAACGAGGACCCGCCTTGCATTCCCCACCAGCTGGGGATCGATGTGTTCATAGGCCACGGGGTTTTTAAGGATGGCGCTTACGTGGACGCCCCCCTTGTGGGCAAAGGCACTTCTCCCGACGAAAGGGCGAGAACTTAAGGGCGGAATGTTAGCCACGTCTGCCACGTAGTTGGAAAGGTTGGTTAAGTGCTTCAAGGCCTCCTCCGAGAGGCACGAAAAACCCATCTTAAGCTGGAGATTGGCAATGATGGGAAGGAGGTCGGCGTTTCCGCACCTCTCCCCGTATCCGTTTACTGTTCCCTGGACCATCCTGGCCCCGGCGGTCACGGCGGCTAGGGAATTAGCAACGGCCAGCCCCCCATCGTTGTGCACGTGAATGCCCAACTTATCCGCCGGCACGATCTCAGAGACTTTTTCTGTTATATGCTTCACCTCTTCGGGGAGGGAGCCTCCGTTCGTGTCGCAAAGGACGACAAAATCCGCCCCCGCCTCCCAGGCCGCGCGAATGGTCGTGAGGGCATAAGAGGGGTTGTGTTTGTAGCCGTCGAAGCAATGTTCCGCATCGTAGATGACCTCCTTCCCCTTTTCCTTTAGATAGGAGACCGTCTCGCGGATCATGGCGAGATTGTCTTCGAGGGAGATGCCCAAGATTTCCGTGACGTGCAAATCCCATGTCTTGCCGAAGATGGTCACGGTGGGTGTCTCGGCCTGAATCAGGGCCTGGACGTTGGGGCAGGTTTCCACCGTCATCTCGGGATGCCGGGTGCTACCGAAGGCGGCCAGGCGTGCGTTTTTGAAGGTCACTTTCCTTGCGAGCTGGAAAAACCTCGCATCCTTGGGATTGGAGCCAGGCCACCCGCCTTCTATGTAGTGAAAGCCCATTTCGTCCAGCCGTCGGGCAATCCGCAGCTTATCCTCGGCGGTAAAGTTGACGTTTTCTCCCTGGGTACCGTCCCTCAAGGTGGTATCGTAGATGAAAATCTGTCTTTCTTTCATGTCCTCCTCCCGGAAATAAAAAGCCGCTACCGGGAAGCCCGGCAGCGGCTTTTTTCTTTTATTTAGCGTGATCCTACACCACGGCCAGGCCCCGTATGTCACGGTCGATAATTATTATGGCAATGATGGTAGCCTGTGCCGCGTTAATCATCTTGAACCTCACGCAATTAAATCTAAACACAAAACGACTCTCTGTCAATCTTTTTTTCTCCTTTGACAAAACCCGACTTTGTTCATAGATTGAGCATTAATCTCTTCGACAGGTTTAGCACATGGTACCTAAATGCATGAGCACCCAGCATCCCGATAATGTGAACATCCCCTTCTTCGCCGAAGATCCCGAACTGGGTGGGGAAGATGAAATCCAAGAAGCTTACTACGCCTTTTCCCACCTGGGTTGTGACGAGCAAATGTGGGACTGTGAAGGGAAAGAAGTGGATTCCTTCGTCGTCAAAAAGCTACTAACCAAGTACGAACCGTTTTTCAAAGAAAAGATTTTAGGTCAAGACATATTCCTCACTTTGAGGGTGCCCAATCCAGCGGTGGAGAAAGCGGAAGCAAAGGTGCTGCTCGAAACCCTTGAGAGCATACCCCGCTCTTTTGATGCCGCAAGCCTCTTCTATGGCTGTGATGTCGCTCCCATATTTGAAGTCATTCTTCCCATGACCGCTTCCGCTACCTGTCTGGATAGGGTTTATCGTTATTACACCGACTTCGTCGTAGGTAAGGGGAAAATGCCATTTTACGAAGGGGATATTACCATTGCAGAGTGGATAGGCAACTTCAAACCCGAAAGAATTAATGTGATTCCCCTCTTCGAGGATATGAGGTCGATGCTTTTAGCGCATGAGATCACATGGGAATTTCTCAAAAATAAGAAAATAAAAGCCCAGCGCGTATTTATAGCCCGGTCAGATCCGGCCATGAATTATGGTCTCATTAGTGCTGTCTTAATGAATAAAATAGCCTTCCAGAGGCTACATCGCCTGTCAGAAGAAAAGGGGCTGAATCTATATCCCATTCTTGGGGTGGGCAGTGCCCCATTCCGAGGAAATTTGCGGCCAGAAACGACCGTCCGGGTTGCCAAAGAGTATCCAAGCGTTTATACATTTACGATTCAATCAGCTTTCAAGTATGACCACGACCCGGAAAAAGCAAGAAAGTCCATCCAGTATCTCAAAGACAGAAAAACTGGCCCACCTCAGGAAGTAGAGGAAAAGAGATGCTTGGAAATAATAGAAAAATACGTTTCTGCCTACCGGGTCCAAATTGCCAACCTTGCACCTACAATTAACGCCGTTGCTAATCAAGTACCAAGGCGAAGGAAAAGAAAACTCCACGTAGGACTTTTCGGATACGCTCGCGAGGTAGAGGGGATACACCTACCACGAGTGATTACATTTGTTGCTGCTCTATACACCTTAGGATTACCACCGGAAATCCTCGGCATTAATGCCCTTACCAAAGACGACCTCGAATTTCTGAAATGGGTTTACGTCAATATTGGTGAGGATTTAAAGGATGCTATGAATTACTACAACCCGGAATCCCCATTTATTCCCCCTGAGATAAGGAAAGCGGTGGAGATATTAAATATTGAGGTAACACCTGACGTGGAACATCGAGAAGCAACCAACAGGGCAATTAAGCTGATGAAGGAAGGCCCTTCTCCCGATCTTAAAGAACCGATTCTTCTGGCCGCAAGCAGAAGAAAATTTCTGGGATAAAGTGAGTAATCGAATTCCCATCCCCCGCGAAAGATTTTTCTCACTTGTGAGTGTCTGATCAGAAAAAACTCAATCATTACGAGATTATATTGAAAGGCATTTTTTTTGCTATTTCCCCAAGCAAAATTCTCATTGCGGGAGGACTCCGATGCATCGGTTCAAAAAAATCCTAATAGCTAACCGGGGAGAAATAGCCGTAAGAATCATCAGAGCTTGCAAAGAAATGGGAATAAAAAGTGCTGTTGTTTTTTCCGAGATAGATAGAAACAGTTTACACGTGTTACTCGCGGATGAGAAGTATGAAATTGGTCCGGCCCCGGCAAATGAAAGTTATCTCCGAATGGACAAAATAATAGACACGGCCTTGCGCATCAAAGCGGATGCCATACATCCTGGGTATGGATTTCTGGCCGAAAACCCCGAATTTTCAGAAAAATGTGAAGAAAATGGAATTACTTTCATCGGCCCTCCGAGCCACTGCATGGCAAAAGCAAAACCTAAAAATAGGGCACGGCAATTGATGAAAATGATAAATATTCCAGTCACCCCAGGGTTTGATGAGGCCATAAAAGATGGTTCCTCCAGCGAACTAAATAAAGCCAGGGAAATTGCCGCGGAACTTGGATATCCGGTGATTGTTAAACCCTCCGGGGGAGGAGGAGGAATAGGGATAATGAAAGTTGATAATGAAAAAGAACTCATAGCGTCAATAGAAAAGACGGAACGACACGCAATAAGCGCCTTTGGCACATCATACTTTTACATAGAAAAGTTTATCCGTAACGCAAAACATATAGAATTCCAAGTACTGGCCGATAGGCACGGAAATGTCATCCACCTCGGAGAAAGGGATTGTTCCGTTCAAAGAAGGTTTCAAAAGTTAATTGAAGAAGCTCCCTGCCCTATAATGACACCCTTCTGGCGCATGAAAATGGGGGCCGCCGCTATTGACGTCGCCCTGGCCCTCGAATACGTGGGAGCGCTCACGGTTGAGTTTTTCTATCTTCCCGAAGAAAGAAAATTTTATTTCAACGAAATAAACTGCCGTCTCCAAGTAGAGCATGGGGTTACGGAGGTCATTACAGGCATAGACATAGTTAAAGAGCAGATTCTCATTGCCCAGGGCGAGGAACTTAGTATAGATCAGGATGACATAAGATTCATGGGGCATGCGGTGGAATGTAGAATTAATGCAGAAGACGCAAAGCGTAATTTCATGCCTTCTCCAGGCAAGATTAATGGTCTTCGATTACCACAAGGACCCGGCATCCGGGTAGATGAGGGCATCTATGAAGGGTATGAAATTCCTTATCATTACGACTCACTTTTAATGAAGATAATCAGTCATGGTCAAAATCGGAAAGAAGCCATCTGCCGTATGAAAAGGGCAATTGAAGAAATGGAAATAGATGGGCCAAAAACAACTATACCCTTCCATTTGACAATTCTTGACGATGAAGATTTTCTGAGTGGTGAATACACAACAGACCTTGCCACAAGGGAACAAATATGGCAAAAGATAAAACAAATATGAACCTTTAGAAGGGCTACCGTCTCAATGAACGATATATCAAGCAAATTGAAAGAACGGGTATTGGTAGAACCTTTTTCCCAAAAATTCAAAATGAGCTTGACCGGAATTGAAGCAGGGTACGCCCGGGTGGAGATGGACTTCACGCCCGACATGGAAAACATCTTCGGCCTGGCCCACGGAGGTGCCATCTACGCATTGATGGACGAAGCCTTCCAGGTCGCCTCCAACTCTCACGGCATCATGTCCGTCGCCTTGAACGTGAACGTTACGTACCACCGACCGCCGGAAAAAATGAGCCACCTGATCGCGGAAGCAAGGGAAACGGCGGCCACGCGTCGTACGGCTTCTTACAATATTACGGTTACCACGACCACCGGGGAGCTCATCGCCTCCTGCCAGGCCCTCGTCTATCGGACGGGAAAGCCCCTTCCCTTCTTCACCGAAGGGTGATGGCCTTCTCCGGGCACAGTTCTTGGCAGCAAAAACAGGCAATACAGCGTTCCCGATCCGTCAGGAAGGGGTATCCATCTTCACCCATCTCGAGGGCACCCTGAGGGCACTGATCGACACATGTGCCGCAACCGGTGCATATCTCTCGGTTCACGTGCGGCCTTTCCGCCACCCTCTTCTTGAGGAGCTCCCGCACGCGCTCATCCCTCCCGCTTGCCTCTCCCGCCCGCGGCGGAAGCTTGAAATCCGGTATCTCTTGGAGTTTCCCGATGATTTCTATCTCACTTACGCGGTAATTCCCCAGCCCACATTCACGGGCATAGGTCAGCGCCCGGAGAAAAGATGGCTCCAAACCCATCATTCTGGCGATAGTGGCATCGAGGGCCACGGCATTGTCCGAAGCCATGATGCACCCGATTTGGCGCAAGTCCGTCGAAGCCGGACCGTTTCCTTCCATGCCCACCACAGCATCGACGATGAAGAAATCGGGCGGCCGGATGAGAAAAACATCAACGATAATCTCCTGGAATTTTTCCGGGCTCCCCGCCAGGCGGTGAAGGGTGGCCTTCTGGGCCCCCGGCAGGATGCCGTAACTGTTCTTGATGGCGCCGGTGATAACGGTAAGGCCATGGGTCTTGAACTTGGGCAGGCTGATCATAACGTCCGCCTCGAGGACGGCCGTAGAGACGCTTAAACTCTCGAGAGAGGCAAGGTGGAAGGGGACCTGTTTCGATTCGCTCCCGATATTAACGTAGTGGCCACCTGCCGCCTCCATGAGGCCGGTTTTCTCGAAACAGGCCTCGTTTATCCCGTAGCCCATGACACCGGGATTGTCACCTACCCAAATGGCGGACGGCTGAAGTGAGCGTACCTTTTCCACCACGGCCTTAAGCACGGCCGGATGGGTGGTAATGGCCTCTTCGGGCCTGGCATCCCTTAAGACGTTGGGCTTGATGAGCACCTTCTTTCCCCTTAAATCCGGGGAAAAAAGACAAAAGGCTTGATCCACCGCTTCCTTGACGCTTTCGTACGAAGCCTCCCGGATGAGTACCCGGCTTTTTGCCATTTCATGCCCCCTTTACGCGGGGAATGGTCATGCCCCCGTCCATGACGATAAGCACGCTTACGGCTGAGCCTTTCATATCCCTGATCTCTTTTATGGCTTCGGACACGCTCTTTAACGGTCGCATCTTGGCCTGACGAATCGTTTCCTCATCCAAGAAAGTGACCGCCCACAAATGGCACATCATGGCCAGTTCCGCCATCTTTCCCGCCTTGTGATAACCCAGGCGGTACTCTGCCTTGAGGCGCTTCACGACCGCTTCCGGCGTCTCCTCAGAGGCAAGAAGGTCAAGGAAGGCCCTCGAGCCTACCCCGCTCCGACAGGCGGAAACGAGGATCAAGATCCCCCCGTCTTTGAGGGCGTGCCGCACATTTTCCAGGGCCTTCTGCGACTGGTAGAGGTCTATGTCGGTGGGTTCTCGGGCAACGGTGATAACCACGTCCGCCTTTTCATTCACGTCCACAACGAAGACCTCATCTGCCATGGCAACCAACTTACGAAAGGCATACTTTAAGTGACCCGCCCGGGCGGCGTAAACCTGCCCTGCCCCGTCGAGCACGGTCATGATGGAAAAGAGGTGGAACGTATCGAGCATAAGGGCTTCGGCGTCATTCAAGTCTTCTGCCACGGGATTCCCTTCCAGGGTAAGAAGCCGGGCCGCGGGGGAAATGGCAAGTCGGTGGTTAACTGTTATGCTTTCGTAGCTGGCGACACCGGGCATGAGAGATTTTCTTCCCCCCGTATAGCCCGCAAAGTAATGAGGTTCCACACTCCCGATGGGGATGATACAGTCAGCTTCCCAGAGAAGGGCGTTTAAGTGAAGGTCGTTTCCGAATCTCGTGCGCCCCAAGAGGCGGCAGGGGCTCGCTTTTGCATCGTGGACCACGACCCTTTTGCTCGCCCATTCCCACAGGTCGCCGAAGATAAAACGATACTCCTCCTCCGTGGGCGCTCGGTGGGAACCCGTCGCGACGAGGAACGTTACATCCCTTTCGGCCAGTTCTGGGTAGATGCACTCAAGCACGCGGGCGGTCGGCGTCGGGCGGGTGGCGTCATTGACGATGACGCACGGACGGCGGAAAGGAGAGATGAATTCCGAAAAGGGCGGGGCATGGACGGGACTTTGCAGGGCCTCCCTGATGACGTCCCTCGCCTCCCCCACGGAGACTGCTTTGGGGTGGATGACTTTAACCTGCCAATCATCGGGAAAACTTACGATTTCTGTTCTTTCACCCAAGGGGATAGGAATATCCATTGCGTCCTGAGAACTATCACGAACGGGTGGTGATTTCAACAAGAGATCGGCCCCTGCTACCGACGTGCCCGACTACCCCCGCCTCGCCCATACTTCCTGATCACCGCCGTCACCACTCCCCCCACCCTAAGCTCCTCGCGGGCCTCGATTACGGGGTAACGGGGATTGGCCGCCTCGAGGAATACCCTTTCTCCCTCTTTGCGGAAGAACTTCATCGTCCACTCGCCGTCTACCTCTGCGATGACTATATCGCCGTTGACCGGCGTTCTCCCCCGTTCAACAATAACAAGGTCCCCTTCCCGGATGCCTTCTCCTACCATGGAGTCCCCCGTTACCCGGAGGATAAAGGAGGCTTCCGGGCGGTTGATGAGGTATTCGTCCAGGGAGAGAATGTCGCAGAGCTCCTCCTCGGCGGGAGAGGGAAAACCCGCCGCCACATCCCCCGCCAGGGGGATACCCAACATCCGCGGCGCAAGAGAGATTTTCCCCCGGGCATCGCGCTGCAAAACCCCTTCCCGCACGAGCTTCTCCACCCAGAAATGGACCACGCTCTTCGAACGGACCTCGAGGAGGGAAAGCATCTCCTCATAAGTGGGAAGCCTCCGGGAGGACCGGAAAAAATCGACGATCTGCTTGGCCACCGTTTGGGTCGTGCGCCTTTCCATGACGACCCATATTTATAGAACGTTAGTTCTATTTGTCAAGGGATTTTTTTCATCACCCGGCGGAGGACCTCAAGTACCCTTTCCACGTCCTCTTCCGTATTCGACCAGCCGAAGCTGAAGCGCACCGTACCGAGGGCGTACTCGTCAGGTACCCCCATCGCCTTAAGAACGGATGAGGGCCTCTCCTCCCCGGCGTGACAGGCGGCCCCGGCTGAGACAGCAATCCCCGCTTCGTCCAGCTCCCGCACGAGCTTATATCCGGATTTGCCGGGGAAAGAAATGGTACTTACGTGGGGAAGGCGGGCCACTTTCTGCCCCTGGATCATCGCGCCGGGAAAGGCGGCACTGATACCTGCTTCGAGAAGCCCCCTCAACCTTCCCGTATGGTCCATAAACTTGGGCATGTCCCTCTTTGCCTTCCTGCAGGCCGCACCCAGCCCCACGATCCCCGGCACGTTTTCCGTGCCGTTTCTTAAGCCGTTTTCCTGCCCCCCGCCGAAGGTGATGGGCAAGATGGGGGTGTCTTTTTTCACGTAAAGGGCCCCCACTCCCTTAGGTCCGTAGATTTTATGGCCTGCGATGGAGAGGAGATCTACGGGCAGGTCCTCAATATCGAACGGTACCTTCCCCACAGACTGCACGGCATCCGTGTGGACAGGGATGCCCCTGGCATGGGCCAGGGCGCAGACGGCCTCAAGCGGTTGAAGGACGCCCGTCTCGTTCTGCCCGTGGATGATGCTTACAAGGCAGGTATCCTCCGTCAGGGCTTGCGCCAGATTGGCCAAATCAACGACACCTGACCCGTCCACCGGCACGTAGGTGACGCGGAATCCGAAGCGGGTAAGAAAGCGGCAGGCGTTCATGACGGCCGGGTGTTCCACCGCCGAAGTTACCAGGTGCCTCTTCTCCGGGGGGGCCGCCAGGGCGGCACCGATTACGGCGAGATTGTCCGCCTCCGTCCCACCGCCGGTAAAAATCACCTCTTCCGGTTGGGCGCCAAGGAGGGCCGCCACCCTCTTCCTTGCCCCCTCCAGGGCCTTTTTCGCCTCCCGACCGAAGGCATGGGCGCTGGCAGGATTCCCATAGAAATTCCCGAAAAAGCGCATCATCTCGCCCATCACTTCCCCATGAACGGGGGTGGTGGCACAGTGATCCAGATAAATCCGTTCCATTCAGGTTACCTCTCTACTTTTTAAAGCCAAAAACGTGGGCCTCAATCTCCTCTCCCCACCTTTGCCTCTTTTCGGGAGATAGCGCCGCTAAACCCTTTCTTGCCACCTCTACGAGTTCACTATCCGAGAGAATCATAAACGGCGCCAGATCAAGGTCTGCCGCCAGAAAGTAACGCCATTCATAGAGGGCCTTGAGTTTCCTCTCTTCGATGGCCGAAAGGGATCCTTGCTCAACGAATCTCCTGTAACCGCGGGGTCTGAAGGGTCTCCCCCGCCAGGAGACCGTGGAAATGGCCTCAAAGGCGGCCTTCGCCTCTTCGAGGCATCCGCGTGCCTTCAGCTCATCTGCCAAGACCCGGTGCAGATCGAAAAGGTACGCTACGTCGAGGGTGGCATAGGCGATCTGCGACGAAGAAAGCGGCCTCTGATCCCAGCGGGAGCGCTGGATGCTCTTCTTTTTCTCCAATTCCATCCCGAGGTACTTCCTTACGAGGTGGGCGAGGGCCAGGTGTTCCTCCCCCAAGAGAGAGGCGGCCTTGGCCGTATCGAAAATATTTTTTACACAGAACCCATAGTCTCGCTTAAGCAGGCGGATATCGTTTTCCCCGGCATGGAAGATCTTCAAAATTTGCGGGCAAGAAAATATCTCCCCCAGGTCGCTGAGGTCGAGACCGCTTAGGGGATCGAAGAGGTAAAAGACGTCTAACGTCGCGAGTTGAACAAGGCAGAGTTTCTCCCGGAAATACCGGAAGGAATCGTACTCTGTATCCACGGCTACGACGTAAGACCGAAGGATGTCCGCAACGGCCCCCTCGAGCAAAGGGGGCGCATCGATCCATTTAATCTTTTCTTCGCCTATCACCATGTCACTCATCCCTGGGTGTCACGATGGGGAAGGCGGGATCGAAATCCTCCAGGAGGTCCATGAACTCCCAGAACTTCCTCAATTTTCCTTCCCAGGAAATACGACCCAAGAGAAACTGGAGGGCCGGCGAGGCCTCCCCGGAAACCAGGCGATCGAAGGTCTCGCGGGTCATCTTGAGGGTGCAGGAGGCCTCTTTTTCCTCCTTTCCGACAAAATGTTTGAGGACGCCGTTTTCCAAGACCAGCGCCACCTTCTGTCCCGTATCGGGGAAAAACCAGTTAATCGCCATTTTCTTTCCCGCCGCCCGGGGGCCGTCCAATCTGATGGCCATGGCGGTAAAGATGTCATCCAGGCTCAAGGCCCGAGCTATCTCATAGGGCAGACGCCTCTTCTTTTCTTTCTCCTGGATGCCGTTTCTCAGTTCATAGGCCCCGGAAAGGTAAAAATTGCGAAAGACGGCCGATTCTTCGAGATATCCCAACTTCTCCAGGGTCTCGGCCAGCAGAACTCGGGCCGCTTCGTTTTCCGGCTCCGCCAGGACGACCCGATGCAAGACTTCCGCCACCCACCTGAACTCTCCCTTTCGGAAATCCTCCCGGACGAGGGCCATGACCTGCTCGCTACCCCCCATGTAGGATACGTACCGGCGGGCGGCCTCCCTTTCCGGTAAGGGATGCAAATGGACGGGATTCCCATCAAACCAACCCAGGTAGTACTGGTAGACGGCCCGGGCATTCCAGCCCACCGAGGCATAGTAAGGCCGATTGAACCATTCCTCGGCAAGTTCGGGGGGAAGCTTCAAAATCTCGGCGATCTCCGCCGGCGTATATCCTTGATTTACGAGCCGGAGGGTTTGGTCGTGGATGTAACGGTAGCAATCGGCCTGCTTTTTTATAAAGTTGAGCACCTGCTCGCGACCCCAACGGGGCCACGTATGACCGAGGAAAACCACTTCTGTCCTATCGCCGAAAAGTTCGAGGGCCTCATCGAGGTAAGCCGCCCAGGCGCGGGCATCCCTCACCTGGGCACCGCGCGGAGTAAGGAGATTGTGCAGGGTAGCCACAGCATCGTCGGCGAGGAACAGGGCCTTAAACTGGGGAAAGTAGATGTGCATGTTGGCCGGTGCCTCTGCCCCCGGGGCAAGTTGAAAAATCATCTTCACCCCGTCGATTTCGAGCTCTTCCCCTGTTTTTACGATTTCCCGCGTTGGGGCAATGAGACCCACAAGGGGCTTTGCCGGCAGGGACTTGCCTAAGCCTTCGTCTATTCTGCCTTTAGGCCCCTCGGGGAGAAACGTGCCGTACATGTAGGAGGCACGCCGCGCCATAGCATTGCCCGCAAATATGTTCTCCTTGAGCGCTTCTCTCATGAAACCCTGGGGGGCAATGATGGGGCATGGTTCCTCTTCCCGTACCCCTCTCACCCCTCCCCAGTGGTCCACGTGGCTGTGGGAATATATGACAGCTACCACCGGTCTCTTTCCCAACTTCTCGTAAACGAGTGCCATGGCCGCCCGGGCCGTATCGGCTGAGGAAAGTGGATCGATCACGATGTAACCCGTCTTTCCCACCACGATGCCCAGATTGGCGAGGTCGTAGCCCCGAACCTGATAGATACGCTCCGTAACCTGAAAGAGCCCCCGAATACTGTTTAGCTTTGCCTGCCTCATGAGCGAGGGGTTGACCGTTTCTGGGGACCCCTCTTTCTCCTCCCCGCAGGGCTCCTCCCCGGATCTCACCTCTGCCACGAGCCCCCGCCGGGCAAAGGCAAAATCATCCTCTGATGCCCCTCCACCCCAGGCCCAAAGGGGCACAAACACAAGACCCAAGAACAATAAGGATCGAAGCCACCTTTCCATCTTTTGCCCTCCTGCGAAATCATATACCATTTACCAAGGCGGATTGCCATGACCACCCGCAGGTGGTATAAGAAAAAAACGGGGACGGAAATGATCGGCGCCATTGCAGGTGACATCATCGGGTCCGTTTACGAACGACACCCCGTCAAGACGACGGACTTCCCCCTCTTCAGGCCGGAGAGCCGCTTCACGGACGATACGGTGATGACGGTGGCCGTGGCCTATGCCCTCCTTACAGGTACAGACTACGCGGAGGCCATGAGAACCTTCGGCCGCCGCTACCCGTGGGCCGGTTACGGTCGAGACTTTTTCCGCTGGCTCTTTGCGCCCGAGGCAAAGCCTTACTTCAGCTGGGGAAACGGCTCGGCCATGCGTGTATCTCCCATCGGCTGGTACTTTGATACGGTAGAAGACGTCCTTTTGGAAGCAAAGAGGAGCGCCGAGGTCTCCCACAACCATCCGGAAGGGATCAAGGGAGCTAAGGCCGTCGCCCTCGCCATCTTCCTTGCCCGCCGGGGCGAGGGAAGGGAAGAGATCAGAAGTCAAATCGCCTCCCGTTTCGGATACCAACTGGACCGGACGGTCGATGAAATAAGACCCGGCTACCGCTTCGACGTATCGTGTCAGGGGTCCGTGCCGGAGGCTATTATCTGCGCCCTGGAATCCCGCAATTTCGAGGATGCGGTGCGAAAGGCCGTCTCCTTAGGTGGGGATAGCGATACCCTTGCGTGCATGGCCGGTGGCATTGCCCAAGCCCTCTACGGAAGAGTCCCGACCGAGATTGAAGAGGTGGTGAAGGGCATCTTGCCTTCCGACCTACTCAAGGTGGTAGAGCGTTTTGATATTGACTTGAAGAAACGCATGCGGTAGGGATGTAGTCCATTCACAGAAAATTTCGGGCAAAAGAGGAAATGGAAAGCTATCGGGACTATTATCGCCACAAACTCATCCTCATCACGGGCGGCTCTTCCGGCATCGGCAAGGCCCTCGCCTTAAAGCTCGACCAAGCGGGGGCAAAGCTCGTCCTTGTGGCCCGAAGAATGGAGCTCCTTCTCGCCACCCAATCCCTCATGCGCGGCCCATGCCGGGTGATTGCCGCCGATGTGTCCGACGCTCTCCAGGTGGCAAAGGCCATAAACGAGGTCGAAAAAGATTTAGGCGTCCCGGATATCATCATCAATTCCGCCGGGGTGGCCCATCCTGGGTATGTGCAGGAACTCCCTTTGAGCGTCTTTAGGGAGATGATGGAAATAAATTACTTCGGCACGGTAAACACAGTGAAGGCGGCCCTGCCTTCCATGCTGGCCCGGCAATCGGGGTGGATTGTCAACATTTCATCTGTGGCAGGATTTATCGGAGTTTTCGGATACACCGCCTACGGCGCCTCGAAATTTGCCGTGCGAGGATTTTCTGACGCCCTGCGGGCAGAACTCAAGCCCCTCGGGATCGGCGTCTCCATCGTGTTTCCCCCGGATACGGACACGCCTCAGCTTACCTACGAAAACACCTTGAAACCGCCCGAAACGAAGGCCCTGGCGGGAAACGCCGGGCTCCTTTCCCCGGAAGAGGTAGCAGAAGAAATTCTTTTCTCCGTCAAGAAAAGGCGCTACCTCATCCTGCCGGGGAGAGAGGCAAAGCTTCTTTACGTGCTTAACCATTTGCTGGGAGGTGCCATCTACCCCATCATGGATCTGCTCATTCACCGGGCACGTCGCAAGTTGCAGCATATCAAAGGAGGTTAACTTATGGACATTTTCGAAAAATGCTACCATTTTACCGCCGCCCGGGATGCCATAGCGGCCGGCCTTTATCCTTACTTTATCCCCCTGACGGAAAATGAGGGCACGGTGGCCTCCTTCAAGGGTCACCGCCTCATTATGTGCGGTTCCAACAACTACCTGGGGCTCACCACCGACCCGCGGGTGAGGGAAGCCGCCATGGAGGCGATCAGGCGCTTCGGCACGAGTTGCACCGGCTCCCGCTTCTTAAACGGGACCTTAGAACTCCACCTCCAGTTAGAGGAAGAACTGGCCGCATGGGTGGGAAAGGAGGCAGCCCTCGTCTTCTCTACGGGCATGCAGACGAACCTGGGCACCATCAGTGCCCTCGTGGGGCGTCACGACATTGTCATCCTCGATAAAGACGACCACGCCAGCATCGTAGATGGCGCCAGGCTCGGCTGGGGTACCATCAAGCGTTTCCGTCACAGCGATATGAAGGACTTGGAGCGGGTCCTGGGAGAAACGTCGAACAATCGGGGGCTTCTCGTGGCCGTGGACGGCCTCTACAGCATGGGGGGAGACATAGCACCTCTGCCGGAGATTGTGAGGCTTTCCAAACGCTTCGGCGCCCGGATCATGGTGGACGACGCCCATGCCCTGGGCGTTTTGGGTAATGGCCGGGGTACCGCCGCCCACTTCGGTCTAACCCACGAGGTGGATCTCATCATGTCCACCTTCAGCAAGTCCCTCGCCTCCTTAGGCGGATTCATCGCCGGCGATGAGGCAGTCATCCACTACATAAAACACAATGCCCGGGCCCTCATCTTCAGTGCGAGCATTCCGCCGGCCAATGCCGCCGCGGCCCTGGCCGCCCTCAGAATCCTCAAATCGGAGCCGGAAAGGGTGGAAAGGCTCAATCACATCGGGGATTACATGCGAAGAGAACTGCGCCGGCTGGGATTCAACATTGGCCAATCCGCCTCCCCCATCATCCCCATCATCATCGGGGACGACACCTTGACCCTCATGGCCACCAAGGCCCTGTTCGATGAAGGGGTGTTCGTCAACGCCGTCCTCTCCCCTGCCGTCCCTCCCGGTCAGCAACTCTTGCGGACGAGCTACATGGCCACCCACACGGACGAGCAGCTCGCCTTCTGCCTGGAGGCCTACGAACGGGTAGGTAAAAACCTGGGGATCATTTAGTCGGCGGTCCCCCCTAAGGCCTGGTAGAGGGTAACGAGATTGGCCATCCGGGCAAGATTCAGGTTTACCATCCCCCTTTCGGCAGAAATGAGGGAACGCTTAGCATCGAGGACGCTCAAGTAGCTATCGATCCCCTTTTCGTACCTCAACCATGCGAGGCGGTAGGCATCCTGTGAGGCTTTGAGGAGGGCTTCCTGGGCCTTAAGTTGCTTTTCTATGTTTACCTTGTTCGAAAGGGCATCCGCCACTTCCCGAAAAGCGGTCTGGATCGTCTTTTCGTACTGGGTCAAGGCAATCTCCCGCTGAACCTTGGCCACATCGTAAGCCGCCCAAGTACGAGCATCGAAGATGGGCACGGCAATTCGGGGCACAAAACTCCAGGTGAAAGACCCGTCCTTGAACAAACCTGAGAGTTCCGCACTGGCCGTACCCATCGAAGTCGTGAGGGTGATGCGAGGAAAGAAGGTAGCCCTCGCCGCCCCGATGTTGGCATAGGCGGCCTTCAAGAGATGCTCCGCTTGCCTCACGTCCGGGCGACGGAGGAGCACTTCGGAGGAAAGGCCGACGGCAAATTCCCTTGGCACCTTGACCTCCTTTAACCCCTGTGGAAGCAAATCCCGCGGAACGGGTACTCCTGCGAGGAGGTCCAGGGCGTTCTCATCCTGGGCGACGGCCTGCGTGAAGCGGGCAATATCCCCCCTTGTCGCCTCCAAGAGGGCTTCCGCCCTCTTTAAGTCCAGCTCCGAGGCCATCCCCACCTCGGAGAGGCGCCGAATGAGGCGGTAAGTCTCCTCTTGAGATTGCAAAGTCTCCTGGGATAGTTTTAATTGTTCGTAATCGGCGGCATAGTTGAGGTACGCCCTCGCCACGGTGGAAACGATAACGTTCCTTACCCCGAGCCTACCCTGTTCGGACGCCAGGTACTCCTCCAGGGCCCGGTCACGCAAATTCCTGATGCGACCGAAGAAGTCTATTTCCCAGGCCGTGATCCCAACGGTTACGTCGTACTGGGAAGTGGTTTGCGACTTTCCCGTCGCCGAGAGGTCGGAAGGCACCCTTTGCCTTGCCATGCCCGCCTGCGCATTGATAGCGGGGAAAAGCTCCGCCCGCTGAATTCGGTACATGGCTTCCACCTGGGCCACGTTCAAAGCGGCCAGCTTGAGGTCCCGGCTGTTTTTCAGGGCCAGTTCAATCACCTTCTTCAAATTATCGTCCGCAACGAAATCCCGCCAGTTCAGGACCTCTATCTTTTCCGCCTCGCCGTAAGGCAGTTTAGCCGGTACGGGCGAGGGAGGCGTCTCGTATTTCGGGGCGAGGGAGCAGCCGAAAAAGATGGAAATCAAAAGGCAGAAAAGGAAAACCCGTTTTCTCTCACGCATCTTCCTTCCCTCCCGCGTTTTCAGTTTCTGCCACGCTTTGACTACTTTCCCTCTTCTTCAGAGATTCGATAATCACGTAAAAGAGAGGGGAAAAGATAATGACCAGCACGGTTCCCGTAATCATTCCACCCACGACGGAAGTGCCGATGGCGTTCATGGCGCCCGCGCCTGCGCCTTGGGAAAGGGCGAGGGGCAATACACCGAATCCGAAGGCCAGAGAGGTCATGACGATGGGCCTAAACCGGATCCTCGAACCCGTAAGGGCCGCCTCACGCAGGCTCATGCCCTCCTTAATGCCCGCCTTGGCGAACTGGACGATGAGGATAGCGTTCTTGGTCGTAAGGCCCATGGTGGTAAGGAGCCCGATCTGGAAATACACGTCGTTACTTAAGCCCCTTAAGCTCGAAGCGATAACACCGCCCAGCACGCCTAAGGGAAGGACGAGGAGGACGGAAAAGGGGATCGTCCAGCTTTCGTAGAGGGCGGCCAGGCAGAGGAAAATCACCAAGATGGAGAAGGCATAAAGAGGCACCGTCTGTGCCCGCGCCATTTTCTCCTGGTAAGAGAGGCCCGTCCACTCGAAACCAATACTGGAACCCAATTTGGTCACGATTTCTTCCATGGCCTTCATGGCTTCACCGGAGCTTCGGCCGGGGGCCGGTTCCCCCCAGATGTTGAAGGAGGGAAAGCCGTTATAGCGCTCGAGGCGGGGAGACCCAAAAGTCCAACGGCTGGAAGCAAAAGCGGAAAAGGGCACCATTTCACCCAAGGTATTGCGAACATAAAGGTACTCCAAGTCTTTGGGTTGCATGCGGTACATGGCGTCATTCTGGACGTAAACCCGTTTTACCCTGCCACCCTGAATGAAATCGTTCACATACGCCCCGCCGAAGGTAGACGAGATGGCCGTATGGATGGAAGAGATGGGAACTCCGAGGGCGCCCGCCTTTTCCCAGTCGATATCAATCCTGAACTGGGGCACATCGTCCAAGCCGTTGGGTCGAACGCTAACCAACCTTTTGTCCTGGGAGGCAAGGTAGAGGAACCTGTTCCTCGCCTCCATGAAGGCCGCATGGTCGAGCCCCCCCATATTGACCAGTTGAAAATCCACACCCCGGGCGTTACCCAACTCCGCTACGGCGGGAGGGGGAAAGACAAAGACGAGGGCCTTCTTCATCCCCATAAAAGCCCTCATGGCCCTGGCCACCACTGCCTTGGCCCGCAGGTCCGAGCGCTTTCTCTGTTCCCAGTCCTTCAATCTGATGAAAACCATGCCGTTATTCTGCGCCCGGCCGGAAAAGCTTATTCCCACGATGGTCATGCAGGAAAGGACGGCTTCCTTTTCCCTTTCCTGGAAGTAGCGTTGAATTTCGTCTGCCACGGCCTGCGTCTGCTCCAGGGTGGAACCGGTGGGGAGGATAATCTGGGCGAGGAGCGTGCCCTGGTCCTCATCGGGGAGGTAACCCGTGGGCATGCGCATGAAAAGCACGCCCAACAGGGCCACGATTATAACGTAGATAAAGGCGTAGCGCACCTTGCGGTTCATGACGCGCGCCACCAGGCTCACGTACCCATTACGGGTGCGGGAAAACCACTTGTCAAACCAGAGGAAAAACGGCCGGAGGAACCAGACGGCCTTTTCTGCCGGTTCGTGCCCCTTGGAGACGGGCTCGAGGAGATTGGCACACAAAACAGGCGTAAGGATCAAGGCCACGACCACGGAAAGGAGCATAGCCGAGGCAACGGTAATGGAAAACTGGCGGTAGATGATGCCCGTCGAGCCGGCAAAGAAGGCCATGGGCCCGAAAACAGCGGAAAGCACCAGGCCGATGCCGATCAGGGCCGGGGTGATTTGATCCATAGACTTGGCCGTCGCCTCCCGGGGCGAGAGGCCCTCCTCCGCCATGATGCGCTCCACGTTCTCCACCACGACGATGGCGTCATCCACGAGGAGGCCGATGGCCAGCACCATGCCGAACATGGTAAGCATGTTGATGGAAAACCCAAAGGCCCCAATGACGGCAAAGGTGCCCAAGAGTACCACCGGCACGGCAATGGTGGGAATGAGGGTGGCACGGATGCTGCCTAAAAAGAGCCACATGACGAGGAAGACTAAGATAATGGCCTCGATCAAGGTCTTTACCACTTCCTTGATGGCCACCCGGATGAAGGGGGTCGTGTCGTAGGGATAGGTAACCTTAAGACCCGGAGGAAAATAGGGGCTCATCTCGGCGAGCCTCTTCTTCACCCGGTCCGCCGTCTCGAGGGCATTTCCTCCCGGCTCCATGCGGATGGCGATACCTGCCGTGGGCCGCCCGTTGAATTTCGCATCTATATCGTACCACTCCGTCCCCAACTCCACCCGCGCCACATCCCGTATTCGCACGATAGATCCGTTGGGATTGATCCGGATGGGTACAGCGGCAAATTCATCGGGGGTCTTAAGCATGCTCTGGACTTGGATGCTTACGTTTAATCTCTGCCCCTTCACTGCCGGGGCCCCGCCAAACTGGCCCGCCGAAACTTCCACGTTGTAAACCTTTAGGGCCTGAACGATATCTTCCATCGTGAGTCGATAATCCGTAAGTTTCACCGGATTTAGCCAAATCCGCATGGCGTAAGGCGTGCCGAAGACCTGCACCTCCCCTACGCCGGGCACCCGGGCCAAGACATTCTGCAAAACGGAGGCAGCGTAATCACGCAAATCGATGGAACTCATGCCCCCCTCTTCCGAGACGAGGCTTACGATCATGAGATAATTGCGCGTGGCTTTCCCGACCGTTACACCGGCGCGCTGCACTGCATCGGGAAGAGAAGACATGGCAAGCTGTAATTTGTTCTGCACCTTCGCCCAGGCCACATCGGGGTCCGTACCGGGGGCAAAGGTAAGCTCGATCCGGGAGGTACCGGACGAATCGCTCGTGGCAGAAAGATAAATCATGCGGTCCAGACCCGTCATGTTCTGCTCAATGATCTGGGTTACGCTGTTTTCCACCGTTTCCGCCGAGGCTCCGGGATAGTAGGACTGCACGTAAATCGTCGGGGGGGCGATGTTGGGGTACTGAGAGATAGGGAGAAAATAGATGGCCAGCGCCCCCGCCACCATCATAACAATGGCGATAACCCACGCAAAAACAGGCCGGTCGAGGAAAAAACGAGAGAGCATAATTACCCCCTTAACTTCCCGCTTTAGGGGGGGCAAAGGGGGTCGTTTTTACCGTCATCCCGGGTCGCACGCGCTGAATGCCCTCCATGATCACCTTTTCTCCGGGGGTCAAACCGGACGAGACGAGCCATTTATCGCCTATGACCTGATCTACGACGAGGGGTCTCATTTCTACCGTATTCTTCTCGTTTACCACGTAGGTGTAAGCCCCCCCCTTGGCATCACGCATGACCGCCTGTTGAGGACAAAGAATCGCCTGGGGCTGGATACCCGTTTCCACCACGGCCCGGACGAACATGCCGGGCAGCAATATCCTTTGAGGATTGGGAAAAAGTATCCTCAAAACGACGGAACCCGTGGATTGGTCCACGGTCACATCCTGAAACTTTAACGTCCCCGTCCACGGATAGGTGTTCCCGTCTTCGAGGATCAGGCGCACCTTTTTCAGGCTCTCCCCCCCGTGGATGATCTTCTTCTCTTGCAGCGCCCGTCTCAATTTCAATACCTCCGTGGTCGATTGCGGCACATCCACGTAAATGGGGTCAAGCTGCTGGATGGTGGTAAGGGCGAGGGGCTGGAGGGCGGCAACCAGCGCCCCTTCCGTCACATTCGATCTCCCGATGCGACCTGAGATGGGGGCCTTTACTTCCGTGTAGCCCAAATTAATCTTCGCCTGCTCCACCATGGCTCGCCAGTACTTGATGTCCGCCTCCGTCTGCCTCAGGGCAGCCGAAGCGTCATCGTAATCCTGCTGGCTTACAGCCTTCTCTTTCACCAGGGCCCGCAGGCGTTCCTCCCTCAGTTTTACGGTGGGCAGGCTCGCTTCCGATCGGGCGAGGGCAGCCTGGGCGTTTTCCAGTGCCGCCTTAAACGGGGCCGGGTCGATCCGATAGAGCACCTCCCCTTCCTTCACATCACCCCCCTCGGTGAAGAGGCGCTGGAGAATGATACCGCTCACCTGGGGACGGACATCGGCGACACGGTAAGGTACCGTCCGGCCCGCCAGATCCACGGTGAGCGTGACGGTCTGAACCTCCACCGGCGCGACCGCCACTTCCGGGGGCGGCAGGGGAGGCTTCTTTTCCCCTCCACACCCATAAATAGTTAGTACCATCGTTAGAAGTAAAAGCCATTTCCTGCCTCGCAAAAAATCTCCCATCTCTACCCTCTCATTTCTTGATCGCATCCCAGCAGGCGGTGGTGAAAAGCGCCACCTCCCTTTCTCCTAAATGAACAAAACCGCGGATATGGTCTCTGAGGAGGGTAATCATGGGGCCGAAGGCAAGGGAAAACAACATGGCCCGCGGCAGGTCCTTAATGACCCCCTCGTGAACCCCCCTTTCAAAGATGTCTAACCATAGATTATCCGGATTTTTCCCCAAGATCTTTTCCCGGTGAATGTCGATGCTGTAAGGTGAGTTGTAGTACTGCTCCAGATAGAGGAAGTGCCGGGGATATAAAACAAAGTAATGAATCGACTCGCGGATGAGGTACTCGTACTTCTTACGGATTTCACCCTGGACGGGGTAGTTTTTTTGGAGGAAGGCCCTTAGCTTTCCCTGCAGTTCCTCGAAAAGGGAATTAATGAGGTCATCCTTGCTGGGGAAGTAGCGATAGATGGTGCCCGCCGCCACTTTCGCTTTCTGGGCAATATCCGCCATGGGAGCGCCGTGAAAACCCTGCTCCACAAACAAGCTTAAGGCTGCCTCCAGTATTTCCGCCCGCTTATCCATTAACCCTCTCACGAATGAATGTTCATTCGCGCGCTTTTAACGGATTGGATGCTCCCTGTCAAGGGTTTTTTAGTCGGCCATCCGGGCGTAAATTTCGGCGAAGGCTTGGTGCTCCCGGCGGAAGATCTCGAGGACATGGGGGTCAAAGTGCTGGGGCAAGGTGCGCCCGTCTCCCTTCAAGAGTATTTCACACGTCCTTTCATGATCAAAGGCCGGCTTGTAGATGCGTTTGTTGCGCAGGGCATCGTACTGATCGGCGAGGATGACAATCCTCCCCGCGATGGGAATTTCTTCCCCTTTTAGGCCTCGCGGGTAGCCCGTCCCGTCCCACCTCTCGTGATGGGTAAGGGCGATCGTGCGCCCCATCTCCAGACGCGGATGATGGCCTATGATCTTGGCCCCGTAAACCGTATGAAGCTTCATGGCCGCCATTTCCGTCTCCGTGAGAGGGCCCGGCTTCTTCAAGATGGCTTCCGAGACATAGATTTTGCCCACGTCATGAAGGGGGGCCTGCTCCCTGATGAGGTGGACGAACTGACCCGAAAGGCCGAGCTGCTGGGCAATCAGGGCAGCGTATTCCCCCACCCGCAGGATGTGCTGGCCCGTGTCTTCGTCGTTAGCCTCCGAAGCCCGGGCCAGGGCCTGAACCAGGTAGCTGAAAGCCCCTTCCGTCTCCTTAACCTGTCCGGCCAGGGACCTCAGGTACGTGTCCATGGCCACCATGCCCATGAGGACGTCGGCATCGTGATTTCCTACCCGGCGGCCGTAATTTAAGCCCAAGACCACCGCGGGCCCTCGCTCGTAGAAGACGAGGTTCGTTAAGTGGATGCCGTGCAAGCGGAAAAAATCAACCAGGGGTACGTATTCCGGCCGACTGAGGTCCTCCGTATTTAGATAGCCCTTCTCCGGTCTTCCCGAACGATACCAGAAATCTTCCCACTCCGCCTGCCCCACCGTTTCGATCTCTATGCGCTGCAAATCGTGGAAGGCCCACTCGAAGCTCGACCACTTCCACTTCCCCGTCTCCGTAATTTCCCCAATGACGACCTTTTCCGGGCGGTGAACCATGTCCACCGTTTTCCGGATGATATGCCTTACGAGATCGTCAAGTCTTGCCGTAGGATCAAAATCGGCCGAGGAAAAACGGGCAAAGATATCGATTCCAAAGCGGATAAGGTCTGTAAGGGCCTCGTAGGCCTGGGCATGGAGGTCTCGGGCTTTCTTCAATTTCAAGAGGGATTGGATCCGGGCGAGGACCTCCCCCTGGTCTATAGGCTTAGAAATGAAATCGTCGGCCCCGGCTTCGATGCCCGCAATCCGGTCTTTCTTTTCCCCCAAGGCGGTAATCATGATGACGGGAATATCCCTAAACTTTTCTTTTTCCTTCAAGCGGCGGCACGTCTCGAAGCCATCCATCACGGGCATCATGACATCAAGCAAAACGATATCCACGTGATTTTCTTCCATCATTTCGAGGGCCTGGGCACCATTTTCCGCGCAAATCACATCAAACCCCCGGCGGGAAAGAAGCACGGTCATGGCCGCACAAAAGTCCTTTTCGTCATCCACCATGAGAATTGTCGCCATGAATTACCTCCCTTCTCTTTTATTCCCGACAGGCAAATCCACGATGAAGGTGGCTCCACCCATCACATTTCCCTCTATCTTTATCTCTCCTCCATGTTCCTTCACGATCCCGTAGGCCACGGCGAGCCCCATGCCCGTACCCTTTCCCACCTCCTTGGTCGTGTAGAAAGGGTCGAAGATCCGTTCCCTCTGATCCACCGGTATGCCGGGGCCGTTATCGGAGAAGGTCAGGCGCACGCCTCTTCTGCCCCCTTCTTTGCTCTCTTTGATGCCGATTTCCAGTATCTTTCGCTCCTTTTCGGCCATAGCCTCGATGGCGTTGGAGATGATGTTGATCATCACCTGCCCGATGGCATTGCGGTCGGCCCGGAGAGGGGGAAAGGGTCTTTCGTATTTCCTTACCACCTCCACCTGCCCGTGACGCAGAGGTACGGCCATGAGGCTAAGGACGCTTTCCATCAATTCTTCTGCGTCCAACTCTTCCATGGTATGCTCATGAACTCGGGCAAACTGGTTCAAATCCTTGGTAATTTTTACGATGCGTTCCACCTGCCGGCGGCAGGTAGCAATCATGAATTCTCTTTCCTCCGGCTTTAATTCGGGATCTTCCATCATTTGTAGATAAACGGCGATGATATTCAGGGGATTTAAAATCTCATGGGTCACCCCGGCCGCCAGGGAACCTACCGCGGCCAATCTTTCCGTCAGCAGGAGCACATCCCGAGCCTCGTTTAAGTGCCTTTCCGCCTCTCTTAGTTCCGTTACATCGATCGTGCTCGTAAGAACGGCCGGCCTTCTTTGGTAGGTAATCGAAGTGACCACCTCCATTACGTGGCGATAGTCTCCCCCCTTGGTCAAAAGCCGGTATTCGTACGGGGCCCGGCGCAGACCGGCGAGCATCTCTGCCGCCTTCTTTTTCACCGTAGAATAATCGTCCGGATGGATGAAACGCCTCGCCTTTTCCCCTAAGATTTCCCCCTCCCGGTAACCGAAGGCATGCGTGAGATAGGGGTTGGCAAATATGATGTACCCGTCCTGGATAATGCCGATTCCGGCCTGGGCATGCTCTATGATGGCCGCATAGAGGGCAACTTCTTCTTCCCTATCCTTAATGGCCGGATGGCGGACTGAATCTTCGTGCTTCATACCTTTCCCAGCACCTTTTTGATCTTCGCCGCCAGGGTTTCTATGGTGTAGGGTTTTTCCAAGAATTCCATCTCTTTATCCCCCGGCAAGGGGCCCACGCCGTAGCCGGAGCTCAAGATAAAGCGCACCTGCGGCGCGCATTCTTTCACCTTTTTGATGAGATCGATACCGCTCATGCCCGGCATGATCATGTCCGTAATAAGGAGGGATAGCTCCCTTCCCCTTTCCTTCACCACGTCTATGGCCTCGTGCGGAGAGGTTGCGGCGATTACCCTGTAACCTAACTTCTCCAACAGAATCCGACCGATATGGAGGAGGTCCACCTCGTCTTCCACCAGCAGGATGAGTTCCCCTTCGCCCG
>DAORXN010000019.1:0-40984 GCA_035358955.1 Syntrophales bacterium | reverse complement strand
TGTCCGCCGGCCGCGAACTCGCCCAAGAACTCATGATCACAAACCTCATGAAGAGAATGAAAAAATAAACAAGGAGGAATTATGACATGAAAAAAAGTAAAGTGTTCTTTATTTGGGGGTTGGTTGCCCTTTTCTCGCTCACCGTTATGGCCTTCCCGGCCTTGGCGGCGAAAAAAGAGGCGAAATTGCCAAAATATTCTGCCCCTTTTGAGACGTGGGCCAAACCCCACGACAAGTTCGATGCCTTCAAAATGGCCGACATGAGTGGTTGGGACCCGGCCAACTGGAAGAATCCAGAGGGAGATGTAATAAAGATAGCCGTCTTCTGGCCCCATTCCGGTCCAGCGGCGAGTAATGGTGAACTCGGATGGGCATGTGTGAGCTTCCCCGTCTATGACTACAATAAGAGAGGCGGTATCTTAGTAGACGGGAAGAAAAAGAAAATTGCCATTTACAAGGCCGATACTATGTCAAAGCAGGACCAGGCCAAAAAGATTGCCGAGAGGATGGCCCTGGAGGAAAAGGTAAATTTCATCATCGGGACATCGGGAAGCAATCTCATGAAGGTGGCCAATGAGGTGGGGAACCGATATAAAGTTATATCTCTCAACGTTGGCGCCCTTTCCGATGAGCTGATGAATGCGGAAAATTTTGGCCGTTATGCGTTTCAGGCCGAAGCAACTACGTATTCTGTGGGCCGCGCCATGGCCTATTACTACGGCCATATTAGAAAGAAAGAGAAGAAATTCTACATCCTCTGCCAGGATTACTCCTTCGGGCGGGACATGGCCACAGGCTTCAAGATGGGGCTTAAGGAGTACTATCCCGAAGCACAGATCGTTGGGGAAGACTATCACAAGCTCTTCATCACCGACTTTGCCCCTTATCTAACCAAAATTAAGGCTTCTGGCGCGGAAGTCATCTGGACAGGAGATTGGTTGCCCGATGCCGGTAATATGCTAAAGCAAGCAAGGCAGATGGGTATTACTCTGCCGATTGCCAATCTGTTTGTAGATAACCCGAACTTTCTTACCGAGGTAGGTGTGGAAGGAACCAAACATCTCGTAAATGTAAAGCATTTTGACCGGGCGGGCGAGGCGTTCAACAGTGAGGCCATGATTAAATACTACCGCGCCTGGAACGACCAGTGGAAGAAATTCAAAACACCGCCCTACAACCAGCCACTCTATGAGCATCCCTTTGGCACCTTGGGGCAGTGGATTGGAGGGACTTACTGGCTTCTGAGTGTGCTGGAAAGGGCAAAGACTACAGATCCGGAAAAGATCATCAAGATCTGGGAAGGGGATGTGTACCAGATGGTAAATGGACGTCTTTACAAGATGAGGGCCTGCGACCACAAGGCAATACAGGGATTCCGTATCGGGGAGTATGTGCCACCCGAGGAACAAAAAATATCTTTCAACATACCTCCTTATTATTGGTACAAGAATCATTCTGGCGTGGGGCCGTCTTGGAATGTTCCGGCCGAAAAGGTGTTACCCTTGATGGATCAGAAGTTAGATCGGTGCAAGGGAAAGAATGCTTGGGGTGAATAGAAATAAGTAGTAAGAAGCCCTGGAGAACAAAGTTTTCCAGGGCTTCTTGATTTAGTTGTGATATTATGAATATTGCCCGCGTAATTGATAGAACATGTGAGACCTTTGCCTCGAAGGTATGTGCAGTTGAAGGGGAAAGAAGGTTAACCTTTGGGGAGGTGGAAAGAAGGGCAAATGCCCTGGCCCATTTCCTCACCTCGGCCGGTGTTAGGCCTGGGGATCGCGTGGCCATTTTCCAGACAAACTGTCTGGAATTCCCAGAGATGGTTTATGCCATAGAAAAAGCGGGGGCAATTCTTGTCACCATCAATTTCCGATTGCGGGAAGAAGAAACCAAGTACATTCTTTCGAACTCAACACCCCGAGTCCTTCTTTTAGGTGCCCGCTATGGTGAAATGATCAACGATATCCGCTTCGAGCTTCCCTCAATTGCGTGTTACGTTTCCTTGGGAGGACCCGTTTCCGGGATGGTGGAGTATGAAACGGCCCTTCATGAAGCTTCTTCCGAAAGCTTTCCTTCTGTCTGGCGCGCAGGGGATGATGGGGCGTGCATCATCTATACGAGCGGAACCACGGGCTTACCCAAAGGGGCCACGATTACCCATGATAACCTCCTTACCCCTCTATTCGATAGATACACCTTTCATCCGGGGACGATTCTCATCAATGTACCCATGTATCACATTGCCGGCATTTCCAGCGTTGCCTTGCCTTTGTATCGCGGCGATACCATGGTTTTTCTGCCTGCCTTTGACCCGGGTTTGTTTCTAAAGGTGGTAGAGAAAGAACGGATTGAGACCACCTACCTCGTGCCTACCATGTTGCAGGCAGTTCTCGAACACCCGGATTTTTCTTTAAGAAATACGACTTCTCTTAAGCATATTGGGTACGGGGCTTCTCCTATGCCGGTAAACCTTTTGCTGCGGGCTACAGAGATGCTTTCGGTGCAATTCACCAATTTCTACGGTATGACGGAAACCACGGGTCTCATCTCTGTTTTGCCTCCGGAGGACCATCTACTCGTGGGTGACGAGGCGGTGGTTGGAAAGAGAAAGGAGCGTTTGGCCAGCGTCGGAAGGTGCATCCCAGGCAGTGAAGTCAGCATCGTCGATGATAGGGGAGAGGCGCTTCCTTCGGGCAAGGTTGGGGAAATAGTGGCCCGGGGCCCCAAATTAATGAAGGGCTATTGGCAAAACGAAGCGGCAACCAAGGAAACAATTAGAGATGGGTGGCTCCACACGGGTGACCTCGCCTACCGGGATGAAGAGGGGTATATATTTTTAAAAGGTCGGAAGAAGGACATGATCATCCGGGGCGGGGAAAATATTTATCCCGCAGAGATTGAATTTGTTCTTCACAAGCACCCAAAAATAAAAGAAGCAGCCGTGATAGGAGTCCCTGACGACTACTGGGGAGAGATGGTAAAAGCGGTGGTGGTGCTAAAGGAGGGAGAGAACGCTACGGAAGAAGAGATCATTTCTTACTGTCGGGGCCGACTGGCAAGCTACAAAAAACCTTCTATAGTCGAATTCAGGGATTCTCTTCCCAAAAATGCCATGCAAAAGGTTTTAAAGGCCGTTCTTAGGGAAGAATCGATAAAGGGCGAAAAGCCGAAATTTTAGAAAGGAGGGGTGATCATGAGCAAAAGGTATTGGTTAAGGATGGCCATCCTCTTTCTTCTTTTCCTGGTCCTGGCCGTCGCGCCGGCTTTCGCGGCAAAGAAGAAAGAGGTGGCGAGGGGAGCCCCCTATGGGGAAGATTGGGCCAAGCCTCATGCGTACGTGGATGTAGCCAAGATGTCGGATATGTCCGATTTTGACCCGGCAACTTACAGCCCACCCACGGGGGACACGATCAGGATTGGTTATGTCAATGTCTTTTCCGGTCCCGCCGCCTTAAACGGCCCTATTCATCTTACCCCCATCAGGTTCGCCGCCCACGACATCAACAAGCGGGGTGGTATTTGGGTGGATGGGAAGAAGAAGCTGGTGGAGGTGATTTTTGCCGACCATCAATCGAAGACGGATGTCTGTAAGAAGGTGTGCGAGAGGCTGGTACTCCAGGACAAGGTGCACGTGCTTATGGGCACTTCCGGTAGTCATCTGATGAAGATTATCAACGAAGTGGCCAACAAGTACAAGGTGATCTCGGTCAACGAAGGCGCCCTCTCGGATGAGTTGCAGGACGCTACGAACTTTGGTCGGTATTCCTTCATGCCCTCTCCGACGACGGAGCAGATCGGTGTAGGCATGGCGTATTATTTCGGGCAGGTGAGGAAGAAGGAGAAGAAATTCTACATCCTCTGTCAGGATTACTCCTTCGGCCGTGATATGGCAGAGGCCTTCAAGAAAGGTTTGAAGCTGTACTATCCGGAGGCCCAGATTGTGGGGGAGGACTATCATAAGTTGTTTATCACGGATTTTGCTCCCTATCTAACGAAAATCAAGGCGTCCGGGGCAGAAATTGTCTACACCGGGGACTGGATACCCGATGCCGCCAATCTCCTAAAGCAGGCAAGGCAAATGGGCATTACCATCCCCTTTGCCAATCTGTTTATGGACGAGCCCAATTTTCTCCATGAAGTCGGGGTAGAAGGGACAAAGGGGCTCATCCACATTGACGTGTACGATATGCCCCATGCTTTTACCGCTTATCCTTCCTCGATAAAGTTTTACAAAGCTTGGAATGACCTCTGGCATAAGAAGTGGAAAACACCCCCTTACAACAGCCGTTTGTTCGAGCATGGCACGGGGGCAATTGGTCTCTACGGTCAGATTACATACTGGCTCCTTAGTGTCATTGAAAGGGCCAAGAGCGTGGATCCGGAAAAAATCATCAAGGTGTGGGAAGGGGATGTCTTCCGTTACGCGAACGGAAAGCTCGTGAAGATGAGGGCTTGTGACCACAAGACGATTCAACCTCTGGGCGTAACCGAATTTGTGCCGCCGGAAGAGCAGAAACAGTCCATGACCATACCTCCCTATTATTGGTTTAAAGGGACATCCAGCGCAGGGCCAGGATGGCTGGTGCCGGCATCTAAGGTCATCCCGACTATGGATGAAAAACTGGAGCGGTGCAAGGGGAAAAACCCCTGGGGTGAATAGAAAGGGGAAAAGGGAGAGGTCGCCAGGAGAAAAAAGCGCCCTCTTTCTGCCTATCAGAAACGATGAAAGAGACGAAAGAAGTTTTCATTCATGGCTTGGAGAGTTCGTCCCAGGGGACAAAGGGGAGATTTTTCCGCCACCTGCGACCGGAGATGATTATTGAAGATTATACGGGGGGCTTCCGGGAGAGAATGGCGAAGTTGGAGGAGAGGCTCTCGGGCATGAATAACCTCGTCCTGGTCGGCTCCAGCTACGGGGGATTAATGGCCGCCGTTTACGCCTGTTCCCACCCCGAGCGGATTGCAAAATTAGTACTTCTCGCCCCGGCTTTGCATCTGAAGGAATTTTCCCCCTATCGGGATTGTAAGGTTGGCATCCCGACCGTCATCTACCATGGCCGGTGGGATGAAGTGGTGCCGCTTACAGAGGTGAGAAGCATTGCCCATTCGGTGTTTCTTTCTCTTTCATATCATGTCGTAGACGATGATCATGCGTTAAACAACGTATTTGCCAAGCTGCCATGGGAAGAAATACTTACACCTTAATTTTTTCTTGACATGGGCATGATCGTAAGATAAATGTACTTTCCGTAGTTTCAATCCTGCATGATGGTAATCAGGCATTCGGATGACCAATCCTGAAATCGATAATCATCCCCCTTACGGGGGAGGTGCTAAGCGCTGTAAGTCGTAAAGCCACCTAAAAAGTCCCATCAGGTGGATCCAAAGCCTGACGAAATATCAAGATGGGGTGCATATCCTAAATGAATATCGAAGAAATCAAACGCATGCCTATTAGTGAATTGACCGAACTGGCCAAAGAACTTAATGTTCAAGGGGCAAGTGGACTGCGACGTCAGGAACTCATATTTTCGATTCTTCAGGCTCAAGCGGAAAAAAACGAAGTCATCTCGGCTTCGGGGGTGCTGGAAATACTTCCGGAGGGCTTTGGCTTCCTTCGGGCAGGGGATTACAATTACCTCCCGAGCCCCGATGATATCTACGTTTCCCCATCTCAGATCAGAAGATTTAATCTTAGGACGGGCGACACCATTACCGGTGAAGTAAGGCCGCCCAAGGAGGGGGAGAAGTACTTTGCCCTCCTAAAGGTGGACACGGTCAACTTCGAGCCGCCGGAAATGGCGAGAGATAAAATCCTCTTCGACAACCTTACCCCTCTTTATCCCAACGAGAAGTTGAATTTGGAATCGGATCCCGAAAACCTTTCGACCCGTATTATGGACCTTTTTACCCCCATCGGGAAGGGGCAAAGGGCGCTCATCGTGTCTCCCCCGCGGGCAGGAAAGACCATGTTACTTCAGGATGTAGCGCACAGCATCGAAAAGAACCATCCGGAGGTCATCCTGATCGTGCTCCTGATCGATGAACGACCGGAAGAAGTGACGGATATGCAAAGGAGCGTCCACGGGGAGGTTATTTCATCCACCTTTGACGAACCGGCCACGAGGCACGTGCAGGTGGCGGAGATGGTGATCGAAAAGGCAAAAAGGCTGGTGGAGCATAAGAGAGACGTGGTGATCTTGCTGGACAGTATAACCCGCCTCGCCCGGGCGTATAATGCGGTCGTGCCGCCAAGCGGCAAGGTACTTTCCGGGGGCGTGGATTCCAATGCCCTGCATAAGCCCAAGAGGTTTTTCGGCGCGGCGAGAAATATAGAAAACGGCGGCTCCCTTACCATCATTTCGACGGCCCTGATCGATACGGGCAGCAGGATGGACGAGGTCATTTTCGAAGAATTCAAGGGCACGGGGAATATGGAATTGCATTTAGACAGGCGGATTGCCGATCGTCGTATTTTCCCCGCCTTTGACCTCATTCGGTCGGGAACAAGAAAAGAAGAACTCCTCATCCCCAAGCAGAACTTGAATCGGATTTGGATCTTAAGACGCCTGCTTCAGGAGATGAACCCCATTGATGCTATGGAATTCATCATCGATAAGATTAAGAGAACAGAGACCAATCAGCAATTCCTCGATTCCATGAACCAGTAAGGGAGAAAATTTAGGTTGCCAATTGCCGGCATCGGTAATATAATTTTTTTGTAGCGAAAATTTGCAAGAAGGGAGTAAGAATTAGATGAAAAAGGGCATCCATCCGGAGTACGTTGAAACGACCATCACCTGCGTCTGCGGAAATGTGATCCATACGCGCTCGACCAAAAAAGATATAAAAGTGGAAATCTGTTCCCGGTGCCATCCCTTTATGACGGGAAAGCAGAAGATCGTGGATACGGAAGGGCGAGTAGAGCGGTTCCGGAAGAAATACGCGGGAAACGGCTAATCCTGTTTTCTCGATCTTTCATCCCTTCTTTTACGTAACTCCAAGATGTTTCAACGCCTGGCAGAAATAGACCGCCGGTATCGGGAGCTGGAGCAATTTTTGGGAGATCCGGAGGTCATTGCCCGTCCTTCCCTCTATCAGAGGTACGCGAAGGAACACGCCGATCTGCAGGAGCTCGTTTTTACTTACCGCGAATACGAGCGGGTACTGGCCGAGCTGGAAGAAGGCCAGCGTATCCTGAAGGGCGATGATGAGGAGTTGAAGACGCTTGTCAAGGAAGACCTGCCCGGCCTCAAGGAGAAAAAGGCTTCCCTGGAAGAAAAACTGAAATTGCTCCTCCTGCCGCGGGATGCCAATGATCAGCGTAGCGTCCTTTTGGAAATAAGGGCTGGCACAGGAGGCGATGAGGCAACCCTCTTTGCGGCCGACCTGTTTCGCATGTATGCCCGCTATGCGGAAAAACAGGGTTGGCGGGTGGAAGTGGTGAGTACCTCTCCGTCCGGTGGTCTGGGGGGTTTCAAGGAAATTATTGCCCTTATCGAAGGCGAAGGCGTCTACAGCCGGTTGAAATATGAAAGCGGTGTGCATCGGGTGCAGCGCGTACCGGTTACAGAGGCCCAGGGAAGGATCCACACTTCGGCCGTGACAGTGGCCATCATGCCCGAAGCGGAGGAAGTAGAGGTAGAGATAGACCCCAAGGATATCAGGATCGATGTGTTCCACTCCAGTGGGCATGGAGGCCAGAGCGTGAATACTACCGACTCGGCCGTACGTATCACCCACCTCCCCACGGGCATCGTGGTCTCCTGTCAGGATGAAAAGTCCCAGCATAAAAACAAGGCGAAGGCCATGAAAGTGCTTAGGGCCCGGCTCCTCGATCAAATGGTGAGCAAACAGAACGAAGAGCTCGCCCGGATGAGAAAAAGCCAGGTAGGTAGTGGCGATCGGAGTGAAAGGATTCGCACGTATAACTTTCCCCAGGGACGGGTTACCGACCATAGAATAAACCTGACCGTTTACAACCTGGAAGAATTTCTCGATGGGGAAATCGGAGAAATGGTCGATGCCTTGATTGCCCACTATCAGGCAGAAGCCTTGAAAAGCAGCATGTCCCAGGTGGCATGCAGTTAAGAGAAGTAATTAGACTGGCCGCGCAAAGGCTGAGAGAGGCCGGTATTTTCACTTCGGTACTGGATGCCGAGGTACTGCTTGCCCACGTGTTGGGAGTGCAAAGGACTTTTCTATACAGCCATCCAGATTACAGATTGACAGAAGAAGAAAAGTGGCGTTACGAAGAGTTAGTTAACCGTCGTCTGGGCCATGAACCGATAGCTTACCTTGTTGGGGAGAAGGAATTTTGGTCTCGGACGTTTAAGGTGGATGGGAGGGTCCTTATCCCTCGCCCGGAGACGGAACGGCTGGTGGAGGCCGCATTAAGTTTGGCCCGAGGTTTTTCGCCACAAAGATTGAAAATTATCGACGTGGGTACCGGCTCCGGGGCGATCGGCATTACCATGGCCGCGGAATTGGAAAAAGTATGGGTATTGGCGACGGACTTGTCACCCGAGGCGCTTTGTGTGGCGAGGGAAAACGCGCAAAGATTGGGCGTGAGAGAAAAAATAGATTTCCTTCTTTCCTCCGGGCTAAGTGCTATTTCCGGTGTTTTTCATCTGATCCTCTCCAACCCGCCCTATATACCCACCGGGGAGCTCGCAAATCTCCCCGCTGGTGTGAGGAACTACGAGCCCCTGATGGCCCTGGACGGGGGAGAGGATGGGGTTAAACTGCATGAGGCGCTAATTGTGGAGTCGGCAAGTAGGCTAATGGTGGGGGGGTGGCTTCTGCTCGAGGTGGGTGAAAAAATCGCCGGTTTAGTAGGCAAGAAGGCCTGGGACTCAGGTAATTACGGTGAGGTAAAGGTTCTACACGACTACCTCGGCGAGGCACGTGTAGTTGCCATGAGGAAAGTTTAAGGGGCGAGATATGGATAAGATCGTTATTGTCGGCGGTAGGCGCCTTCAAGGAGAAGTAAAGGTGAGCGGGGCCAAGAATGCGTCCCTTCCCGTCATGGCGGCCTCATTGCTTACCCGGGGGTGGAATACCTTTCACAATATCCCGGATTTGGCGGACATCAAGACCATTTCCCGTTTGTTGGCCAATATGGGGGTCAAGGTCGAGCGCGGTGATGTCGTGCGGGTAAATGCCGATAATATCACCTCCGTTCAAGCCTCTTACGATTTGGTGCGTACCATGAGGGCATCCATTTTGGTTCTGGGGCCTCTCGTTGCCCGCCTCGGAGAAGCGCGGGTATCCCTTCCCGGCGGGTGTGCCATCGGGGCCAGACCGGTGAATCTGCATATCCGCGCCCTGCAGGAGATGGGGGCGGAGGTGGAACTCAAAGAGGGATACATCGAGGCCAAGGCCAGGCGTCTTAGGGGGACGACCATTTATTTCGATATCTCTACCGTTACGGGCACGGAGAATATTATGATGGCGGCCACGTTAGCGGAAGGCACGACCGTGATAAAGAATGCGGCCCGAGAACCGGAAGTGGTGAATCTGGCAGAAGTGTTGAACATGATGGGGGCCCGAATCGTTGGGGCGGGAACGGATGTCATAAGAATAGATGGAGTCTCCGCGCTTAGACCGGTGGAGGCCTCGGTAATCCCCGATCGCATAGAGGCGGGAACCTTTATGATCGCCGCCGGGATCACGGGGGGGGATGTAATGGTAAAAAACGCCGATCCTCGCCATCAGGACGCCCTGATCGCAAAGTTGCGGGAAGCCGATGTGAGGGTGGATATAGACCAGATGGGCATAAGGGTCTTAGGGACAAAGTCCATCAAGAGTGTGGACATAAAAACGGCCCCTTATCCGGGATTTCCCACCGATCTCCAGGCTCAGATGATGAGCTTCATGGCATTGGGATCGGGGCTCTCCGTCATCACGGAGACGGTTTTCGAAAACCGGTTCATGCACGTAAGCGAGCTTTTGCGCATGGGGGCCGATATCGTCGTGCGGGGGTCCTCGGCCGTCGTGCGGGGGGTGAAGCAACTGAAAGGGGCCCCCGTAATGGCGACCGACCTTCGCGCCTCGGCTTCCCTCGTCCTGGCCGGGCTCGCCGCCGAGGGGGAGACGGTCATTTCTCGCATTTATCACCTGGACAGGGGTTATGAGCGTCTGGAAGAAAAATTCAGGGCCCTGGGGGCCGCCATCGAGAGGGTAAAGGACGGCAAATGAGGATTATAAGTACAACCGATAAGGAATTTGAGAGAGAGTTCCGGCGAATTTTGGGGCGCGGCGGGGTGATGGCGGAGGAAGTCGTGCAAACGGTGGCCGCCATCTGCGAAGAGGTAGAAAAGAGGGGCGATGAGGCCCTTTTTGCCTATACGGAAAGATATGACGGGGTGCGCTTAACGCCCGAAATGGCGCTCGTAAGCCCGGATGAGATAGAAAGGGCAATGGCAAACGTTTCGGCGGAAGACATGGAGATGTTAAAGCTGGCCGCCGAAAGGATAGAGCGCTTTCACCGCCATCAGGTAGTATCCGATTGGAGGTACGAGGAGGCAGGTCTCGTGCTCGGGCAGAAGGTAGTTCCCCTTGCCCGCGTGGGGATATACTGTCCTGGGGGAAGGGCCGCTTATCCCTCCACCGTATTGATGGCGGCTATTCCCGCGGCCATTGCGGGAGTAGGAGAGATAATAATGGCTTCTCCTTCGTCGCGGGGGGAGATTAATCCGTTGGTGATCGCTGCCGCGCAAATCTGCGGCATAAGTAGGATCTTCAAGGTAGGAGGGGCCCAGGCCGTTGCCGCGATGGCCTACGGAACGGAGACGATCCCGGCAGTAGATAAAATAGTAGGGCCGGGCAACGCTTACGTGGCCGCCGCCAAGCGCCTCGTCTATGGACGCGTTTCCATTGATATGATCGCCGGTCCGAGCGAATGCCTCATCGTCTCAGATGGCCGGGTAAACCCCGCCTTCGTTGCCTCTGACCTTCTTGCCCAGGCGGAACATGACGAGCAAGCGGCCGCCATTCTTGTTACCCCGGACATGGGGTTTGCCCGCGAGGTGGCAAAGGAGGTAGAGAGGCAGATGAAGGCCCTGGAGCGGAAATCCATCTGCCGACAAGCCATTGATAGCTACGGTGTTTCGATCATTACGCGGGACCTTACCGAGGCCATGGAGGTAGCCAACAGGTTTGCACCGGAGCATCTCGAGATTGCCACCAAAGACCCGGAAAAGCTATTGCCTCTGGTAAGAAATGCCGGCGCCGTGTTTTTAGGGCCCTATACGCCGGAGACGATGGGTGATTATTTGGCCGGTCCCAACCATATACTGCCCACGGGGGGAACGGCGCGCTTTTCTTCCGCCTTGGGGGTCTACGATTTCTTCAAAAGAATAAGCGTGATTTCCATCTCCGAACCGGCTTTGAGGAAACTGGGTCCTTTTGCGAGGAGATTTGCCCAAAGGGAGGGTCTTACGGCTCACGGAAAGGCCATCGATCTTCGCCTTGCCGGCAAAGGAGAAAAATCTTGACAAATGAAATACCTTAATTAAGATACCGTGCGTTTGCAAAGGAAGCGGGCGTAATTCAGAGGTAGAATGCCAGCTTCCCAAGCTGGACGTCGTGGGTTCGATTCCCATCGCCCGCTCCATTTTTCCCTTGCAATTTCAATTTTTTTGTATTACGAAGTATTTAATCCGTTTGTTTGATGCGGGTGGGCAGTTGCCCACTTTTTTTTTCCACGCATTTGGTTTAGTAGTGAGTAATTGATGGATATAAAAGAACAGTACTCGGAACAAATCAGGGTTCTCTTAGAACCGGTCATCGAAGCCCAGGGGATGGACCTCATCTTTGCGGAATGCATCCCCATGAGGGGCAGGTGGATAGTACGCCTATATCTGGATAAACCGGGGGGATTACCATTGATGACTGTGCCTTCATCAGCGGGCTGGCCGGGGATGTGCTCGACGTCCACAACCTGCCGCCTTGCTCCTACATGTTGGAGGTCTCGTCTCCGGGTCCGCAGAGGCCCATTTATCGGGACGAGGATTTTTTACGTTTTCAAGGGCGACGCATAAAGGTGCGCACCAGGGAAAAGATAGAAGGGAAAAAGAGCTTTTCCGGCGTGCTTCTGTCCTATCGAGAGGAGGGGGGAGAAAAAACCCTGCGGTTAGAGGCGGCAGAGATGGTTTTTACCATTCCCCGCTCCATGGTGGTCAGTGCACGTCTCGACGAAGAGATAGATTTCTGAACGGGAGGAAATAGGGGATGTTCCCGGAACTCAAACGTTTGATCGAACAGATGGGCAAAGATAGAGGGATCGATAAATCCGTTATCATCGAAGCCTTAGAAGCGGCTATGGTGAGCGCGGCGAGAAAGAAGTTGGGTGCTCGCGCGGAAGTGGAGGCCCATTACAATGATGAGGAGGGGGAAATAGAGGTTTTTCTCTTTAAAACCGTCACGGATAAGGTTACCGATCCCCTCACCCAGGTCTCGCTGGAAGAAGCCCGGCAGATGGATGAAGAGGCGGAAATTGGCGATAGCCTGGGCATGAAGATCGATACCACCACCTTGGGTCGTATCGCCGTTCAGACGGCCAAGCAGATAATAACGCAGCGTATCCGGGATGCGGAGAGGGATGTCATCTATGAGGAGTACAAGGATCGAAAGGGGGACATCGTAACGGGCTTTGTCCATCGGTTGGATGGAGGGAATATCATCGTGAGCCTGGGCATGGCGGAAGGGATCGTGCCCGTGTCCGAGCAGATTCCGCGGGAGTCCTATCGCCGGGGAGACAGGATTCGCGCCTACGTACTCGATGTCAAGAAGAACACCAAGGGGCCTCAGATAATCCTGTCGCGGACCCACCCCGGTTTCCTCAAAGCCCTGTTTGAAATAGAGGTGCCCGAGATTTCCGAGGGGCTCATAGAGATCGTGAATGTCGCGAGGGAACCGGGAAGGAGGTCTAAGATCGCCGTTCTTAGTCGAGATCGCGACATAGACCCCGTCGGGGCCTGCGTGGGGGTAAGAGGAGCCAGGGTTCAGTCGGTGGTGCAGGAGCTCAAAGGAGAAAAGATCGATATCGTCCCTTACAGCGAGGATCCGGCGAAGTTCATTTGCGCAGCCCTTTCCCCGGCGAAGGCCGAACGGGTATACATAGATGAGGAAAACAAGGCCATGGAGGTAATTGTGCCCGATGATCAGTTGTCTCTGGCCATTGGGAAAAATGGGCAAAATGTGCGTCTCGCCGTCAGGCTTACGGGTTGGAAGATCGACGTAAAGAGCGAATCGGCGGTTAAGTCCCCCGAAGGCGGGGAAAAGATGCTGATGGCCATCCCGGGGATGACGGAGAGCCTGGCCAAACTCCTTTTTGGCAAGGGATTAAAAAGCGTGGCCATGATTGCCGCCGCCGATGTAAGTATGATAGTGGAGAGTACCGGCATAGATGCCGCGAAGGCGAAGGAACTTATAGACGGGGCAGCTCAATTGCTCGATGAAGTAACATCAAAGGCGTAAAGATTGCCGGAAGGTTTGCCATGACAAAAAAGCGGGTTTACGAACTAGCGAAAGAACTGGGCCTGGAAAACAAGGAATTGATCGCTCGACTGGAGGCCATGGGGATAACGGGTAAGACCCATTCCAGTTCGCTGGAGGAGGCGGAGGTCGAGCGAATCTACCAGGAATTGAAGGGTGGGGTCAAAACCGAGGTGGAGGAAAAGAGAATTACGTCCACCGTTATCCGCCGTCGTGCCGTTCGTCCTACGCCGGTTGAGGAGCCACCCGTCAGCCTAACGCCTAACGCCGTTCCGACCTCGGTTGTAGTGGAGAAACCCGCCGAAGCTCCCCCTCCCCCTAAAAAGGAAAAAGAAAAACCGGAGCTTAGACCGGTAGCCCCTCCCAAGGAGAAAAAAGAAAGGGAAAGGCCTAAGGAAACCCCGGCAAAAGAGGTTGTGGCCCCTGTTTCGGAGGCACCGGTGCAGGAAAAGCCGACGGTTGCCCCTGAAGTAACTCCGGAGCCTCCCCCCCCGCCCCCCGAAATTGCTAAGCCGGCGGAAGTGAAACCACCGAAATGGGAGCCGGAAAAAAAGAAAGGCAAAAAACCGGTAGAGGTCATCATCTCGGAGCCGGCACCGGCAAAGAAAAAAGTGTTCATGAAGAAGCTGGTGGAGAGGAAATTAAAGGTCATCGAGACGGAGATCGAAGAATGGCCTGCCCGCCCCCGGGAAGAGAAAAAGGTCATCCCTCCCGAGCGGATGAAAAAAACCGAGATAACGGTGCCCAAAGCCATCAAGAGAAGAATCAAGGTTGTCGATACCATTACGGTGGGTGATCTGGCCAAGAAGATGGGGGTGAAGGCGGCGGAGGTGATAAACAAGTTGATGGGCCTGGGCGTCATGGCCAATATCAACCAGGCCCTCGATTTCGATACGGCGAGCCTCATTGCTTCCGAGTTTTCCTATACCCTCGAACGGGAAGAAGTCGAGTACGATGAGTCTCTCCTTCAACCGGATGGCGGCCCACGCCATTTGGTTCCCCGGGCCCCGGTGGTAACCGTGATGGGACATGTGGATCATGGGAAAACCTCTCTTCTGGATGCCATCAGAAAAACGAATGTGACGGAAGAGGAGGCCGGGGGCATAACTCAGGCGATCGGGGCCTATCATGTACGGATCAACAATCGCGACATCGTTTTTCTCGATACCCCAGGGCATGAGGCGTTTACGGCCATGAGGGCCCGAGGTGCCCAGGTGACCGATGTGGTGGTACTCGTAGTCGCCGCCGATGATGGGGTGATGGATCAGACGGTAGAGGCCATAAATCATGCCAAAGCGGCAAAAGTGCCCATCCTCGTGGCCATCAACAAAATTGACAAACCAAATGCCGACCCCGAGCGGGTGAAGCGCATGCTGGCTGAATACGATCTCGTTCCGGAGGAATGGGGAGGGGACACGGTCTACTGCGAAGTTTCGGCCAAGCAGAGGACAAACATCGAAGAGCTGCTCGAAATGATTCTCCTGCAGGCCGATATCCTGGAGTTGAAGGCAGACCCGACGCGCCCCGCGAGGGGAACGGTTATCGAGGCCAAGTTAGATAAGGGGAGAGGCCCCGTGGCGACCATTCTGGTCCAGGAGGGGACCTTGAGGGAAGGCGATATCTTTGTGTGCCGCTCGGAGTACGGTCGCGTGAGGGCCATCATTAACGATAAGGGAAGGCGCATAAAAGAGGCAGGTCCTTCCATGCCTGTGGAGGTGATCGGTTTTTCGCGCGTGCCGCAGGTGGGTGCCCAGTTCGTAGTGGTAAACGACGATAAGAAAGCCAAGGCCGCCGCCGAATATTGGATGAGAAAAGAAAGGGAGAAGGAATTATCGGCCAAAACCAAGATTACCTTGGAGCAGCTCTATGCCCGCATGAAGGAAGGGACGAAGGAACTGAACGTCATCTTGCGGGCCGATGTCCAGGGGTCCATTGAAGCCATATCGGAGGCGCTCAAGCGGTTAGGTACTTCAGACATTCAGATCAAGATCATCCACAGTTCCACGGGCAATATCACAGAAACGGACGTGATGCTCGCTTCATCGGCCGATGCGGTGATCATAGGGTTCAATGTGAAACCGGATGCAAGGGTGTTAGAGGTGGCGGAACAGGAGGGGGTGGAAATAAAGATCTACAATATCATCTACGACCTTGTTTCGGACGTGAAGGCCGCGATGGAAGGGATGTTAGAGCCTATCTACAAGGAAGTCATCCTGGGGCGGGCAGAGGTAAGGCAGCTTTTCCGCATCCCCAAGGTGGGGGTCGTGGCGGGTTGTTTCGTTTCGGAGGGGAAGATAGCGAGGAATAGCAGCGTCAGAATCATAAGAAACGGAGAGATTGTCCATGAGGGTAAAATGGCCTCTCTTAAGCGATTGAAGGACGATGTGCGAGAAGTGGCGGCGGGTTTTGAGTGTGGAGTGGGCATAGAAAACTTCGATGACCTCAAGGAAGGGGACATAATCGAGGCGTACGTGAAAGAGAAGATGGAGCGCAAGCTATGATCGTCGGCTCGGGTTGGGTGGAAATGATCATACCGGAGGCGCACTCCCTAAAGGAGAAAAGAGGCATTGTCGCCCGCCTTATTAAGAGAACCCAAAATGAGTTCAACATCTCCATTGCCGAGGTGGGTTTAAACGATGTCTGGCAGAGGACGTGCATTGGATTTTCCCTGGTGGGTAACGATCGGGTGGTCATCGAAAAAAAAATGGCCTTGGTGGTGAAATTTATCGAGGAAATGAACTTAGGGGAAGTTATCAGCGTGCATCAGGAAATGATGAATCTTTCCCCGGCGGAGGGTCGCCGGCCTGCCACGTATATGGAGGATAAGTATGGCCCATTTTAAGCGCGCCGTGCGGGTGGCGGAACAAATTATGGAAGAGATGGCCGATATCATGCGAAAGGAGATGGGGGACCCCCGAATATCCCTGGTGACCTTAACGGGGGTTAAGGTGTCCGACGATTTGAGACATGCCAAGGTGTTTTTCGTAGAAATGGGTCAGGAAACTTGCCGGGAAGAAACGAAGGCGGCTTTGGATCATGCCTCCGGGTTCTTCCGTCGGGAATTGGGTCGGCGCCTATGCATCAGGTACGTGCCGGAGTTGACCTTCATCGCCGATACGTCTTTCGCTTACGGGACACGCATAGAAAATCTGATTCGCGAGATTCACGCCAAGGAAGATGGCCAGAAGGAATTGGATGATCGATAAGATTATTGAGGTGATAAATCGATGTCACCACTTCCTCATCACATCACACGTAAGGCTCGATGGCGATGCCCTCGGTTCTGAACTTGCCCTGGGCCTGCTTCTGAAAGAGTTGGGGAAAGACGCAACCGTATACAACGAAGACCCCACGCCGGAAAATTATCTCTTCCTGCCCGGGGCGTCTCAAATCACCCATACCTTGGGGGAGATTGGAGGCTATGAGGCGGCATTCGTGCTCGATTGCAGCGAGCTGGACCGGGTGGGAAGGGAGGCCTCGAGGATTCAGGCCGTTCGCACCATTGTGAACATCGACCATCACCTAAGCAATGACGGATTTTGCGAAATAAGACTCATCGACCCTCAAGCCAGCTCCACCGGCGAGCTCATATGGCGTCTTTTGGAGGCGATTAGGTTGCGGCCCACGCCGGAAATGGCCACCTGTCTTTATACGGCTATCTTGACCGATACGGGTTCCTTCCATTACGGAAACACCACGGCCGGGGCCTTGGTGGCGGCAAGTAAATTGGTGGCTTGCGGTGCCCATCCCCAGTGGATCTCCCAGCAAATCTATGAAAACGAGCCGGTAGAGAAGATGAGGCTCATGGCCCGCGTTCTCTCCAGCTTAAGCCTGGAGAAGGGAGGAAAAGTGGCCTGTCTTACGGTGATGCTCAAGGACTTGGAGGAAACGGGTGCTTACCATCACCATACGGAAGGATTGGTGGATCTGGGACGACGCATCCGCGGGGTGGCGATTTCGATTCTGTTTTCCCAGGTGGAGCCGGCGACATACAAGGTCAGCCTACGCTCCAAGGATGAGATAGATGTGGAGCAGGTGGCAAGGACGTTGGGGGGAGGCGGACATCGCAATGCCGCCGCCTGCCGCCTTCAGGGTGATATCGAGGCGGTCAAAAGGCAGGTGCTCGAGACGATTGATATGTACCGGGTGGTTTCGTGAACGGTGTCCTAGTGGTGGATAAACCCGCCGGAATTACGTCGCAGGCGTGCGTAAGCCGGGTTAAAAAGATCTTGGGGGTAAAAAAGGCAGGCCATACGGGCACCTTAGATCCGATGGCCACCGGGGTTTTGCCCATCTGTTTAGGGGAGGCGACGAAAATTGCCTCTTACTTAGCGGCGGGGGATAAATTGTACCGGGCGACAATGGTCTTAGGGGTAGAAACGGATACCCTGGATATGGAAGGGGAGGTTATTTCCCAGCGGACGCCTTTCGTGACGCCATCGCAGGTGAAGGAGGTCATGAAAGGATTGGTCGGTAAGATCGAGCAAAAGCCACCCTATTTCTCGGCGGTAAAATACCGGGGGCAACCCTTGTATCGCTGGGCACGGCGTGGGGTGAAGGTAGACGTACCTTCGCGGCAGGTAGAGGTGTATAATATAGAAATCGAGCATATTGATTTACCTTGCGTGCGGTTTCTTATTTCCTGCTCCAGTGGTACTTATGTGCGGGTTTTATGTGCCGATGCAGGTAAGATGTTAGGATGCGGGGCAAGTCTCAAGGAACTGCGTCGGCTGAAGTGCGGCCCTTTCGGAGAGAAAGAAGCCGTTTCTCTGGATGAGACGGCCGGATACGAAGAAAAGATCTTTTCTCTAAATGAGGCCCTTGTGCACCTGCCGGCAATTGAAGTAAGTGCCGAGTGGGAGAAAAAGTTGAGACAGGGGATACCACCCACGGAGAAGGTATTCGAGGGGCATGATATTTCTTCCCTTAACAGGGGAGATGTGATAAAATTCATAAATCAAAGTGGCGAGTTAATTGCCCTGGCCAAATGGGAAGGGGATGGTCGGGCAAAGATAGGCAGGGTTTTCCATGGTAGGTAAAAACCCGCGGATTATATATTTTTAGGAGGAAGGAAAGGTGTTGAACACAGAAAAAAAGCGGGAAATAATCGAGAAATTCAGGACCCACGAGAAGGATACCGGTTCGCCGGAAGTGCAGGTCGCCCTCCTTACGGAGAGGATTGACTATCTCACGGAGCACTTCAAGACCCACAAAAAGGACCATCATTCGAGGCGGGGATTACTAAAACTGGTCGGCCAGAGGCGAAGACTGCTGGAGTACATAAAGAGCAAGGATGTAGAACGTTACCGGGCCCTGATCCAGAGGCTGGGCTTGAGAAGATGAAAACAAAAAAAGAGAAAGGTGTAATTGAATAGCGTATGAGCGACATTTTTAGATGTGAATTTGCGGGGAGAGAAATCTCTATCAAAACAAACTATATGGCAGGGCAGGCCGATAGGGCATGCCTGGTCCGATACGGGGATACGGTTGTCCTGGTGACCGTCGTTTCCTTGAAAACAGGTCGAGAGGGGCTCGATTTTCTACCCCTCACCGTCGATTACCAGGAACTCACGTATGCGGCGGGGAAAATCCCCGGTGGTTTCTTTAAACGGGAGGGTCGCCCGAACGAAAGGGAAATTCTCACCTCCCGCATGATTGATCGGTCGATTAGGCCCCTCATACCTAAGGGCTACTTTTTCGAGACCCAAATAATTGCTTCTCTATTCTCCGTGGATGCGGAGAACGATCCGGCGGTTGCCGCTATGATTGGCACCTCGGCGGCCCTGTGCCTTTCGGACGTGCCCTTCAAGGGGCCCGTGGCGGGGGTGAGGTTGGGAAAGATCGACGGCCGCCTCGTCGTCAATCCTGCCCAGGACGACCTGGAGCGCAGTGAAATGGACCTTTTCATCTCCGGGCGCAAGGGCTCGCCTCGAGAGGATGGTTCTTTTGCCGTGGATCTGGTCATGGTGGAAGGGGAGGCAAAAGAGGTCTCGGAGGAAGACATCGTGGAGGCCATAAGCTTTGGCCTCGAGACCATGCGCCCCATCATCGAGCTCCAAGAGCGCCTGCAAGCGGCGATGGGGAAGCCCAAAAGACCGGTAGTAGAAGCAAAAATCGATGATAGCCTGGCGAAAACCATCGAGGAGATGGCAAGAGGCGGCCTTGAAGCGGCCTATCACATGCCCAGGAAACAGGAACGTCAGGCGATGTTGAGGGAAGTAAGGGAGCGCGTTTTGGAACAGGTAGCCGCCCAAGGTGAAGATAGTTTATCGGCCGCCAATCAATTCCTGGATAGCCTGGAAAGAAAGGTCATGCGGGAGATGATCCTAAAGGAGGGGCGGCGCATCGACGGGAGGACGGAAAAAGAGATCCGGCCCATCTCGGCCGAGGTGGGTATCTTGCCCAGGGCTCATGGCTCTGCCCTTTTCAACCGGGGAGAGACACAGGCCCTCGTTACGCTCACGTTGGGCACGGCGGGGGACGAGCAGCGCCTCGACTTCATCTTGGGCGAGGAAATGAGGTCTTTCATGCTTCACTACAATTTCCCGCCTTACTGTGTAGGAGAAGCCAAGCCATTAAGAAGCCCCGGTCGCCGGGAGATAGGTCACGGTAACCTGGCACGCAGGGCATTGCTCCCCATCTTGCCGGATAAGGAGAAATTTCCTTATACGATTCGCCTTGTTTCGGAAATCCTTTCCTCCAACGGGTCTTCTTCCATGGCCACGGTGTGCGGTGGGACCCTGGCCCTCATGGATGGAGGGGTGCCCATCCGCGATCAGGTGGCGGGCATCGCCATGGGCCTTTTGAAGGAAGGCGACCGCGTTGTGGTTCTTACGGACATCTTGGGGGACGAGGATCATGCAGGCGATATGGACTTCAAGGTATGCGGAACGGCCAAGGGCGTCACGGCCATGCAGATGGATATCAAGATCGAGGGCTTAACCTCGGATATCCTCCGTCAGGCCCTGGCCCAGGCGAGGGAGGGAAGGCTTTTCATCCTCGAGAAGATAAGAGAGACCCTTGCGGCGCCAAGGAAGGATATTTCCATCTATGCCCCGCGGATTACGACAGTGAAGGTAAAACCCGAAAAGATCCGTGACGTCATCGGGGCGGGAGGGAAGAACATACGGCAGATAATAAGCGAAACAGGGGTAACTATCGATGTGGAGGACGATGGGACCGTTACCATCGCCTCTAATGACGCCAAGGCTGCAGCCAGGGCCGTGGAAATGGTGAAATGGCTTACGGAAGATGCAGAAGTGGGGAGGATTTACCGGGGTACGGTAAAGAAGGTGGTTGATTTCGGTGCCATCGTAGAAATCTTACCGGGAACGGAAGGCCTGGTACACATCTCGCAGCTGGATCGGAACCGCGTTAAGAAGGTCACCGACATCGTCCGAGAAGGGGACGAGATCCTGGTTAAGGTGTTAGAGATAGACAAACAGGGGAAGATCCGGTTGAGTCGAAAAGAAGCCCTGGGAGAAAATGTACCGTAAAACGGTTCTGCCCAACGGAGTCCGGGTGGTCTCAGAACGTGTGGACCATGTCCGCTCCGTATCCCTGGGAATCTGGGTGCGCTGCGGGTCTCGCTACGAGACGGAAGCCGTGAGCGGCATTTCTCACTTCATAGAGCACATGCTGTTCAAGGGGACCGAGCGGCGCAGCGCCTTGGAAATCGCCTCGGCCATCGAGTCCGTGGGCGGCATGATGAACGCCTATACGGGCAAGGAGCTGACCTCCTTCTACGTGAAGGTGCCCGATTACAGCTTGGAGCCGGCCCTGGACGTGCTCGCCGACATGTTTCTCTACTCCCGATTCGATGAAGGCGATATCGCGCGGGAAAAGGCGGTCGTGGAGCAGGAAATAAATCTGCTGGAAGATACGCCGGACGACTACATCCATGATTTCTGCGAAGCCCGCTTTTGGAAAGGGCACAGGCTGGCCCTGCCCGTTTTGGGACGCCGGGAAGTGGTGAAGAATTTTACCCGGGATGAGATACGGGATTTCTTCCGTTCACACTATGGCGGGGAAAACATCGTTATTGCCGCCTCGGGAAATTTAGACCACGACCACCTGGTGAAAATGTGCGAGGGGACGTTTGGCACCCTGGGTGATTCCATCGAAAAGGGGTCGGGCGGGGCACTGCCGGTCATTAACCATCAGGTGGCCGTTTTGGAGAAGGACCTCGAGCAGGTACACATGATCGTGGCCGTTCCCGCCCCTTCCACAACGGCTCCCAATCGCTACCACGCCGTAATCCTGAACACCCTTTTAGGGGGAAGCATGAGTTCTCGCCTTTTTCAGGAAATAAGGGAAAAGAGGGGTCTGGCTTACGCGGTTCACTCTTTTTGGGCCCCCTATTTGGAAGCGGGCATGTTCGGCGTCTATGCCGGGACGGGGGTAAAGGAGGCGAGGGAAGTATTGGGGCTCATCCTGGCAGAACTGAAGCGGATGGCCGAGGTGCCAGTAACCGACCGGGAGCTTACCAATGCCAAGGAGCTCGTGAAGGGTAACTATCTCTTGAGCATGGAAAATACGGATACGAGAATGAGTCGCCTGGCGCGAAGCGAGATATACTTCGGCCGCCATTTGAGCGAAGAAGAAATCCTTCGGGGGGTGGATATGGTGAAGGCAGAAGATCTCCAGGCCCTGGCGAGGGAAATTTTCTCTTTCGACTTGATGACGGTGGCAGCCATCGGTCCCCTCTGCGAGCGGGAATTTTTTCTTGATGTCATGAGGCCGTAAGGGTAGTATGCGTGGCGGGATGAAAAGGCGGCGGATAAAGAAAACGTACGAAGAGATAAACGAGAAGATCCGTGAGGGGCGCGTCGTCGTCGTGACGGCGGAGGAGATGATTGATATCGTGGAGCGCCACGGGGAAGTGGAAGCAGCAAGGCGCGTGGATGTGGTAACGACGGGCACTTTCAGCCCCATGTGCTCTTCCGGTGCCTTTATCAATTTCGGACACACCTCCCCAAGAATAAAGGCGAACCGCGTTTGGCTCAACGATGTGCCGGCCTATGCGGGTCTCGCCGCCGTGGATTGTTACATCGGTGCCACCGAAGTGATCGAAGGCGATCCCTTAAACAGTGTTTATCCCGGGGAGTTTAACTACGGGGGAGGGCACGTCATAGAAGACCTGGTGGCAGGTAATGTCATTCGTCTGCGGGCGGAAGGCTACGGGACGGATTGCTACCCGGCGAGGAAATTCGAAAAGAACATCACCATTCATGATTTGAGAGACGCCTTTCTCTTCAATCCGCGGAATGCCTACCAGAATTATAGTTGCGCCGTTAATATGTCCGATAAAACCATCTACACCTACATGGGCATGCTGCGCCCGCGGATGGGGAATGCCAACTATGCCACCTCCGGCCAGCTCAGCCCCCTTTTCAACGATCCTTACTACCGCACCATCGGGGTGGGGACACGGATATTCTTGGGCGGAGGCCAGGGCTTTGTCGCCTGGCCGGGTACCCAGCATAATCCCCATGTGCCCCGAGGGCAAAACGGCGTGCCCAAGGCGGGGGCGGGGACCATTGCCGTCATCGGGGATTTGAAACAGATGTCTCCCCGTTGGCTCGTAGGGGCCAGTATTCAAGGCTACGGCGTGTCTCTTTTCGTGGGAATCGGGGTCCCCATTCCCATCCTCGACGAAGAGATGGCGCGCTATACGGCCGTTAAAGACGAGGATATCTACACGCAAATTTATGATTACAGTACGGATTATCCCAAGGGGGTGGTAAAGAGCTTGGGCGAGGTCAGTTATAAGGAACTGAGAAGCGGGGAGATCACCATTATGGGGAAGAAGGTGCCCACCGCACCCCTGTCGAGTTACTACAAGGCCCGGGAGATAGCCTATATCCTCAAGGAGTGGATGGAAGAGGGAAAATTTTTCCTCGGTGTACCCCAGATGACCTTGCCGGTGGGAAATGTGGAAAATAGTGGTTGATTAATTTATACCGTTTGTAGTAGATTTTAACCATCCAAAGCGAACACCGGGGGCATCATGAAAATCGGTCGTTTTGTCCTGGTAATTGTCTTCATCTTTCTTCTCATGACCGTCTTCGGCAATCGAGGCCTCCGGGATAATTACTTTTTGCGCCAGCGCCTGGCGGCCGTCAAACAAACCAATCAGGAACTAACCAACGAAAACAGCCGGCTTGCAAGAACCGTGGAACTCCTCAAAACAGACCCCGTGTACATCGAAAAGGTAGCCCGGGACGAGCTCGGCATGGTGAAGAAGGGAGACATTATTTATCGGTTCAGCCGTTGAACGTATCTTATCAGGGATAATAGATGGCGATTAGCGATTTGATCTCCAAGATTTCGAGTTTTGATGTCTCGGCGCTTATTTCCGCCAGGAAGGGAAAGCTGGTGGGCCTCGATATCGGTTCTCATACGGTGAAGCTCATGCAGGTGAACGATCAGAGGCAAAGGGCGGAAGTCGTTAAGTATCAGGAAACAGCGCTGGAAAAAGGCGTCATCGTTGAAGGGGCCATTGCCGATTTAGGGAAGCTGGTAGAGACGTTAAAAAGGCTCGTGAGGGAGGCGCGTTGTCAAGGAATGGGCGCCGTCATTTCCCTATCCGGGCAATCGGTGATTATAAAAAAGCCCCTTTCCGGGAGATGGAAGAAGAGGAATTGAGGCATGCCATTCTCGACGAGGCCAACAAGTATTTCCCCTTCGACAATATGGAAGAGGTGAATTTCGATTTTCAAGTCCTCGGCCAGAATATTCACAACCCGAATCTTCTGGACGTTGTGATCGTGGCGGCAAAGAAGGAATTCGTGGAGGGTTATGTAGAAGCGGTGAGCCTGGCGGGGCTTAAGCCCCTCATTATGGATGTGGATTCCTTTGCCCTGGAGACCATGTACGAGCGCAACTACAGTTACGATGAGCCGGATATTGCCGTGCTCATCAATATCGGGGCGAGTACCACCAATATCAACGTCGTGAAAAACGCTATCTCCGTCTTTACCCGGGATTTTGCCTTGGGAGGAAATGCCGTGACGGAAGCCATCCAGGCCCATCACGGCCTTTCTTTCGAAGAAGCGGAAAAGTTGAAGATTTCCGGCCCGGCTGCGGCTTCCCAGCGTGGGGAGTTTGAAGAAGAGCTCTTAAGTTACGCCGATCCCATCGTTCTCGAAATTGAGCGCTCCATCGACTACTTTCGCTCCACTTACGAAGGGAACGAAGAGATAAAGGAGATCATCCTCTCCGGGGGAAGTGCCTTGCTTCCCCGTCTGGCCCAGGAAGTATCCGATCGCTTGCGGCTTCCCGTTTCCCTGGCTGACCCCTTTCGCCATATAGGATTGAGCCGAAAGTTGCCGAATGGAGAAGGGCTTAGGTCCATAGCGCCGCGGCTCGCGGTAGTGACGGGGCTTGCCTTAAGGAGGGTGGGGGATAAATGATCAAGATAAACCTGCTACCCTATCACGAAATTGCCAAGAAAGAGACCTATCTGCGTCAGATTACACTTTTCACGACAGGGACCGCCTTGTTTGTGCTCTGCCTTATCGCCCTATACCTCTGGTCCGTGGGGTCGGTAAAATCCCTGGCGGAAGAGGTCAAGAGCAAGGAGGACCGCCTGAGCGCCTTGAATAAGATGGTCGGGGAAGTAGACAGGATCAAACTGGAGAAAAAGGCGCTGGAAAAGAAACTGGCCGTCATCGGCGAGCTCGAACGGGGGCGCGTGTACACGGTAAAGCTCCTGGCCGATATTGCCTCCCAGGTGCCGGTGGGGAGCGTGTGGCTGGAGAAGCTCGTTCAGAGCGAAAGTAATATCCAGCTGGAAGGAAAGGCACGAGACAACTTTGCCATCGTACAGCTCATGAAGAATTTGGAAGCATCCCCCTTTATCCTTTCCGTGGAGCTCGTATCGTCTAAACAGGTGGAAGAGGCCCAGGTTAAGCTTCAGCAATTTCAGCTTTCCTGTGCCCTGAAGAGGGGAATTTAGGAGAAGAAATGGCCATTGCCGACGATTGGAAGAAGATGCCCATGAAGACCCGGGTGGCCATTGTCGCGGGCCTCTACCTACTTGCCGTCATCGGTTACTGGTTTTATTTGCTGGGCCCCGTCATGGCGAAACGCTCGCAGCTTCAAGGGCAGATAAAAGAGCTGAACGAAAAAATTGCCGACCGGGAGCGGGTCGTGAAGGAGAAAGACCGTTATCTAAGCGAGGTAAGGAAACTCGAAGAGATGTTTAGAGAGGCGGTGATCCGCTTGCCCGACCGCCGGGAGATACCGGGGCTCTTTCACGCTGTCTCCGTAGCGGGGAAAGAGGCGGGGCTCGAATTCCTCCTTTTTGAGCCCGCCCCTCCCAAAGTAGAGGCTGGTAAGGCCAAGCCGGGCGAAGAGGTCCGTGCGGCCATGAAACCTTCGGACAAGCGGGCGGAGGAACAGGAGAAGAAGGAAACAAAAGGGACGGCCCCCGCCAAGGGAGGCGAAAGAGAGGAAAAATTTTACGAGGAGATCCCCGTGAAGGTCAAGGTGATGGGGAATTTTGTGGACACGGTTTACTTCTTCGACCGCGTGGCCAAACTCCCCCGGATCGTCCATATCTCCGACGTGCAGATGGGCGAAGGAAAGTATGGGGCGGGGAAGAGGAGGATCATTGCCACTTCCTGCACCCTGAAAACTTACATGTTCAAAGAGACGGGAAAGAAGGGGAATGAGAAGAAGTAGTCTCGGTTTCTTTTGCGCCGTTTTGATAATTTTGGCCTCTGGGCCAGCGTTTGCTTGGCCACCATCCGAGGCCCCGGTGGGTGCCGATGCGTTCACCTATTCCCGAGTAGGGAAGCCCGATCCCTTCCGGCCCTTTATCGACCTTACGATCGACAAAAAGAAGCAGGAAGAGGAATTGAAAAGGAAAAGGGCCCTTCTGGAATCCACCCTACCGCTTGTCAGCCTGCCCTTGGAGAGCTTTCGCCTCGTGGGTATCGCCGGAAATGAGAAGAAAAGGGTGGCCGTGGTGATGGACCCGACGGGGAGGTTTTTCCCCCTTTCCGTGGGCATGTTGGTAGGGGAAAATCGGGCTAAAATTGTATCCATCGAGGAAAAGAAAATCATTTTAGTCGAGAGGGTGCCCGGCCAGAAGCAGGCGCGCCGGGTAGAATGGGTGTTGAAATCTGCCGAGGATGAGGGAAAACCATGAGATTGAAATATCTATCCGTTATATGGGCCTTTTTTGCCGTCTGCATAAGCCAGGCAATGGCGGCGGAGGTGGCCTACATCGAGGGGGTGGAGTTCACCAAGGCGGGGATGAAGGAAAGGATCGTCATTTCCGTTTCCCGCCCCGTGACCGTTTCGAGCGCCGTCTTACCCGGGGAACTAACCCTCAAATTGGATAACTGTTACGTGCCCGAGGACTTCCGGCGCCGCCTGGGGGAGGGAAAGCTCACCCACATCCTGTATGCCGTAACCGAGCAAGGGGCGGCCGGGGAAAGTAGGTGGGCCCAGGTAAAAATCGCCTGGAAGAGGGCCGTGCCTTTTAAGGTTGAGCGAGAGGAGAAAAAAGTGGTCGTCGATTTCTTTGCCGCCTCCGAATCGACCGTGAGTAAGGAGGACAGGATAACCGTCGATTTCCAGAAGGCGGATATCCGGGCGGTCTTCAGGCTCCTGGCGGAACAGACGGGGCGAAACATCGTCTTGAGCCCGGAGGTGAAGGGCGAAGTCACGCTTACCATGAAGAACGTGCCCTGGGAAAAGGTCATCGATACCATTGCGGAGACTTACGGCCTCGTCAAGAGAGATATGGAAGGTATCATTACGGTTATGTCGTACGAAAAGGTGAAGAAGGACGAGGCGGAAAAGCGGGCGGCCGAGGAAAGCCGCCTGAAGGCAGAAGAGTTCAAGAAAGAGGCCTTGAGAAAGGAAGAGGCGGAGAAGGGGAAAACCCGCCAGATTGTGATCGAGGCAAAAATAATGGAGACGACCTCCACCTTCAGCCGTTCCTTAGGTGTGCAATGGGGCGGTGCCTTCCGCGGGTCTTTCGGAGGGGGTAATTACTCGTACGGCCTCGTGGGGGGGACGTCGGGTATTTCCACCCCTGTCACCCAGTTGACCCCCGGAAGCAGTATTGCCATGATCTCCGGGGCTACCACGGCCGGTCCACTTGCGCTCAATTTCTCCTCCACCGCCCTCAACCCCACCTTCGGCGTCATCGTAGGCGGTGCCAATGCCGTTTTGAATGCCCGCCTCAATGCGTTGGAGACGGACGGCACGGGGAAGGTGATTTCCGCCCCCCGGGTGGTCATTGCCGATGGGGAGAAGGCCGTAATTGAGCAGGGTGAGCAGATCCCCGTGGTTACACCCGCCACGGCCAACAACCCCACTTCGACGACTTACAAGGATGCGGTCTTGCGTCTTCAGGTGAAACCCACGATTATCGTGAACGATTACATCCTCCTCGAGATAGTTGCCCAGAACGACCGGGCCAACAAGTCGGAGAAAGACCCGGCCACGGGAAACATGCCTATCTACACGAGCAAGGTGGATTCCAAAGTGGCCGTTAGAAACGGGGACACCGTCGTTATAGGTGGGGTAAAGAAATCGGAGGACAACGTAAGCCGAACGGGGGTACCCTGGCTTTCCCAGATCCCCATTCTGGGTTGGCTATTCAAGACGGACGAAACTACCCGCTCCGACCGGGAGCTCCTCATTTTCATTACCCCCCGGATCATCCCCCCGGGAGAAAAGTTGGCCCAGCATTGATTATCTAATTCTCCTGTCCCGCCAGTAGAGCATGTTCGTCTTGTTGGCCGCGCCCGGCGGGGTAATGTTTACCCGCTGGGTGCTCGCCGAGATGCCTGTGCCGCCGCTCGTGGTCACGTAGATGTCCGGCGTGCTCCCTCCCCCAGGTTTGAGAGAAACCACGGGGGCGGAGGGGATGCCCGTGCCGATGACCATGCTGCGGGCGGTACCGGAGGCCGTGGTCAGGGCGGCCCCGCCGGTTACGTAGTTGATGCCGTAAAGGCTCGCCGTACCGGCCTGCTCGCACGGGTCATTGCCCGAGGCGGGGGTGAAGGTGGTGAAGTAAACGACGCCGCCGAAGACTGTGGGATCTGATAGGATCTTTTCCCCTTGGCCTGTAAGCTGGAGGCGGTAGCCCACCTTATCGGTAGAGTTGGGATTGTAGGTCTGGGTGGGAGAAGTGATGTTATCTATATCGCTCAGCCGATAAGTAGAAGTGCGGTCGAGGTCTTTGATGCCGTAGAAGTGTTCTTGGGCATTGGGGGCGGTGGGGTCGGTTTTGTCGCCCGTCCCCCAGTATACCCAAAGATTCCCCGAGGTATCCCGGGCGACGGCGGCACTGGTGTAAATGGGCCGGATGTTGCCCGTGGAGGAATCGAAGAGCATCCCTCCACTCCAGTTGGTGTAGGTGCATTTGTTATATATATCGGCGCTGCGGCAAAGCTTGAAGCGCCACATGTTTCCTCCCAGGTCGCCGATGTAAACCGTGTCGATGAAGCCGTCGTTATCCGTATCCACGATGGCGGGCGTGGCTGGCAGGCTATAGTTCATGTTTGAGTTGTTTAAGCGTGTGTAACTCCAGAGGATTTTTCCGTCGTTTAAGTCGATGACAAAAAAGCCTTTCCCGCGGGTGTCGCAACCCCCGCCGCCAGCGCAATCACCGGCGTTGTAGCCGGCCCCGATGAAACCTACCCATTTTTCCTTTTCCTCGCCCCCATCCCACACCTTTACCCGGCCCACCATCATCTTGCTCCAAGGGTCGCCCAAGTAAGGGCCCAGCGAGGCGGCGGTGGAGGCATCTGAGAAGGTGGGGCCGACCCAGAGGAAGGAGGGGTTCAAGGAATCGTTCATATTGAAGGCATAGTAGCCGCAAAAGTAAGGGGTACCGGAGGAGTAGGTGGCGGCGATACCCGAATCGCAGGAAGGAGACGAACTCCAGGCGTAGCCTGTTGCCCCCCGGCCCAGGGCGAAGGTGAGGATCGTTCGCCAGGAATCAGCGGCCTTGCAGTTGCCGTGAAAGGCGCAGGCGCTGCCACAGGTGCCGTCGTCCTGGCCCGTCCAGTAGTCCGCGACCGTGACCGGCCCGTCCACAAAGTATTGATGGATAAGCGAGGTGGGGTGGCTTTGGTGCGTCATGAGCTTGAGCTTCGTTAGGAGGTTGGGGGGAACGAAGCTCCAGGCCTCGCTTCCGTTGCCCGTCCGGAAGGCATGAAACTGACCATCGTTCGCCCCGGCCACGATCAGCCTATAGCCGTTGGCCGAAGTGCGGACGTGGTTTGCTCGATGCTCGGTGAAACGGTTTTGACAGTCCCTCGTGTCCTCGAAGTAGGCGGAAGGCGTGCCTACGGTAATGGGGGTGGAACGAAACACATCGCCTAATTTCCAGCCGCCCGTCTCGGGGTTGAAGGCGCTCTCGCCTCGGATGTAACCTACCACCCCGTTTCGGGCCGCTTCCTTTTCCGTCTCCGTGCCCGTGGTGATACCCAGGTCGGCCGGCGTGATGTTTGCCGTGGTGAAATCGACGAGAGAGCCGGCCTTGTACGTCCAGATCCGCCTATTCGCCGCATTGGTAGCGGCCAGGATTTCACCGGCATCCCACAGGACGGCGCCCACGGTGCCGTCGCTGTTAATTTGGTACTTCTTCAAGTGACCGCGCCAAAAGGGGTCACTTTCCACCGGCTCGAAGGAGCCTTCGTAGAGGTTGTTTTCGTCGGCCGTTCTTGAGGACTGGACGGAGGCCTGGGAAAAGCTGTAGTTCGCCTGGCGGATGATGGTCATGGCCGCCTTGAGGGCCTCGGCTAGCTCGCTCGCATTGGCGGCGATGAAGGCATAGCCCGAAAGAGGCAAGTAACCCGGGTCGCCGGACGTAGCTTTAAAGTTTTCGGTGGAATGAGCACCGCTATCATCATAGCACGTAGCGGATTCGGATGTAAGATTCGTGCATGCCCCCGGCGTCCCCGGTGTGAAGGCCGAGGGGTCGCCCGAGTTCGCTTGGTTGGGGTTATCCGTTCCACCGTAGTAAGCCATCCAGTTCAAGGTGTTTTCCAGGTAATTGGGCATGGCGGCGCCAAAGCCGATGACGAACACCCGGTAACCGGCATCGGCAAGGGCCTTGGCACGTGCCACCACCTCCCGCCGGCGCTTGTACATGAGGTTTTGACATTCGGCGCCAGATCCCGAGCAGGCAAATGTGTCCGCCCCGTCGGTGACGAGGATGACGAACTTGTGCCGGCAGTTTTTCGCAGGATCGGCCGCCTTGTGGGCGTCGAGATAAATCTTGGCTTCGGCCAGGGCGGAGGCCAGCGGTGTTCCTCCGCTGGCCGATTCGCAGCCGATGGCATAGCAGGGACTCGCGTAGTAGCTTGGGCTCGAGCAGCTATCCTTGCTGCCGCAGAAGATTTGGCTGTACTTGGATCCGATGTAGCGTCGGGAGGAAGAAGAGCCTGGAATCTGGATACAACCGCTCGTGTAACTTCCCTCAGTATCGTCGCTGCTACAGTTGTAGAATCTCATGTAGCCGAGTCTAACGTTCAGACTCCCCTCATCGGCACTGTTTATTACCCCGTCTCCGTTATCGTCGAGAAGGTTAAAAAGTGCCCGCTTGGCGATATTCAAACGTGAGCAGTTCGTGGTATGCCCTGTTCCTGAAGAAGTATAAAAGGGCCCCGCACATGCGCTATCGCCATAGAGGGGATAGGTAAAAGAGCCGGTACATGCTTTATATCCTGAGGGACAGGATCCGTCGGCGTTGGTGGCTATATGCCCTACCCCACTTCCACCGCAGCTGGCAGATGATGGCACACACAGGGCGCCGCCCGCCGGGTTCCAGTTCATGCTGCCTGTAAGATCGAGCAGGATCAGGGCATCGGGAGAATTGGTGTTCGTAAAGAGGGCCTCCTCCCCCGCCTCCGGTTGGGTGGCAAGTGAGTAGCCACTGTGGCAAAGGCAGGCGAAAATCAAAGCCAGTAATACAATTTTTTTCCTCATGATCGATTCCTTTCATCGAGACATGGTGGTGATCTCCACCGGTCCGTACCCTACCCCGATATCGATCGCCACCTTGGTGTTAAAGCTCAGGTGCTCGCCCGTCACGGTCGCTTCGTAGACCCGGTAGCCCCAGGACTGTCCCCCGCCGATGGAATAGCCTGTCATGGGTACGAAGGTGGGACCCACGGAAGGATTGCCGGGGGTGGAAATAGAGTAAACGGCATTAGGGTCCGTCTGGGCATCGACGGGAATTTTGGTGCCCACGGCGGCGGCCAAATTCTGGGGGTCCAGATTCTGGATGAGGCGATGGATGCCCGCTTCCGCGGCGATGGCGGCCTTTTTCTCCCCCGAGAGCTTGGCGCTTACCCTTAAGTCTCCCGTGGAGAGGTGGATGACGAGCATGGCCAGGGCAAAGAGGATGACACAGGCGAGAATGGCCGTGACGAGGGCGATACCCTTTTCGTCTCTTTTTGTTTTCCTAATAGGCAATGGCATGGTTCCTCGGTATGACGCTTGTGGAATAGATTAATCTTCTCCTCTGACCCGTGGCCGGGTCTATCTCTTCCGTCTCGACGGCGAGGGTAATGAGGATGCGCCGAATGTTGGGAATGGCAGAGGGAAGGGAAGAAGCGGTTATTTCCGTACCCGAGCCGTCGAAGTAGCGGAAAACGGATAAGTTCAAGGTGCCGTTGATGACCCGAACGGCCCTCGTGGCACCGATTTGAGCCCCTAAGAAGGGCTGGGGCGAACCACAGTTCGTGGCGCGGGTTATATACTGGTTGGCGGCATCGTAACTATACCGGATAACCTCGTTTTCATCTCCCAGGGCGCCGTCGGGATTTCCGCCGGAAGGTCCTTGAATGTCCATCTCTACCGTGATGGAGTTTGCCGTGGCCTCCTGGATGCCCTTGTAGGCTTGATTTGCCGACGTGGAGGTGCAGTTTTCAGGGGACACCCAGAGGTTGGACGTAAAGGTGGGATTGAAGGAGGCCATGCTGATCTCGAGGGCCATGAGATCGAGGGCGGGTTTGATGTCTATCTGGGCCGCCACTTTTCTTTCCAATCCGGCGGAGCTCCTCTGTATGGAGTTTACTGCCCCATAGACGGCCACAAGCAGCAAAACCGTAACGGCCATAGTAATCAGGAGTTCGACCAAGGTGAAACCGTTTTGCCTCTTCATTGGCTGGCACACCCCGGAGGATAACGGTACGTTTCCTGTCTTGTTACAATCATGCTCTCCGTAATGCCCGGGTGATTACCCCAGGCCACGCGCGTTGTCACCCGCCAGGTGTTGCTCCCCAGATCGGTGACCGTCGTGGTAATCGTGAACGTGGCATCTCCCACTTGGGAAGTGCCCAGGTTGCTCGCATATGCCACCCGGGAGGCGCTTGCCGCCGGGATGGGCTGGCAGGGATTCATGATGGTCGCTTCGTAACGCTGAAGTTCATCATAGAGGAGGTTGGCAGCCCGGCCTAAGTAATCGGACCTGCCCGCTGTACGCCACGCCGATGGTTGCAGGGCTAAAATGGCAAGGACCGCCACGGTCGTAAGAAAGATGGCGATGACGACCTCGATGAGGCCTAGGCCTTTTTCATTTGAAATCGTACGCCACATAGATGCGCCCTGTAACGTTGATCGTTACCGTCGCCTTCGAACCCCGGGAGTTTTTCACGATGATCCGCCCCGTGTTGGAGTTTAAGGTTCCCCGCGGAAGGAAGGAAACCTGCTCCTGATTGAAATTGGTACTTTCCACGACGATACCAGGACCAAAGGGGCTCAAAGACTTGGTACGCGAGACGCCCCCCCCGGTGATCACGTAAGCGGGGGAATTCTCGGTAAAGGTGAGACTGTAGGTTGAGTTTTCCGCCTTCGCCTTCTCCCTCGCCTCCTCGAGGTCGGCGATAAGTTCCCTCACGGCCGTTCTCAGGTTGGCATTGTCTTGGTAGCGGGACCAGGTGTAGGAGGCGATGCCCAAAAGGGTCCCCAAGATGGCGATCACGATGAGGAGCTCGATGAGGGAAAATCCCTTTAAACGGTGCCTGACTTCGGTCATGTTTCCCTTTACCTTTTTCATTAGTATAGCTTGCGGAACGTCAAAAAATCAACACCATTTATATCAAGAATTGTGCCGCCTTAGATTTTGCAAGGGCGCGGGGAATTTCAGCCGGAGGCGGGCCCATTTCGGCGAAGATCACCGGTAAGGGGGGTGAAATTTACATCTCAAATCTGCCTTGACAGGTTTTTAGGGCCTGTGTTAGCGTCCTTCCCATTCGGGAGAGAGGGAGATGGTGGACGATAGAGACCTGGCCGAATTTATGGCGGCCGCCCAAGCCTGTATGTCTCGTGGCGCCTGGGAGGAGGCCCGGGCTCTCGCCCGGAAGCGCCTTGCCTTTAATCCCGGGGAGAGGGATGCCGCCTTAGTTCTTATCCGGTCGTTCATCGGCGAGGGTGATGCCGAACAGGCCTTGGCTACCTTAAGGGAGTTTGACCTCTCCGATGGGCAGGTAGCGGGGCTCTATCGGGGGATGGCAGAGCTCTTCTACGACCGCGGCGACTGGGAGAAGGCGTGCTACTACTACGAGAAGTGCCTTGCCCAACTTTCTCCCCCGCAGGTGGCAAGGGCTTGGAAAAGGGCGGTGGCGGAAATTTCCCTGCAGGCGGAGGGAGAGCCGGAAGAGGTGAGGCAGGTGCCCCAGGATTTCCAGACGATGACGCTCGTGGATTTGTACGTCAGGCAGGGGCATTTGAAAGAAGCCCTTAAGGTCTTGGAGTCCATGAGGGAGAAAGACCCGGCGAACGAGGCGGTGATTGAACGCATCCGGGGGGTACAGGCCCTCATGGGAGAAGAAGTCTTAGAAGAAAAGAGGGAGCACCTGTTAGCCGAACTTGACCGGTGGTTGCAAAATATCTATAAGCCGAAGGCTGCCCTTTAGTTCCATGCTAAGCCGCCGGGAACAATTGAAGGCCAGGCTTAAGGCACTTAAGGTGCCGGCCCTTTTGCTCTTTGATATGAATAATATCCGGTACCTCACGGGCTTTAGCGGTGAGGAGGGTATCCTCTTTACCGACTTAGAACGGTGGGTCCTGCTCGTAGACGGCCGCTACGTAACCCAGGCCAGAGAAGAGGTGCCGCCGGAAGTGGAAATTGTCCTCATCCGGGACCCCATCGGGGACGTGGCCTCTTACGTGGGCGATGGTCGGGTGTCTTGCCTCGCCGTGGAGGCCCATGCCTTGGCGTACGAAAATTTCCTCAAGTTGAGGCGGGCTCTCAAGGGGGTAAGATGCCGGGCCTGGAAAAATCTGATAGAACCCATGAGGATGTGCAAAGACGGCTCGGAGGTCGCCTCGATTAAAAAGGCGGCGGAAATGGCGGAAGAGGCCTTGCAAGAGGTCATCCCCCTTATCCGGCCGGGGGTAGCGGAGCGGGAGATTGCCATCGAGTTGGAATACCGCATGAGGAAGAAGGGGGCGCTGGAGGCGGCCTTCCCTACCATCGTGGCTTCCGGTCCCCGGGCGGCCATGCCCCATGCGCGACCCGGGACCCATGTCCTTAAGAAAGGTGAAGTGGTGATCTTGGACTTCGGGGCCGTGGGGGAAGAAGGTTATCGGTCCGATGAAACTTGTACGTTCCTCTTGGGGCGTACGGAGGAGGTGATGCGCGCCTATCAGGTGGTGAGGGAAGCCCAGATGAAGGCCATCGAGGCCATCCGTCCCGGCGTTAAGTGTGCTTACGTGGATCATGTCGCGCGGGAGGTGATCTCCCGGGCGGGGTACGGGGATTTTTTCTCCCACGGAACGGGACACGGCGTGGGGTTGGGGGTGCACGAAGCGCCCCGGCTTGGCCCACATTCCCGGGAGGTGCTGGAGGAAGGAATGGTGGTAACTGTGGAGCCGGGCATCTATCTTCCCGGCCGGTGGGGAATAAGATTGGAGGATATGGTTTTGGTGACAGAAAAAGGAAGTCGTCTTATTACGGGTTTTTCCAAGGAACCAACTATTTTAGATTGAGAGGGGTTGTGAGAGCTATGAAAGTGTTTCCAGATGATCTGCTTTATAGCCGGGAGCATATGTGGGTCAGGGTGGATGGAGACCTGGCGACGGTGGGGATTACCGATTACGCCCAGGAGAAGTTGGGAGAAATCGTCTCGATCGAACTGCCCGAACCGGATACAGAAATCGAGAGGGATGAGCCCTTCGGCGTGCTCGAATCGGCCAAGGCCTCCATTGAGCTCATTTCCCCGTTGAGCGGAGAAATCATAAGCGTCAACGAAGACCTGCAGGACGATATCGGCATCTTGAACAGCGACCCCCACGATACGGGCTGGATGATCGTGATCGAGATGAAGGACCCGACGGAGCTCGACGACCTTTTGGATGCCCAGGGATATCAGGATTTTATTATCCAGGAAGTGGAAGGTGATTGATTTCTGGTTAAATGGCGCTTCATACCGTACCGGCGGGCGACGGCCGCGGAGAATATGGCCATCGATGAAGCCATCTTCCTCGAGGCGGGGAAGGGGAATCTGCCGCCTACTTTTCGAATTTACGGATGGCTTCGGCCGGCCGTCTCGTTAGGCCGCTTTCAGCGGGCGGAAGCAGAGATCGATGTGGCCTATTGCCGGAGAGAAAAGATAGAGATTGTATCGAGGCCCACCGGCGGCAAAGCGGTCTATCACGAAAATGACTTAACCTACGCCCTTATCTGCGGGCCAAATTGCGACATCTTTCCCGAGAGCATTCCCGATGCCTATGCCGTGATAAGCCGGGCCCTGGCGGAAGGGCTTTCGCGCGTGGGGATCCCCGTGACCTTCGGCCCGAGGCAAAAAAAGGAGGGTGGAGCCGTGACGTCTTTTTGCTTTTCTGCCTGCGCCCCGGCAGAACTGGCCGTTGGGGGGCGAAAGATTCTGGGGAGCGCCCAGGTGAGGGGGCGAAAAAACTTCCTCCAGCACGGATCTCTGCTCATAACCTGTGAGGTGGAGCGCATATATCAGTGTTTTCTGCCCCATCGGATCCCCCGGGAAGAAGAGTTGGAAAAACTCAAATCAACCATCGCTTGCGTCTCCGAGTACGTAAGCGACCTGACTTTTATTCATGAAAGGATAGGCGAAGCGTGGAAAGAGGCCTTCTCCCATTTTTTCGATGTCTCTTTCGAAGAAGGGGAACTCACAAAAAAGGAGGCAGAAACGGCCCATCTGCTCCTCACGATGAAATACGTTCCCGCGCAGGAAAGATTTTTGTTGCCTTAGATGAGAATTTTGTGTATAAGTCCACCTCATGCCTAAGGTGCATTAGAGCGCGGTTATTTCCGAAACACTTGTTCGTTGATCCCTCATCGAGGCAGGGTTTCGAATTTTTAAGGAAAGGAATGGTGATTATTGGAAGTCAAGGTTATTGACAACGACGTGGAGAAGGCCTTGAAGATTCTCAAGAACAAGCTTTCCAAAAGCGGCCTCTTCAAGGAACTTAAGCTCCGTCGGGCCTACGAAAAACCTTCGGTCAAAAGGAAGCGCAAGGCCTTGGAAGCTCGCCGTCGTTACGCCAAACTTCAAAGAAGGCGAAGTTCCTGATTTATCTGCCGGCGGCTGATGACTGAAAAGCAGTATCTCATTGATGCCCTTACGGTCCACGAATCTTGGCGCATTTTCAGAATCATGGCCGAGTTCGTGGATGCCATCGAGACTCTCTCGGAGGTGGGGAAAGCCGTTTCTATCTTCGGCTCCGCCCGGGTAACGCCGGAGGATCCTTATTACCAGAAGGCGGAACTGTTGGGGCGGTACCTGGCGCAGGCGGGATTTGCGGTCATTACAGGAGGCGGGCCGGGCATCATGGAGGCGGCCAACAAAGGGGCGTCCGAGGCGGGGGGGAAGTCGGTGGGAATGAATATTCGGTTGCCCTTCGAGCAGAAGCCCAACCCCTATGCGAACGTGCATGTGGACTACAAGTATTTTTTCATCCGCAAGGTGATGTTCGTCAAGTACGCCGTGGCCTATGTCATCCTGCCGGGCGGTTTCGGGACGATGGACGAGCTGTTCGAAGCCCTCACCCTCATCCAGACGAAGAGAATAAAATCCTTCCCCGTCATCCTCATGGGCAGCGAATACTGGCAGGGTATGCTCGACTGGATCCGCACGACCATGCAGAAGGAGGGAAAGATCGGATTAGAAGACCTGGCCCTCATGGAGGTCATGGACGATCCGGAAGAGGTGGTGCGGCATATCCAGCGCTTTGTGATTGTCTGACATGCCCCCTAAGAGTGAAGTCGAAGAGGCCCTGGCAGAGATAAAATCAGGGTTGAGAAGGCCCTGCTATCTCCTTTACGGAAAAGAGGAATTCCTGCTCGAGGATGCCTTAAAGCGCCTGGTTTCGGCCCTCCTTCCTCCCCAGCTAAGAGATTTCAACCTCCTTACCCTGGAGGGAGACAGTATCACCCTTAAAGGGCTCACCGAGGCCCTCCTCACCTTTCCCCTTCTTGCCGGGCCCAAGGTGGTGGTCGTGCGCGAGGCGAGATTTCTCCAGCCTGCCCGGGCATCTGCCGAGCACCTGGAACGCATCCGGGAGCTCGCAAAAAGCGACCTTGCCCAGGCAGCCCGTGAATTTGCCCGTTTCCTTGCCCGTCAAGGCTTAAAGGTCTCAGACCTCGTGGAGGTGGCCGATGAGCGGTGGCATTTCTTGGGAGAGGATCGCGCATGGGCCGAGCCCGTCATCAAGGCCTGTCTCTGGCAGGGCATAGAAGAGTGGGGAGGGGAAGGGATGGGGGAGGCAGTCTCGAATCTCCTTACTTCCGGCCTGCCGGAGGGGCACACCCTGATCGTCACCGCGTCAAACGTGGATGAGCGCCTGAAGCTCTTTCGGGTCATGGCCTCTTGCGGCCGGGTTATCCATTTTGCCGCCCCGAAAGGCGAAAAAGAGGGCCGAGAAAGGCTTATCGCCTGCGCAGAAGAACTTCTCTCCTCCGTGGGAAAGAGGCTATCGGCCGGGGCCTGGGACCTCTTAGGGGCAAAGACGGGCTACGACCTAAGGGAAGCCATGGGAGAGTTAGAGAAGCTCGTCGTCCTCACGGGGGAGCGGAAGGTAATCACGGAGGCGGACGTGGCCTCCACGGTGGAGAAGACAAAGGTCGAGTCCGTCTTTCGCCTGACTTCTGCCCTGGCCCGCAAAGAGGAAAGGGAGACCCTCAAAGTCTTAAACGAGCTTCTCGACCAGGAAGTTGCGCCCCCGGCCCTCGTCTCCCTCCTTGCCCGGGAGTTGGGCCTCCTCTTGCGCGCCCGCCTTCTCCTCGAGGTCACAAGAGGGCAAGTAGAGAGCATGGAGCCCAGGGAGTTTGAGCGCAATTTTCTCCCCACCCTCAAAGAGTTAAGCCCGGAGATCTCCGCCCTACACCCCTATGTCGCGTACCATCTCCTGAAGAATGCCGCCCTTTTTGAGCAAAAGGAGCTTGCAGAGGCCATCAATAGGCTGGCCGAAGTGGACCGGCTCATGAAAACGACGGCTTGCGATCCGCGCCTTCTCCTCGAGCGCTTTGTCCTAAGTTTTTAAGGGGGATTATAGCTTGGCAAGCCTCTGCCTTTGCAGGCGCTCCCTTCGGGAAAGGCGCCGGGCCGGCCCCTTTTTCTTCTTCCCCCTTTCTTCCTCCGCCGCTTCTTCCCCATCCCGTCTTTTTGCCCGCCTCTCCAGCAGAAAGGATTCGAAGGCCTCAGACGGCAGGGCGGTCCCTCCCCGGCGCTCGACGAAGGTGGCCACCTCCCGGTCGGAGGTGACGACGATTATTTCTTCTCCCGCCCGGGCCGCCATCTCCTTTATCACCTCGTCGGCCTTGACTCCCCGCGGGGAGTAGAGGAGGTCAATGCCGAGCAGGCGGTCGCGCTCCAATTGCGGTGCCCCCTCTTTCCAGCCGTCGAAGACGACGGTGATGCGGTGGCGGCTGCCGGCCAGTTGCCCGTGGAGAAATCGGATGAGGGCATGCCTTCCCTCTTCCAGGCTTGAGCGCTCGTGCTGCCGGAGATGGGGGGATTGCCTGATCATGTTGTAGCCGTCGATGATGATGTGCATGCCTTACGAAACCCGGTAAGTCGTCAGGCGGACTTGAGGGCGGCGATGGTTCTTCGGTAATCGTCGCTTTTGAAAACGGTTGCGCCCGCCACGATGACTCGGGCGCCGTGAGCGACGACGGTACCTACGTTTTCCACCGTGATGCCCCCATCTACTTCCAAGAGGACGTGGGGCGCTTTTTCATCGATCAGCCGTCGGGCGGAGGCGATTTTTTCCAACATGGACAAGATGAAAGGCTGACCCCCGAAGCCCGGATTGACCGTCATGACGAGGAGGAGGTCTATTTCGGTTAGAACGGTTTCCACGAGGCTCAAAGGGGTCGCCGGGTTCAAAGAAACCCCCACTTTCTTCCCTAAGTCTCTCACCTGGGAGATGATACGGTGGAGGTGCGGCGTGGCTTCCACGTGGACCGTGATGATGTCTGCCCCGGCGCGGGCGAATTCCGCGACAAACTTCTCCGGCGACTCGATCATGAGGTGACAATCGAAGGGGAGTTTGGTACAAGGACGAATGGCGCTTACGACCAGAGGCCCGATGGTCAAATTGGGTACAAAGTGGCCATCCATGACATCCAGGTGGATCCAGTCGGCACCGGCCGCCTCCACGGCCCGTATCTCCGCCGCGAGGTGTCCGAAGTCGGCAGAAAGGATGGAAGGGGCGATGAGGCTCATGTCGATCTCCATACACGAGGAGGGAAATTCGTGTCAACGTTAATGTTTCTCTACAACGCCCTGCTTTTCTTTGCCCTTCCCTTCGCCTTGCCTTACTATGCGTTTAAGTCGCTTTCGACGGGCAAGTACAGGCGGAATCTCGCCGCCCGCCTGGGCCGGGTGCACGTACCCGCCCTGCCTCCCGGGAAAAAACGCCTCTGGATCCATGCCGTCTCCGTGGGGGAGGTGACGGCCGCCGCCGCCGTGGTCAGGGCCCTAAGTGAGCTTGCGCCGGAGGTGCAAGTGATCGTTTCCACCACCACCGAGACGGGGCAGGAGATGGCGAGGCGGGTCCTGCCCGAGGCCGAAGGGTTTATCTACTTCCCCCTCGATCTGCCCGGCGTGGTGGATCGTGTCCTTAATTCGGTAAGGCCAGACCTCATTGCCCTCACGGAAACGGAGCTTTGGCCCAATTTCCTTGCCGCCTGCCGGAGACGCTCTGTCCCTGTCGTCCTTGTGAACGGTCGCCTTTCGGATAAGTCTTTTCGGCGCTACCGGGCAAGCCGCTGGTTTTGGGGAAAATGCTTGGCGGGGCTTCAGGCGGCAGGCATGATCTCTTTTGCCGATGCGAACCGGGTGCGGGCCTTAGGCATGCCCAAAGAAAGGGTCTTTGTCTACGGAAACGCCAAATACGATGCCCTGGCCGCCCGCGTATCACCCCATTTGGCAGAAGAGGCCGGCAAGTTCTTGGGCCTTCGCCCCGAAGAGCCCATCTTCGTGGCAGGCAGTACCCACGAAGGGGAGGAAGAAATCGTCCTTTCCGT
>DAORXN010000018.1:0-45787 GCA_035358955.1 Syntrophales bacterium | reverse complement strand
TCATAGGTGAATTGGTGGGGCAGGCCCTGGGTGCCGCCGATACGATCTTTCTCGCCCTCTTAGGGGTAATCGGCATTACCCTTCAGGAAACACTAAAGAAAAATTGGCCCATCGAAAAAACCATCCTGGTAACGACAGGGACCACCCTCATCGTCATCTTGGGCATAATTTTGGTGAAAAGTGCCATCTTAGGCCTTTCGCCAAACGCCCTGGTTACCCGCTACATAATGGCCAACATCTCAGAAAGCCTGCGCCTCTCCCAGCATATGGCCCCCCAAAGCGACCAACTTGCCGCCATTCGGGAAAACCTGCCGCAGATCAGCCGTTGGCTTACCTATATCGCGCCTTCCGTTTTAGGTGTGGGCATCGCCTTTATCTGCTGGATAGACATAATCCTCCTTAAGCCCATCTTTACCCTGCGGGGCATGGCCTTTCCCGCCTTCGGAAACCTTACGCTCTGGAAGGCCCCGGAGATGATGATCTGGCTCCTCATCGTTTCGGGTTTCATGGTTTTGGTGCTTCCCCTCCTCGGCCTCAAGGCTTTCTGGGCCACCATCTTAGGCACCAACGGTCTCGTTTTCTGTCTCTTCGTCTACTTTCTCCAGGGCATCGCCATCGTAGAGTATTTCTTCCGCACCAAGAACGTATCACAAGTCCTCCGCATGGTCTTTTACATCCTCCTCGTCATTCAACAGTATTTCGTTTTACTGGTGGCCGCCGTCGGCGTGTGCGACCTCTGGATAGATTGGAGAAAACCCAGGAAAAAAAAGGAAGCCGATGACGAACCTGTTGACTAAACCCATAGGGTAGGTGCATCATGAAGGTCATTCTGAAAAAAGACGTAAAATCGCTGGGTAAAGCGGGAGAGATTGTTAACGTCTCGGACGGCCATGCGAGAAACTACCTGATCCCGCGGGGACTGGCAGCCGAGGCGACGGAAGGGAACATCAGCGCCCTTTCCGCGATCAAGAAACTCGAAGAACAGGCGAAGGCCAAAGAGCAGAAAAAAGCGGAGGAGTTGAAGAAATACCTGTCCCATCTCGTGCTAGAAATTAGACACCCCGCCGGCGGGCAACACAAGCTCTTCGGTTCCGTGGGAAACCGGGATATTCAATTAGCCCTCGAAAAACATAACATATACGTGGATCGAAAGGATATCCTATTGGAAGACAACATCAAGATTCCCGGTGAGTATCCCGTAAAAGTAAAGATCGGAGCGGGTCAAACAGCCGAGATCAAAGTCCTCGTCATCCCGGAAGAGAAATGAAAAAGAACGGACCAACGGAAACCCTCTTACATCGCGTTCCACCCCAAAACATGGAAGCGGAGCAATCCGTCCTGGGCGGGATTTTACTGGACAACCAGGCCTTGAATGCAGCGCAGGAAATCCTTTCCGATTCCGACTTTTACAGCGACGCCCATAAGAAGATCTTCCGTGCCATGCAGGATCTGGCCGACCGTGGAGAACCGGTGGACCTCATCACCCTTTCTGACCACCTGCGGGACAAAAAACAGCTCGACCAAGTGGGGGGCGCGGCATATCTGGCCTCCCTGGTGGACAGTGTCCCCTCGGCCGCCAACATCTCCTACTATGCGAAAATCGTCCGGGAAAAGGCGATCTTGCGCAGTCTCATCAGCTCGGCCACAGACATCCTCACGAAGAGCTATGAACAGGCCTCGGAGGTGGACGATATTCTCGACGAAGCCGAACATGCCATCTTTGAAATCTCACAAAATAAGATAAGAAGGTCCTTCTACCCCCTGAAGGAGATTATCAAGGACAGCTTCCGCACCATCGAGCGGCTGTACGAAAGCAAGGAACTTATTACAGGCGTCCCCACCGGTTTTGACAAGTTCGATGAATTGACCTCCGGCCTGCAGCGATCGGATCTCATTATCATCGCCGGGCGGCCCAGCATGGGAAAAACGGCCTTTGCCCTCAACATTGCCCGCCATGCGGCGGTGGAGTCCAATATACCGGTCGCCATCTTTTCCCTCGAAATGTCCAAAGAACAAATCGCCATGCGTCTCCTCTCTTCGACGGCCAAGGTAGATTCTCAGCGTATCAGGAAAGGTTTCTTAGGGGAGATGGACTGGCCCAAGTTGACCAATGCCGCCGGTCTTCTCTCGGAGGCGCCGCTTTTTATCGACGACACGCCCGCCCTCACGGTTTTGGAGATGAAGGCAAAATCCAGGCGCCTAAAGGCAGAACACGGCCTGGGACTCATCATCATAGACTATCTGCAACTCATGCGTGGTACAGCATATAGAGAATCCCGGGAGCAGGAAATCTCCGAAATCAGCCGATCCCTCAAAGCCCTGGCCAAGGAGCTCAACGTCCCCGTGATCGCCCTTTCCCAGCTCAACAGAAAGGTAGAGGACCGAACCAACCGCCGCCCCCAGATGGCAGACTTGCGCGAATCGGGGGCCATAGAGCAGGACGCCGACGTAATCGTCTTCATCTACCGGGACGAGGTATACAACAAATCGGAAGACAATCCCAAGAAGGGCATCGCCGAAATTATCATCGCCAAGCAAAGAAACGGCCCCATCTCCACCGTGGAGCTCGCCTTCCTGGAAAAATACACTTCCTTCGAGAACCTGACCCGGGCGACGGTGCAGTAAGAAGGGAACAGATGGAGTTCTACTTTATCCTTTCCAACTTTCTGGTTATCGTTCACATGCTCTTCATTATCTTTGTTGTTTGGGGAGGCATCATTGTCGTTCGCCATCCGCGGGTCGCCTTTTTACACCTACCCGCTTGCGCCTGGGGTGCCTGGATCGAATATTCAGGCGGCGTCTGTCCCCTAACACCTTGGGAAAACAGGTTTCGCCTTCTTGCCGGCGATCGGGGATACGAGGGTGATTTTATCGAGCACTACCTTCTGCCCATCATCTATCCCGAGCGCCTCACCGGGGAAATCCAGTTTCTTCTCGGATCTTTCGTCGTGGTCATCAATGCCTTCTTTTACGGCCTGGCCGTTTACAGGCGGAGAAAAAAAGCGCGATCAATCGTATAATATCTCACAGGGGATTCCCCTATTTTCGCAAAATGCCTTTATCTTCCGCCCTGCCTCAAGGAAAAAAGGGCCTTTACGGGCAAACGAAAGCCCCAGGCGATCGTACAACCGATCGGCGTAATGATAGTTGAGTCGATCGACGAGAACGAAATCTACCCCATCCGCCAGAGACTCCAGAAGCTCATCCGCCTTAGGCAGCACAGGTGCAATCATGACAAAGGTCCTGATTCCCAAATTATGTAGCTCCTTCAAGGCCTGAATACGATCTGAGATCGGCGGGGCATGGGGCTCAAAAATCTGCCTCACATCCTCATCGAGCGTGGCAAGAGAAAACCCCACCTCTACCTTGTTGCTGGAAGAAATTACGTCTCTATCCCTCATCACCAGAGGCGACTTGGTCTGAATGGTAATCGGCCACGAAGCAGGCACGAGTATTTCGAGACATTGGCGTGTTAGGAGCAATTCTTCTTCTACGGGCTGATAGGGATCGCACACCCCACTTATCCACACATGACCGGGCCTTTTCGATTTTATCTCTCTTTTGAGCCGTTCGGGTGCATTAATCTTGGCATCCACGAACTCTCCCCAAGGCTCTTCATGCCCGGAAAATCGCTTCATGAACCTCGCATAGCAATAGGCACACGCATGTTCGCATCCCACGTAAGGATTCAGGGTATAATCGTAAATCTGGGAGCGAGAAAGGATGCCTTTAACCCTTATCTCTCTTACCTGTACCATAGAACACCTCTATCATTTTTCCCCACCCTTTTTCATCCCCTCCTTACCGTTGAAGGTGGATGAGAAATCTGGTATCAGCCTTAAGAGGTTGACCATGAGAGTAGCCATGCTTTCACCCATCGCCTGGCGCACACCGCCCAGGCACTATGGCCCCTGGGAAAATGTCGTCTCCCTCCTCACGGAGGGGTTGGTGAAAAGGGGTGTTCATGTCACCCTTTTTGCCACCCTGGACTCCCAAACGAAAGCCGTACTTCGTGGCGTCTGCCCCCGCGGTTACGAGGAAGACAGAAGCCTCGACCCCAAGGTGTGGGAGGCCCTTCATATTTCTCACCTTTTCGAATCGGCAAAGGAATTCGATATTATCCACAACCACTTCGACTTTTTGCCCTTGACCTATACGGGCTTGACCGAAACGCCGGTCGTAACCACCATCCACGGCTTTTCCTCTCCTAAGATTCTCCCCGTCTACGAGAAGTACAACGACCGGGTTTATTACGTAGCGATAAGTGAAGCGGATAAGAACCCTCGCCTCTCCTATGTGGCCACCATTCATCACGGCATCGATCTTTCCCAGTTTACGTTCCGTCCCGAACCGGGAGAGTACCTCCTTTTTTTTGGGCGCATCCATCACGAGAAGGGAACACGAGAATGTATAGAAATTGCCCAAAAAGCAGGCATGAAGCTGGTAATTGCCGGCATCATCCAGGATCAGGCCTACTTCGAAAACCAGGTGCGCCCTTTTCTCTCCGAAAACATCGTTTACGTGGGGAGTGCCGGCCCTGAAGAACGCAACGACCTTTTGGGCAAGGCCTATGCCCTTCTTCATCCCATCAACTTCGACGAGCCGTTCGGCCTTTCCGTGGTGGAGGCGATGGCCTGCGGAACGCCGGTAGTGGCCGTAAATAGGGGAAGCATGCCGGAGGTTGTCGCCCATGAGAAAACGGGATTCCTCGTCTCCCGGGCAGAAGAGATGGTGGATATTTTACCCCAGGTGAGGAATTTGAATCGCATTGAATGTCGCAAGTGGGTGGAGGAGCGCTTCACCGTCGAGCGCATGGTGGACGACTATCTCCACCTCTACGAACGCATCCTAAACGAGAGCAAGAGAGAAGACCATCGCCCCTGGGGTTTCTACGAGGTCCTTTCCGATGAAGCGAACCATAAGGTAAAAAGGATTACCGTCTACCCCGGTGCGAGGCTCAGCTATCAGCGACACAAGCACCGTTCGGAACACTGGTATGTAGTTGAGGGCCGGGCAATAGTCACCTTGAACGGGGAAAAGAAAAAGCTTCACGCAGGGGAGGCCATCGACTTGCCCCGAGGAGCCTGGCATCGCATCGAAAACGAAGGGGAGAAAAACCTCGTCTTCATCGAGGTCCAAACGGGAGATTATTTCGGGGAGGATGATATAGAGCGTTCGGAAGACGACTATGGGCGCGCGTAGAGAAGCGATCGTTAGGCGCTATGCGAAGAACCCCATTTTAACCCGCGACGATGTTCCCTATCCCGTCGTCACGGTGCTGAACGCGGGGGTGGTAAAACACGAAGATCGATACATCATGCTCTTTCGCAGCCATCTCCGGAATGGGCGATCCGTCATCGGCCTGGCGGAAAGTGCGGACGGATTCAAATTTAAAGTTCGTCCCCAACCTTTCATCACCCCATCCGACTTAGAGCCCTTCGCCACCTACGAGGAGTTCGGGGTAGAAGACCCTCGCATCTCCTTTCTCGATGGCGAATTCCTCATCACCTACAGCGCATACAGCCGTCATGGGGTTCGTATCGTCCTCGCCCGGACGCAGGATTTTACCGAGCTTCAAAGGGTTGCCATCATCACCCAAGCAGATATGCGCAACGTCGTCATCTTTCCCGCCCGCTTCGGCGGCCTTTATGCCCGCCTCGATCGCCCCCACACGGAGATCTCCCCTTGGTCCATCTGGATCTCATATTCCCCGGATCTCATCCACTGGGGAAACTCTCGCATCCTTATCCGGCCCTTACCTTACCACTGGGACGAACTTAAAGTGGGCCCCGGGGCGCCCCCCATCGAAACCCCCCAGGGATGGTTGAACATCTTCCACGGCGTCTTCCAAACCATGGACGGCGCCATCTACCGCCTAGGAGTTGCCCTGCACGACCTAAAAGACCCGGCCCAAATCATAGGGGTGGCCGACGAGTGGATCCTCCAACCCGAAGACCCCTGGGAAGTGGCGGGCTACGTGCACAACGTCGTCTTTACCTGTGGGGCCGTGCCGGAAGAAAACGGAATGGTGAAAATTTACTGGGGCGGGGCCGACACGGTCCTGTGTGTCGGAGAAGCAGATATGGAAGCTTTAGTTCACCTGTGTACCACCCGTTGCCGACCGGCCTTAGGATGAAATCCCTTTACCTTGACAATCAGTCCCAAAGGACATACATTGGTAGAAAAAAACGAGGTAAAGGGTATGCCGATATATGAATACAAATGTGATGCCTGCGGTAAAGAATTCGAAGTGCTCACCCTCGGCATGAAGGAAGAAGGCGATACGACCTGTCCTGCCTGCCATAGCCCTAAAACCCACCGGCTCATGTCCCGGTTTGGCCAAGGGAAGTATCTGAGCCTCCTGAAAGGTGGATCTTCCAGCTCCAGCGGTGCAAGCTCGGCCGGCTCCTCGAGTTGCTCGTCCTGCAGTTCCTCCAACTGCTCTTCCTGCGGCATTTAGTTTTTAAGGTTACCCGTTGCCAAAAAGGCAAAATTTCATTATAAAGGGTCGCTTTTAAAACACTAAGAAAGGAGCGACCAACGATGAATATCCTCATCTTCGGCCCCAACGGCAGCGGTAAAGGCACCCAGGGAGCGGTGGTGCAAAAGAAATTCAATGTACCCCACATTGAAACGGGGGTAATTTTCCGGGAAAACATAAAGGCGGGTACGGAACTCGGGAAAAAGGCCCAGGCTTACATCGACCGAGGAGAACTGGTCCCCGACGAGATTACCATTCCCATGATTCTCGAAAGGTTAAAGGCGGATGACTGCAAAAACGGCTGGCTCCTCGATGGTTTTCCCCGGAACCTAAATCAGGCGCGGGCGCTGTGGGAAGCCCTGAACAAGGAAAACATCAAATTGGACTACGTGATCGAAATCGTCCTGGATCGGGAAACGGCAAAAAAAAGGATCATGGGTCGAAGGCTCTGTGCCAACGACAACAATCACCCGAACAACATCTATATCGATGCCATCAAACCGGCGGAGAAAGACGGGAAGCTCGTCTGCCGCGTGTGTGGTTGCGAAACCTTGACTACCCGAGCCGATGACCAGGATGAAGAGGCCATCGACAAACGTCACAATATTTACTACGATACGAAAGAAGGGACCTTGGCCGCCGTTAATTTCTTCAAGGAACGCGTCAAGGTAATCGAAGTGGACGGGACCCCCGGGGTGAAAGAGGTGTCGGAGGCCCTATTAAAAAAGCTCGGCTAACCGGTTGCTGATTCATCCGCGAAGGCCCTTCTTTTTTAGTGGAAGGGCCTTTTTCGATTGCGAGGATGATGGAAAATATTCGTAACTTCAGCATCATTGCCCATATTGACCACGGCAAATCCACCCTGGCCGATCGCCTGATCGAGATTACTGGGGTGGTGGAGCCGAGGCAATTCAAGGACCAAATTCTTGACAACCTCGACATCGAGCGGGAAAGGGGCATTACGATCAAGAGCCAGGCTATCACCCTGCCCTACCGGGCCCGTGACGGAAAAGAGTATCTCCTTAACCTCATTGACACGCCTGGCCATGTGGATTTCTCCTATGAGGTTTCCCGGGCCCTCGCCGCCTGTGAGGGGGTACTTCTCGTCATCGATGCGACCCAGGGCGTTCAGGCCCAGACCCTCGCTAACCTGTATCTCGCATTGGAACACGACCTCGCCATCATACCTATTATCAACAAGATCGACCTCCCCTCGGCCGACATACCCCGCGTGCTCAACCAAATAGAAGTAGAATTAGGGCTCAATCCCAAAGACCACCTCGCCTGTTCGGCCAAAGAAGGGATCGGGATAGAAGCCATCCTCGAAGCCATCGTAGAACGCATCCCCCCTCCTAAGGGCGATAAAAACGCACCGCTTGCGGCCCTCATATTTGACGCCCAGTACGACTCTTTCCGCGGCACGGTCATTCATTGCCGGGTGTTCGACGGCGAAGTGGCAACGGGAGATCTAATCAGGCTCATCCACAGCGATGCCGTTTACAAAGTGGAAGAGGTGGGAAGGTTTGGCCTTACCCGCATAAGAAGGGACACCCTTTCCGCCGGGGAGGTGGGATACATTATTGCGGGCATCAAGAACATCTCCGATGTTCAAACGGGAGATACCATCACCCATGAGGAAAGGCCCTGCTCAGCGCCGCTGGCGGGATTTAGGGAAGCCAAGCCCGTGGTTTTTGCCTCCATCTACCCCATTGCTTCCGATGACTACGAGGACCTCGCCCAAGCCCTGGAAAAGTACAAGCTAAACGATGCAGCCTTCGTTTACGAAAAAGACAGCTCTGTGGCCTTAGGACAGGGCTTCCGATGTGGTTTCTTGGGGCTTCTGCATCTGGAGGTGGTCCAGGAAAGGCTGGAGCGGGAATACGGGCTATCCATCATCCTCTCCGTCCCCAGCGTCAAGTACCGGTTCACCCTGCGGGACGGCACGGTGGTCATGGTGGATAACCCTGCCCACTATCCCAACCCCGCGCACATCGTGAAGGCGGAAGAACCTTTCATACGCGCCCAGATGATCATGCCGGACAAATACCTGGGAGCCGTCATGAAGTTATGCCAGGAGAAAAGGGGAGAAAATTCCCACCTCCACTACCCCAGCCCGGGGAGGGTGGAACTCACGTACGAAATGCCCCTCTCGGAGGTTATCTTCGATTTCTACGACCGTTTCAAATCGGGCACCCAAGGCTACGGTTCCTTTGACTATGAGCTCATCGACTACCGAGAGAGCAACCTCGTTCTCCTCGACATCCTCGTCAACGGGGAGAAGGTAGATGCCCTCTCCCAGATCGTACACCGGGACCGGGCGCGGGAGAGGGGCCTTCTTGCCTGTGAACGCCTGCAAGAGGAAATCCCGCGTCAGCTCTTCAAAATTGCCATCCAGGCTGCCATCGGAAGTGAAATCATCGCCCGGACGACGATCAACCCCTATCGGAAGGACGTGACGGCCAAATGTTACGGCGGTGATATCACGAGAAAGAGAAAACTCCTCGAAAAACAGAAAAAAGGAAAGAAACGTATGAAGATGATAGGGGAGGTGCACATCCCCCAAAGCGCCTTCCTCGCCGTCCTGAAATCGGACCATGAGTGAGGCCGGCCTTTATATCCACATCCCCTTTTGCGCCCGCAAGTGCCCCTACTGCCACTTTTACTCTATTACGAACTTAGAGCTCATGGGTCCCTTCATCGAAGGCCTGGTGAGGGAAATGGAAATGTACCGGGGCGCCTTCCCCCCTTTTTCCACCATCTACGTAGGGGGAGGAAGTCCGTCGCTTCTTCCCCTCCCATTCATCGAGACCATGTTAAACGGTGTTTTCCGCTTTTTTTCCCTGACCCGGAACCCGGAAGTAACGGTGGAGGTCAACCCTGCCGACGGGGACCGAACCTGGTTTAAGGCACTCGCCCAATTAGGGGTAAACCGCCTCATCATCGGCGTTCAATCTTTCGATGACGGAGATTTGGCTTTCTTAGGCAGGCGGCATCGGGCCGAAGATGCCGTGGTAGCCGTAAAAAACGCCCAGGAAGCAGGCTTTGTAAATATAGGGATCGACCTCATTTACGGCCTCCCTCAACAGTCCATCGAGGTATGGGAGGATAACCTCAAGCAGGTAATCAATCTCGCCATACCCCATGTCTCCTGTTACGAATTGACCTTAGAAGAAGGTACCCCCCTCGATGAAAGGGCAAAAAGGGGGGAACTAAATCTCCCGGACGAGGAAATGAAATGGCAATTTTTCCAAGCCACCGACGGATTCCTTTCGGAACACGGTTTCATCCATTATGAGGTCTCCAATTTCGCCCGCGATGATGCGTTTTATTCCCGACACAACCTTCATTACTGGCAACGGGTGCCTTATCTGGGGCTCGGCCCCTCCGCCCATTCCTTCGACGGCCATCATCGGTGGTGGAACACCTCATCCCTCACAAGATACCTAAGAAAAACGGAAAAAGGGGTAAAGCCCATCGAAGGCAAGGAAGAGATTACGCGCGAAGATGCCATCTTCGAGGAGATTTTTCTCGGCCTGCGCACCCGGGACGGGGTAAACAAGGAGCTTGTCCGCCACTCTCCTCTGCTCGAATCCCTTCTTCAGGAGGGCTATCTCATCGTGGACCATAACCGACTCCGGCCCACGCCCAAGGGCCTGGCCCTGGCCGATCGGCTCGCCGTTATCATCTGCCCTAATTAGCCTTCCCCAGGCGGACGGCGCCTAAAGCACTATAAGCGTGAGAGAGCAACTCTTCCGGTTTTTTCACCCCATCCCAGTAAGTTACGACGGCCTTCATCTTGACATGGAACGCAACGTCCTTACCCGGAAACTTCTCATCCTCCACGACCCTTTTCAAGCGACCAGCTATCTTTCTCGCCTTCCTTTCATCGACGCCGGTCAGGATTAACAGAAAATCGTCTCCCGCCAGCCGCCCCAAGACGTCACTTTTTCTTATGTGGGCACTCATAGTCCTCGCCACTTCTTGAAGGAGTCGATCCCCCGTCCTGCTTCCGTAGCGCTCATTTAAGTCGTGCATCCCTTCCACGTCGAAGAGAATCGTCGAGAGGGGGATCTTTTCCCGCCTGGCCCGGTACATGGCCATATTCAATTCCTCGAGGGTGGCGGCGCGGTTGAAGACTCCTGTCATGGGTTCGAGCCTCGAAATAAGCTTGATCTTCTCATTTTCCGAAACGAGATCCTGCGTATACTCGCAAAGTCTTTGTCCCACGCAAATCCTGGCCATTATTTCATCGATGGAGGAAGAAGGAGCAAGGTAATCGTCGGCCCCGGCGCATAAACCCGCTATTGCGGACTGGGGGTTAGCATCTTCACCGGTGAGGATGATGTAGATATACCGGCCGAGGCGCCTTCCCTTCTTCCTTACGCGCCGACAGATTTCCTTCCCGTCCATCTCGGGCAGATCGTCATCGATGACCGCAATGCAGGGGGGATTGGCAGAGGTCAGAACCTGGAAAGCCTCGTCCCCTCTTTCACAGGTAATGAATTCCCATCCCCGGCGGGCGATTTCACGTTTGATCCTATTTTCTCTTTTCAGGTCTTTCTGGGCGAGCAGGATTTTCATCTCTCCCTTTTCCCCTCACTTCTTTTTACGCTGAACGAGTAAGCCTGCGCCAATGACGATGAGAACCACCGGCATCAGGTACTTCCAAAGGGCCTCCAGCTTAACCTCCATGGTCTCCATGATGAGGTAGATGAGCCCCACGATGAGAATAACCCAACCACCAATATCCTTTACGTACTGAATGAGCACCCCGATGCCGATGACGATGAGGAGAACGGGCCAACTCTTGGCAAAGGGAAAGATACCCGCATGGCTCAAAATGATAAGTACCCCCAGGCAGATAAGCACCATACCACCCACGATGATATTCATGGTCCTCTTCTTTTCCATACGATCAGGGCCTCCTTTCAGGGCTTCCTTTCCCTATCCACCATAAAAGGACGGAAAAGGTCAATAGGGACGGGGAAGATGGTAGTGGAGTTGTTCTCCGCTGCAATGTGGCTCAAAGTCTGAAGATAGCGAAGCTGGACCGAAATGGGCTGAGTGCTCATCAAAGCGGCGGCCTCGATCAGCTTCTGAGCTGCCTGAAATTCACCTTCCGCCGAAATGACCTTCGCCCTTCTCTCCCTTTCCGCTTCTGCCTGTTTCGCCATGGCCCTCTTCATCTCTTCCGGGAGGTCAATGTGCTTGACCTCCACCATGGTCACCTTGATACCCCAGGCATCGGTGCTCTTGTCGAGGATCTCCTGAAGTTGGGTGTTGATCTTTTCCCTCTCCGAAAGGATCTCATCGAGTTCCACCTGACCGCAAACACTCCTCAAGGTGGTCTGGGCCAGCTGGGAGGTGGCGTAAAGGTAGTTTTCCACCTCCGTTACGGCGGCATTGGCATCCATGACGCGGAAGTAAACCACGGCGTTGACCTTGATGGAAACGTTGTCTCGGGTGATGATGTCCTGCGCAGGCACATCCATGGTGATCGTCCTCATATCCACCCTTACCATACGGTCAATGATGGGAATGAGGATGATGAGACCCGGCCCCTTTACGTCGATGATGCGACCCAGACGGAAGACAACGGCCCTCTCATACTCGTTCAACACCCGGATCGCCGAGGCCAGAAAGAGGATGACCAGAAATAATAATACCATCAGTACCGGCATAGTCGTCTCTCCTTTCTCTTTATTCTTGCTCCGGGGAAACTTCTTCCACCCGGAGCTTCAAACCATCGATACCTACCACCCGCACGTGGGCGCCCTTCTTCAGCGGTTTCGCGGAGGTGGCATTCCAATATTCACCGTGGACGAATACCTTCCCTTCCCGAGCGAAGTCATCCATCACCACGCCTTTTAGACCGATCATGCCTTCTTTCCCCGTTTGCTTCTTTCTCACCTGTGCCTTGACCACGAGCACTATGACCCCAACGAAAAAAAGGGTAATTACGAGGAGAAAGGGGATCATAACGTCCAAGGACACCCGCAAGGCGGGATCGGGGGAATCGAAGAGGATGAGGGAACCGATGGCCAGGGAGACCACCCCTCCCACCGTGAGTATCCCATGGCTTATGACCTTCATTTCAGCAATGAAGAGGGCAATGGCGAGGAGGATAAGAAGGATACCGGCGTAATTGAGGGGTAGGGTTTGAAGGGCAAAGAAGGCCAAAATCAGAGAAATGGCCCCCACCACCCCCGGCAGAATGATGCCGGGATGGGAAAACTCGAAATAGAGGCCGGCAAGTCCCAAAAGGAGAAGGATATAAGCAATATTGGGATCACTGATGACGGAAAGTATACGCTGGCGGGCACCCATCTTCTTCTCCTGGATGAGGGCATCCGTCGTCTTTATAACGTGTTTCGTCTCCCCCACGACTACTTTCATGCCGTCCATTTTCTTCAAGAGATCCGGCAGGTCCACGGCAACGAAATCCACTACCCCCTTCTTCTGCGCCTCTTCCGCCGTAATGGACTCACTCGTCCTGACCGCCCTTTCTACCCATTCCTCGGAACGATGGCGCTTCTTGGCGATGCCTCGCACGTAGGCCGCCGCGTCGTTCTCGAGTTTCTGCTTCATCGTCTTATCCCCACCCCCACCAAACCCGAGGGCGACGGGATGGGCGGCGCCGATATTGGTACCGGGAGTCATGGCGGCCACATGGGCAGCAATGGTGATGATCACCCCCGCCGAGGCGGCCCGTGCCCCCGCCGGATGCACGTAAACCACCACAGGCAAGGGGGCATTGAGAATCCCTTTCGCGATGTCCCTCATGGAGGCATCGAGCCCCCCCGGCGTATCGAGGAGAATTATCAACCCGCTTACCTTTTCCCTTTCTGCCTCTTTGATATTTTGTAAAATGTATTCGGCCACGGGGGGTGTAATGGCCCCGTTTACGGAAATCACGTTGAAAACGGGGCGTTCGGAGGCACCTAAGATGCCAGCGAAGAAAACCGAAGCGAGGGCCACGAAAAACAAAATTTTTCTCATCCTTTAACCCCGAGTCTATCCATGATTAATTTCATATCCTGCCACACTTGCCGCTTGGCCGCAGGGTTTCTCAAGAGATACGCAGGATGGTAGGTAGGCAGGCAAGGGATCCCCCGATAATCATGGAACCTGCCCCTAATGGCCGTAATGGGGGCATCCGTCTTCAAAAGAAACTTTGCCGCTATACTCCCCAAGGCGCAAATAACGGTCGGCTTTATCACCGCCAGTTGTTTCTCCAAAAATGGCCCGCACACTTCCATCTCCGCCGGGAGGGGGGTCCGATTCTGGGGAGGCCGGCACTTGAGGACGTTGCAGATATAGACCTCCCCCCTCTTCATGCCCATGGCCTCAATGATACGCGTAAGCAGTTGCCCCGCCTTTCCCACAAACGGTCGTCCCAGCCGGTCTTCATCTGCCCCCGGCGCTTCTCCTACGAAGACGAGCTTGGCCCGTGGGTTCCCCTCGCCAAAAACGATGTGGGTCCTGCCTTCATGGAGGGGACAGCGCCGGCAGTTACCCAGCTCTCTTTCCACCTCTTCCATGTTGAGATTAGGGGCCTCCCTTCTGTACCTTGCCCGGAAACGGGGAAATTCACGGGCAACGTAAGCTTGGTTACGGATGGCGCGAATAAGGGCCCTAATTTCTTCTTTCGCGGCGTTTGCGCCGGGCATCGATCATCTCCTTTATGCGATCCAGAATGTGAAAAGCAGCCTCTTCCTTGCTCATGAGAGGCAAGTGTTCAATCTTCCCATCCGCATCGATGAGGCTTAAACGGTTCGTATCCACGGCAAAGCCGGCCCCGGGCTCCGAGAGGTCGTTGGCACAGATTAGGTCAAGATGCTTCTCCTTGAGCTTTTTTGCTGCCTCATTAAGGAGTGCCTCCGTCTCCATGGCAAAGCCCACCACGATCCGTTCACCCTTGTCTTTCGCCACCTCGGCCAGGATATCCGGGTTTCTTTCGAGGTGCAGGGTGAGTTCCTGCTCCGTCTTCTTTATCTTTTGCGGCGACTGCATGGCAGGACGATAATCGGCGACGGCCGCGGCCTTGACAATGACCGTAGCCCATTTTTTGCGGGCCAAAACGGCCTCTCTCATCTCGCGGGCAGAAGATACCTTTACCGTCTCCACCCCAACGGGGGGTTCCAGATGGGTGGGACCGGAGACGAGCACCACTTCCGCCCCTCGGCGGGCGGCGACCTGGGCCAAGGCGTACCCCATCTTGCCGGTGGAGTGATTGGAGATGAAACGAACGGGATCCAGGGCTTCGCGGGTTGGACCGGCCGTAACGAGGACCCGCTCGCCCGTTAGATCCTTCGGGGTGAGGGCCTTCTTTATGCCTTCCATGATAAACGCCAGGTCGGCGAGCCTTCCTTCTCCCTCTGTCTTGCAGGCGAGTTCTCCATAACCCGGCGGCACAAAGAGGTAACCCAAATCCTTAAGCCGGTTGATATTGGCCTGAACGACAGGATTTCCATACATACGGCTGTTCATGGCGGGGCAGATGAGAACCGGGGCCTTCATGGCCATAACGGTAGTACTAAGCAAATCGTCGGCAATGCCGCTTGCTATCTTGCCGATTATATTGGCCGTCGCAGGCGCTATGACCATAAGGGATGCCTCTGCGGTGAGGGAGATGTGGTTAATATCGTAAACATCCTGCTTGAACATGTCGGTAAAGACGGGATGACCCGACAAAACCTGAAAGGTGAGGGGGGTAACAAAGCGCGTGGCATTTTCCGTCATCACCACCCGCACCAACGCCCCGGCCTTTACCAATTCCCTTGTCAACTCGGCCGCTTTATAGGCGGCAATACCACCCGTTACCCCCAAAATGACATGCTTTTCCTTCAGGATAGCGCTTTGCATCCACTCACCCCCAGGAGAAGAACCTTGACTCATAAGAATAAATATAGCAAGAACTCTAAACTTGCGCAAGCCATGCGAAAGGGAGGAATCATATGGAAAAGAGAGAAACGCTCAAGGTAACCATCCCCGATCCCTGGAAGACAAGGAAAATTTACCTGACCTTGATTGCCCTGGCCTTCATCATGATCGCCACGGTTACCTTCTTCCTTACCGTAGGCGAAATTTCCAAGCCCGTCATATCCGTTACGCCGCAAATTACCCATATAGGAGAGAGAAGCTCGATTACCGCCATATTCGAAGATAAACAAAGTGGCCTTTCGCAAATCAAAGTTATCGTTACCCAGGGAAAAGAGACGCACACGCTGATAAATCAAACATACCGCGGTGAATCTGAGAAAAAGAAGACATTAGCTTTCGTCATCGAACCCCGGACCCTGAAGCTCAGCGATGGCCCGGCCACTATCTCTTTGTTTGCCTACGATCGCTCCCTGTGGAGAAACGAAGGAATCCTTCACGTCCTCGTTACCATCGATGCGCATCCACCCCAACTATCCCTCGTTTCACCCATCACCCATATCAATTTAGGAGGAGCAGGGGTGGTGGGTTTCCGTGTTTCCAAACCCGTAAATATCGCCGGGGTCAAAGTAAACGAGGAATTCTTCCCTGCTTATCCTGCGCCTATCGCCGGGGCCCCTGGATATATCGCCTATTTTGCCCTACCTATCGATGCCCTTTCCCAAGGCAACGCCATAAAACTCTACGCCCGTGATCTGGGGGGAAACGAGGCTTCCGCGCCGGTGGCACATCTCGTCCTCAAGAGGAAGTTTCGTCACGACCGGATGCCCCTTTCGGAACAATTCCTGAACAGCAAAATGCCCGAATTTGCCCAGCTGAACCCTGCCCTTCAGGGCAAAAGCCCACTGGAAATATTCATTTACGTTAACTCCGAAATGAGAAAAGAAAACAATGCCTTTATCCGTAACATTTGCAGCCGCTCGGAGGCAAAAAGATTCTGGGAAGGGGCATTTCTGAGAATGAAAAACGCATCCACCATGGCCCGGTTTGGAGACCAGAGAACGTATACTTATCAGGGCAAAGAGGTAGGAACGAGCGTGCACGAAGGGGTAGATTTAGCCTCCACGGCCAATGCCCCCATAGAAGCAGCCAATAATGGTATCGTCGTATTTACCGGTAGTATAGGTATCTACGGCCAAACCGTTATCATCGATCACGGTCAGGGCGTCTTTTCCCTCTATGCCCACCTGGCCAGCATTACCACCCAAAAAGGGAAAATGGTAAAGAAAGGGGACCCGATCGGCACGAGCGGACAGACGGGCCTCGCCGGGGGAGATCACCTGCACTTTTCTATCCTCGTAAACGGCCATTTCGTAAATCCCGAGGAATGGTGGGATGCCCACTGGATAAAGGACAATGTTGAGAAAAAATTAGGCGAGGTAAGCTAAATCAGCTCTTCGTTATGTCCCGGTGATTGAGGTTTACGTTGTAGCCTTCGCGGGTAAGGAAGCGGGCAAATTCATTGGCCATGACCACCGATCGATGTCTACCCCCCGTACAACCTAAGGCGATGTGCAGGCGCACCTTCCCTTCCCGGTCGTAAAGGGGCAGAAGAAAAGAGAGGAGGTCCTGCATCTTTTCGATAAATTTGAGCCCGTCATCGTTCTCCAAGACGTAAGCCTTAACCGCCGGGTGATGCCCGTCGAAATCCTTCAGTTCCTTCACAAAATACGGGTTCCTTAAAAACCTGACGTCCCACACGATATCCGCCTCCACGGGAACGCCGAAACGATAGCCAAAGGAGGTGATTACCACGGTCAGTTTCTTTCCCGTTCTTTCCCCGACAAATATCTTTTGCACCGCTTCCTTCAACTGGTGGATGTTGTAAGAAGTGGAATCGATGACGTAATCGGCCATCTCCTTGAGTTCGGCGAGTTTCTCCCTCTCCTCATGGATGCCCTCGATGATGGAGCCACCGGGGGCCAATGGGTGAAGCCTTCGCGTTTCCCTAAAGCGGTTAATCAGGGCATCGTCACCCGCGTCGAGGAACAAAATCTCGATGGGGAACCCCTTCCCCTTCAGGGAATCAAATACAGACTTATACTTGTCAAGAAAAGATGCCTCCCGCAGGTCCATGACGATGGCCGCCTGGGTGACCTGCTTTTTAGCGCGTAAGTGGATATCGATAAACTGGGGCAGGAGTTCTACGGGCAGATTGTCGATGCAGAAAAAACCTATGTCTTCCAGGGCCCTTAAGGCCGTGCTCTTGCCGGATCCGGAAAGCCCTGTAATGATAACTATTTTTAGACCTCTCTCTTCAATGGACGAGTTCTTCGACCCTTCTTGCAAGTTCCTCCCCACCTCCCCCTTTCCATTGTACTCGCGGGACAGAAACTCCGCACACCTTCCATTGTTCCACCTTTTCCTCCCCCTCTTTCGTCAAATCGACGTTCAAAAAAACGGGGGCACTTTCGACCAGGTTTCGCTCGGGTAGACGTACGATACCTTTCCCCCTTAAATGTATGTACCCTCTCGTGCGTTCGGGTGCCTGTCCCAGTAGGCAACCTTCCCTTGTCCGCTTAAGGATTACGGCATCATCCGCGATCATGCGGTGTCCCCTTTTCATCAGTAACCAAGCACAACTCGATTTTCCCACCCCGCTTGGCCCCGTAAGCAGAATACCATGCCCCTTTACCGCTATCAGGCTCCCATGGAGCATCTTTACTCCCTCGCAAAGCTCTCTTAGCAACCCCTTAATCTTGCCCATTAGTGGGTAAAGGTCCAGGGAAGATTTAAACACGGGGATGGAAAGGGCATCTCCCCACTTTCCCCACCGTACCCACGCTGCACAGGGAGAAAGAAAGAGGGCGATGGTGGCCTGACCCTCCCTCATCGCCATGACCTCGACCGGGGTACATACGGTCAAGGTAGGATGCACCAGGGGCCTTCCTAAACCCTTTAGCCCCCCCAGACACTCTATCTCTCCTCTCTCCATCAGTCCGGAGATGACCTCCCCCAGTCGAATGCCGGCAAAGTCAGCAGCATTCATCTTGCTTACTTATAATTTCGTATAGCTCCTTACTGTCTTTTGCCCCCATCAATCGGGTACGAAAGGAAGCGTCCCTCACCATACGCGATATCTTGGCGAGAACCCTCAGATGGATGCTCTGGGAGCCTTCTGGGGCAAGGAGCAAAAAAAAGAGAAAGACGGGCTTCCCATCCAGGGCATTAAAATCTATCCCCTTGAGGGAACGCCCGAAGGCCACCTTCATCGAATCGACGGTTGATACTTTACCGTGAGGAATAGCCGTCCCATCTCCAATCCCCGTGCTACCCAATTTTTCCCGATCCAGGAGCACCTTCACTACTCCTTCGAGCTCTTCCGGTGAAATGTCGTGCAAAGCTGCCCTGGTCAGCTCTCTCAGAGCTTCTTCCTTGTTCTTCACCTCCAGGGAGCCGATAATACATCCCGGACCCATCATCTCGGTCAGCTTCATCAACTTCCCCTCGCTGTTCAGGCATTGGTTTCGATGAGACCGTAACCCCCGCTATCGTGTCTATATAGGAGGCATACTTTTTCCGACGAGGCGTCTCGAAAGAGGAAGAATCGCTTCTTTTTCTCTTCCATCTGGGATATGGCGTCGTCTACCGTTAAGTGAGCGAGCACTACGCGGCGAAAATCGGCTATTTTCCCTTGGGGCAGCTCTCCCTCTCCCCCTTCCGCTTCCTGCTCTTCCCGGGTGGAGACGTTCTTGTGCACCCTCATCTTTTCTTTATGCTTTTTTAACTGCCGCTCTATCTTTTCTACCGCATTATCGATGGCCGTTATCATCTCTTTGGCTTCTTCTTTGGCGATGATATTGACCCCGTTATCGGAAAGGTTTATCTCGGCTACGTTTCTAAACTTCTCAACCGACAAAACCACATGGGCCTCCGCCGGCTTATCAAGATACCTGTGCAACTTTTCCAGGCGTTCACTTACGTAATTTTTGAACCAATCTTCACCTTCGGTGTTTCTAAAAGTTACGGAAATTTTCATCTCCATCCTCCCTGACCCTGTAATAAAATGCTGCCCTATATGAAGACGTTATGAAAATGTCAACCACAAATTTCGCCTCTTTAAACGTAACGTTTACGGCGGGATGAGGGCAGAATATTCATCATCTCTCTATACTTGGCCACGGTGCGCCGTGCGATGTTGATACCCTTCTTCTTCAAGAGTTTTACAATTTCACTATCGCTGAGCGGCTTTAAGGGATTCTCCTCGGCTATCAGCTTCTTTATTTCTTCCTTTACGCTTGTGGAAGCTATCGCCTCTCCCTCGGACGTGGGTAGGCCACTGCTGAAGAAGAACTTCATCTCAAAGAGCCCCGCCGGCGTTTGCATGTACTTGCCCGTCACCACGCGGCTAATGGTAGATTCATGCATCCCCACGTCCAAGGCCACATCCCTCAAGACAAGGGGCTTCAAATGGCTGATGCCGTGGTCGAAGAAATCCTTTTGAAAGCGCACGATACTTTCGGCCACCTTGAGAATGGTCTTCTGTCGTTGCTGGATGCTCTTGATGAGCCACATGGCCGATTTTACCTTTTCTTTGATGTATTTCTTTCCGACCTCTCCCTCTTTGCTCCCGTCCAAGCCTGCCATGATCTCCCGGTAGAAATTGCTGATCCGGAGTCGAGGAAGGCCATCGTCGTTGAGGATTACCTTGTAGTCGTCACCGATTTTAATTACGTAAACGTCCGGCACGATGGACTGAACGCGCTCATCCGTGTAAGAACTGCCCGGTTTGGGGTCCATGTTGCCGATGATAGCCACGGCGTGCATCAAATCGTCCAAGGAAACCTTGAGTTTCTTAGCCAGGGCCGGATAGTTCTTCGTTTCCAAGTCCTTAAGGTGATTCTTTATTATTTCCTCCACCAGCGTGTTATGTACTTCCAAGGCACGCGCCTGGATGAGCAGGCATTCTCTTAAATCCCGTGCCGCCACACCGGGAGGGTCAAAACCCTGGACCTTACTTAACACCTCCTCCACCTTCTTCGGTTCGACCCCCAGCTGTTCCGCTATTTCCTCAACCGTGCAAGTAAGATAACCGTTTCCATCGAGATTACCGATGATATTTTCTCCGATCGTCATCTCCTCTTCCGTCAGGCGGGAAAGGCGCAACTGCCAAAGCAAATGATCGGTAAGGGTCGGCGCCTTGGTAAGCACATTGTCCCACGTGGGCCCTTCTTCCGGCTCCGCTTTCTCCCGCACGGTACCTACGGGTCCAAAATCCTCGAGATAGCTATCCCAATCGAAATCGTCCCGGCCGTCCCCCTCCCCCGTTATTTCCCGGGGTTGCTCGGAGGGGCGCGCTTCTTCCGCCTTTTGAAGAGGTTCTTCCTCTGCGATGAAATCCTCTTCCATCTCCTCTTCCAGCAGTGGGTTTTCTTCCAGCTCCTTGTTGATGGCTTCCACCATTTCCAAACGGGATAGTTGAAGTAGTTTGATTGCCTGCTGGAGCTGGGGTGTCATCACCAGCTGCTGGGAAAGTTTCAACTGCTGCTTAAGATCCATAGCCATATCTCAAAACACGAAATCCTCTCCCAAATATATCTTCCGCGCCAGCTCACTTTGAGCTATGAAATCGGGGTCACCCTCCACGAGCACCTGTCCTTCGTTTATGATGTAGGCCCGGTCACAGACGGACAGGGTTTCCCGCACGTTGTGGTCGGAAATTATGACCCCTATCCCACGGTTTTTTAACCTTTCGATAATGCGCTGTATATCCGCTATGGCCAGGGGATCGATCCCGGCAAAGGGCTCATCGAGAAGCATGAAAGAAGGCGAAGTGGCAAGGGCCCGGGTGATTTCGACCCTCCTTCTCTCTCCTCCAGAAAGGGAATAGGCATAATTTCTGGCGAGGGGGATGAGATCGAGTTCACTGAGCAATTTTTCTAGCCTCTCCTGCCTTGCTTTCTTATCCAGATCGAGGAGCTCAAGAATCGCCATTATGTTCTCTTCCACCGTGAGTTTCCTGAAAATGGAGGGTTCTTGGGGCAGATAACTCAAGCCCCTTCTCGCCCGCTTATACATGGGATAAGTGCTAATATCCTCCCCATCGAGGTAGACGGAACCCTCATCCGGCTTCACCAGACCCGTGATCATGTAAAAGGTAGTCGTCTTACCGGCGCCGTTAGGACCTAAAAGACCTACCACCTCGCCCGACGTGACCTGTAGGTGTATGCCGTCTACGACGGTCCTCCCATGATACGTTTTACTTAACTTTCTTGCCTCCAGCCTCTTCACCCTTTTTTTCCTCACGTTCGGAAGGATAGATGGTGGCCGTTACCCTTGTTTTGCCTCCCCCTTCCACCACCCCTCTCTTTTCCGGAATTATCCACGTGATCTTATCTCCCCGGACCACATTCTTCCCCTCCTTGAGGACGGCGTTTCCCGTCATAACGATCTGCTGGGTACTTTGCTCATAGACCGCCTGGTCTCCATAGGCGGTGCGTTCCTTTTGAGTGACCACCACGTTGCCCTGGACTTCGATCCGGTCCACCTCTCCGCCTTCTTCTTTTCTCCCTTCGGTGCTTTTATAGTATACCAGAATCCGGTCTCCCTTCAGCACCATATCCCCCCGGACCGCCACCGCTTGGCCGGAAAAGATCACGAGCTTCTTTTCCTCCAAGGCTTCCAACGTATTGGATTGGATATGAATGGGGGGGGCCGGGGGCTTTTTCTCCTCCGCCCCGATGGGATGAGAAAGCAAGCCCACGAAGATGATGGTCAAAAAGCCCACCCAGATTTTTCCGCCATTCATGGTTTATCTACCAAAGCCTTCACATTTTCTTTCAAGCGCAGTTCCTTCCTATCCAGATACACGACGAGCCCCCGCCCTTGAATCTTCATTCGGGGTCCCTCATGGTAAACCTTATCGTTCGTCCATAGCTTCCGGTCTTTTTCACTGTAGTGGATACTATCCGTCGTTATCCTATCACCACGGTTCGAGGTGATGACAACATGACCGTAGATGTCCGCCGTCTTGTTTTCCGTCCCCATGACTGCCCGATCTCCCGTCACAATATACCTTTCACCGCCCGGTCTCTCGATCACGGCGTAGATTTGTTCAAATACGGCCTTTCCTTCCCCTCTCAAATATTCACCCTTTTTCGCCCGAATCTCCAATTTGGTTCCATCTTTTCCCAGGTCCGTATAAACCACATCCTGCGCCTGGATATCGATGCCTTCGGGGATAATCTTGAGGGGTATCTCCTTCTTTCCTCTTTCCAGGGTGATGAATAAAGCGGCTGCCCCGACCATCAATACGACTATAAAAATCCAGGTTTTCGACTTTCTGGCCAAACTAATTTAGCACCCCACCTTCAAGATGTAAACTAAAATTGATACTTTTCTCTCACCTGAGGCCAGTATCCTTGGGCCTTCAGCAGAAGATTACAGATTTCCCGCACGGCTCCCCGACCGCCCCTCTTCTTCGCCACGTAATCCACATAGGCCAGCGTTTCATCCGCCGCATCCGCCACCGTAGCGGCAAACCCCACCCTCCTCAAAACGGGGATGTCTACGATATCATCCCCCACAAAGGCCACTTCCTCATCCGTCAGCTTTCGGCGAGTAAGAATTTCCTCATAGCAGGCAAGCTTGTCCCAGATGCCCTGATAAACCTCCTTCACGCCCAATTCCCGAGCCCGATGCTCAACGACCCGCGAATTACGCCCCGTCATAAATATCACATCGATCCCATATCTCATGAGCACTTTGAGGCCATGACCGTCTCTTACGTCAAAGAATTTGCTCTCCTTCCCATCGTCGTCTATGATGATGCGCCCGTCTGTAAGGACGCCGTCCACATCGAGGATGAGCACCCGAATCTTTAAAAGTTTCTCCCTTAACGCCGGAGCCAAATCGTTCACCTTTAACTTACCCCTTTCTCGCCTTTACCAATCCATCCAGGGCCATCCATTCTCTTATGACCTCATCGAGCTCGCTTAGCCTCAGGGAATTGGGTCCGTCGCAGAGGGCGCAGTCGGGGTCCGGATGTACCTCGCAAAATATGCCATCTACCCCCACCGCCACAGCCGCCCGGGCCAGATAAAGAGCCATTTCCCTGTCTCCACCCGAGGCCTTTCCCAGGCCACCGGGCTGTTGCACACTGTGGGTGGCATCGAAGACGACGGGGAAACCGAAGGCCTTCATGAGGGGAAGGGAGCGAAAATCGACCACCAGGTTGTTGTATCCAAAAACCGTCCCTCTTTCGGTAATGATGAGATTTTCGTTTCCCGCCCTTTTCACCTTTTCCACCACGTTTCCCATCTCCCAGGGGGCCATAAACTGCCCCTTTTTCACGTTGATCACCTTCGCCTGCCTGGCTACCTCCATCACAAAATCTGTCTGTCGGCAGAGAAAAGCCGGCACCTGGAGGACATCCAAAATCTCCGCTGCCGGTCCTATTTCTTCGAATCTATGCACATCGGAGAGCACGGGCAAACCGACCTCTCTTTTTACCGCCCGAAGAATTTCCAAGCCCTCTTTCAGTCCCGGTCCCCGGTAAGAATCCACGGAAGAACGGTTGGCCTTATCGTAGGAAGCCTTGAAAATTAAAGGAATGCCCAGGGCAGTTTTTATTTCTTTGAGCTTCTTGGCTATGGAGATGGTGGAGGCGTAATCCTCTATGACACAGGGGCCGGCAATTAAAACGATGGGGTTTCCTTGCCCCATTACGATTTCACCGATGCGGACTTCCCTCATTTTCCTGTCCCTTCTTGTTTTTCCAGTCTTTTTTCGATCACTTTCACCTTGAGCTCACGTATTTTTTCTGCCGCAGGTGAATTGGGATTGAGTTCGAATGCCATCTTATATGCCTTCAACGCTTCCTCGTACAAACCTTTTTTTTCACAAGCCTGGGCGAGGGCGAGGTAAATAGTGTCGTCCTCCTTTTCGTATTTAAGGGCTTCCCGATAATTTCCTATTTCCTCGTCCACCTTCCCCATCCACCTGTAGATGCGCGCCAGCCCCACGTATGACTGGGCCTGCCGGGGGAAATGAGATACCATCCTCTTTCCTATTCTCAAGGCGTCCTCAAATCTCTTTTCCTTCACGTAGTAATCGATAAGGATGTTCATGGCCTTACTCTGGGGATTGGCTTTTACTAGCCTCTCCAAGACGCGTATCCCCTCGGCCTTCTTGCCCATCTTAGAGTAAAGCTCATAGAGATGGTAATAAACCTGGGCATCTTGCGCCCCCTTGGAGATGGCCTGTTCATACAACACGGCCGCCCGGCGTTCATCGTGAAGTGCTTCATAAACATAAGCGGCGTTTATATATATTTGCGCATTTCCCGGATTTTTCTTCAGAACTTGCCCGTAATAGCGGGCTGCCTCACGGTAGTGCTTAGCCCGTAACGCACCGTCGGCAAGTTGTAAAAGGGTATCCATGTCCCCCGGCGACAGGGCCAGGACCTTTTGAAAAACCCTCTCCGCCTCCGACCATCGCCCCGCCTTGCTCAAGGCCACAGCAAGGTTATAATGCAAAGTGGGATTTCCGGGGCTCAATCTCACAGCCTTCTCGTAGTTTTCCACCTCTTTTGCTCTATCTCCATGGGCTCCATAAGCGGCGGCCAGGCTGGCGTAAGCCGCGGCATTTTGGGGGTCGAGCTTCACGACAGCCTGGTATTCGCGAATGGCCCCTTCGTAATCTTTGGCCTTCAGTCTGGCATTGGCATAAAGGGCACGAAGATTTACATTCTTGGGGTCCAGTTTTACGGCCCGTTCGTATTCTCCCAAGACCTCTCCTATCCGACCCACCTTTTCCAGCGCAACGGCATAGGAAGCCCTCACCTCCGGTTTGTCCGGGGCCAATCTTACCGCCTCTTTTAGGTTCTCTATGGCTTTGTCCCACTTCCCCATTTTACCGTACGCCTCGCCCCGGGCGGCGAAGATCATGGCATCCTTTGGATTTATCTTACCCATCTCCCCGTACAGCTCGGCGAGAAGATCCCATCGGCCGAGTTCCCGGTAGCACCGGGCCAAACCATTCAGGGCCGCCATGTCTTGGGGCTCGTGCTTCAAAAAGGCAAGGTAATGATGCGCGGCCTCCTTGTACCTCTTGGCCCTCATATAGGCCTCCGCCAGGAGCCTTTCGACCTTTACCTCCCCTCCCGTGGCGAGGAGTTTTTCGAGATACTCTATCTTCTGGCCAATGTTTTCCGTCTCCGCGGCGAAGCGAAGAAGGTCCTGGGTTGAAACGTCAATTTGAATAGGTACGGTGGCGATTTCTCTCCCCCGGTATTTCACGCGGAGGCGCAAACCCGATTCCATGACCCCCACCTTAGGATTCGGAATCTGGGAAAGGGCTTGATCTATGAGGGTCTTGGCCTGCCACGTCTTGCCTAAGCAATTTTCCCCGGCCAGGCCGTCGATCGTCACCGAAATTCCCTTACCTCCTATGGAATCCGTAACCGCCGCGCTGAAAACCAGCTCGTCTTTATAGGAGATGAGTAGGGTATCGTTTCTCTTGATAAGGAGCTCCCGGCCGTTCTTCTCCCCGACCAAATAGTAGAAACGAGGGGGTTCGTGAAGGAGGTAAAAGGCAAAGAAGTTCTTGACCCTTTCCCCTCCTACTCCCAGGGGGAAAGCCACGCGAAAGAGGACAATCACGGCGAGGATCAAACAAACAAATAAAGAGACTATGTAGAAGGCCGCTTTCGATTTTCGTTTTTCTTTTGGGCGTCCTCGCCGAAATGAGAGTTCCATGCCTTCTTCCTACCCTCGAGGATGATATTTTCGATGGATCAAACGGAGGCGCTCCTGGGTTACGTGGGTATAAATCTGGGTGGTGGAAATATCCGCATGTCCTAACATGAGCTGAACCGCCCGGAGATCGGCCCCGCCTTCGAGGAGATGGGAGGCAAAGGAGTGCCTGAAAGTGTGGGGATGTACCTTCCCTTCCAATTGGGCCATCCGCGCATACTTCCCTATTATCTTCCACAGACCTTGGCGCGTAAAACCCTTCCCCGAACGGTTAAGAAATAGGATATCGGTGCCTTGGCCCCTCATCAATCGGGGCCTTACTTCATCCAGATACGTTTTCAACGCCATGAGGGCCTTTTCCCCCATGGGTACTACCCTTTCCTTGCCACCCTTTCCCCGCGTAACGAGATACCCGCCATACCAGTTTATATTCCCCAAACGCAGTGACACCACTTCCGAAACCCGCAAACCTGTGGCGTACATGAGCTCCATAATGGCCCGGTCTCTTACGGCGGACGGACTTTCTCCCGCCGGGCAGGAAAGGAGCCTTTCCATTTCTCCCCTCGTTAGGGCATGGGGGAGTTTCTTCCACCCCTTGATTCTCTCCACACCCCCGGCAGGATTGACGGAAATAAGCTTCTCTCTTACCAGAAAGCGGAAAAAGCTCCTTACGGCTGCCAGTACCCGATTCACCGAGCTCGAGGACAAGCCTTCTTCCCGGAGGTGGACGAGAAAATCCGTTACATCTTCACTCCTTACCTCTGCGAGAGCTTTTCGCCCCCGCGCCTCTAAAAAAGACATAAAACCTTTCAGATCGCGCTCGTAGGCCTCCAGCGTGAGGGGCGATGCCCCCCGCTCCAGGGCAAGAAAGTTCAAATAAGACGCAACTTCAGGGCCCATGTTCAAATAATTAACTTAATTTACGGGCCGACGCAAAGTTTTTATTGGCCGATGAAGAGGCATTATTTGGTTGACAGGGTACGACCTATATGGTAAGCGGGGAAGCGAAAATTTTGACGCCGTTACGCTGTGATAACTGATGCCAGCCTCGGCCAACTCATTAGGGGTAAGGTAATGACACTTCGCGAAATAAAAGAATTACTCGAGGCAGAGGTTCTCGTCGGTCAAGTCCAATTGGATAAAGAGATATCCACGGCCTTTGGCGCGGACCTTATGAGCGACGTCCTTGCCTTTGCCAAACCGGGCAGCTTACTGCTTACGGGTCTTACGAATCCTCAGGTGGTACGAACGGCCGATGTGCTGGATATTGCAGCTATCGTCATGGTGCGGGGTAAAAAACCGACACCGGAAACCATCCGACTCGCCGAAGAATTGGGAATTCCCATTCTCGCCACCAAGTACATACTCTTCGAGTCGGCCGGGAGGTTATACTCCAAAGGTATCAGGGGATGTATGGAGAAGGTTGAAAGCGATCGTGCCACAGGGTGATGGAATAATTTACCAAGATTCCTTTCCGGTCGAAGGTGGCAATTTTGAAACGGCAGGGCAGGTATCGGGCCGGATAAAGGCCATTTTGAAAAACTTGAATTTACCTAAGGAGATTATCAGGCGTGCTACCCTGGTCGCGTACGAATCAGAAATAAACATCGTTTCCTACGCTACCCGGGGCGAAATCAAACTCATCGTGAAGCCGGAAGAGGTAATCGTGGAAGCAGACGATATAGGCCCGGGGATAGAAGACATAGAGCTCGCCATGCAGGCGGGATATTCGACGGCCAATGAGAAAATAAGGGAAATGGGATTTGGCGCGGGCATGGGTCTCTTCAACATAAACACCTATTCGGATATCTTTAAAATCTCATCGGAAGTGGGAAAGGGTACCCACCTTCACATGGTGGTAAAGGTAAACGAAAAGGAACCAAATGAAATTAATTGATATTGCAAGGGAACTCGATTTAAAGGTCAGAGCCGCCGCGGAAAAGATGGAGAAAGAAGTTTCAGGCGGCTATGTGGGCGACCTTCTAAGTGATGTCATGGGCAACGCCCGGGAAGGTCAGGTCTGGATCACCAGGCAAACACATCAGAATATCGTCGCCGTCGCGGACTTAAAAGACTTAGCCGGCATTGTCCTCGTAAACAGGTGTGAACCCTTGGCGGAAACGGTGGAAAAGGCAAACGAAGTGGGTATGCCAATCCTCGTCTCCTCGTTTCCCGCTTTTGAGTTGGCGGGCAGGATATACATCCTCATTGCCAAGGCAAAGGGGGTAAGTTTTTTGTAACCGAAGACCATGGCCGCATGGTCTTTTTTTTTGAGGTGAAATGGACGGATTTCGATGCTGCGCGTATTCAGATGCGACCTCCACATCCACACGTGTCTTTCTCCCTGTGGGGACCTGGACATGTATCCACGGGCCATCGTGCGAAAATCACTGGAAAAGGGACTCGATTGCATTGCCATCTGCGACCACAACACGGCAGAAAACGCGGGTTTCGTGGAAAAGGCCGCCGCTGGCTTGCCCCTCAAGGTAATTTTTGGGATGGAGGTCACAAGTCGCGAAGAAGTACACGTAGTTGCGCTCTTTGAAAATTCATCCAACGTGATTCCCTTCCAGGAGATGGTATATCGCCATTTGCCCGGATCGAACATCGAGGAAAAATTCGGATGTCAGCCCATCGTAAACGAGAAAGATGAAGTGGAAGGCTTCTGCGATCGACTGCTCATCGGGGCCACCGATCTTCCTCTGAAGACCATCATCGATGCCGTTCATGAGGCGGGCGGGGTGGCGATAGCCGCCCATATCGATCGGGAAAGTTTTAGCGTTATCGGTCAGTTAGGTTTTATTTCCCCCGACATGAGATTCGACGCCGTAGAAGTTTCTCCCCGCCTGTCCATAGGGGAGGCAAGAAGGTTATTCCCCGAGCTTAAGCATCTTACATTCATTACTTCTTCTGACGCCCACTTTATCGGGGACATAGGCAAAGGCGCAACGGAAATCATGATGTTTTCGCCCACCGTCAGGGAGCTTAAGATGGCTTTCCACAACGAGAAAGGACGCCAGGTTATCTACGGTCATGATTGAACTTTCCCATCACATCCTGGATATAGGCGAAAACTCCCTGCGGGCCGGGGCGAAGAATATTTTCATCGAGGTGCGCGTGGATGAGCGAGAGGGGTTTCTCACCCTCGAAATTACGGATGACGGGCACGGTATGACGGAAGAAGAAAAAGGGAAGGCCCTTGACCCATTCTATACGACCAAAAAGGTGAGGCAGGTCGGTTTAGGACTCCCCATGCTGGCCCAGGCGGCGGAAAGAACGGGAGGCATGCTCACCCTCGAGTCGGAACCAGGTAAAGGAACGAAGGTAACGGCCAAAATGGGCCTCAAACACATCGACCGGCAACCCTTAGGGGACGTGGGCGGAGCAATATGCGCCCTCATCGCGGGCAATCCTTCCACCCGCCTTGTGTATCGCCACCAAAGCACGCAAGGGGTCTTCGAGATGGATACGGCCCAAATCGAAAAAGAACTTTCGGGCATACCCATGAACCATCCGGAGGTTTTGAATTTCATCCGTAAGTTTGTGAACTCGAACGTAAAGGAGCTATGTCCAGAAGGATAACTTCTTTTGCATACGAAGGAGGAAAGGTGTAAATGAAAGAGGAAAAAGATGAATTGTTGAAGGAGTTTACTCCAGAACAGGTGGCAAAGCTGGACGAGATTATCGAGCGCTACAAAGACAAGCCCGGGAGTCTCATCCCGGTATTGGAAGAAGCGCAGATGCTGCTTGAGTATCTGCCCGTCTCGGTCCAGAAGCGAATTGCCAATGGTTTGAACTTGCCTTTTAGCCGCGTCTTTGGGGTGGTGACCTTCTACTCGTTCTTCACCATGACCCCCCGGGGAAGACATACCATCCGCGTATGTCTGGGCACGGCCTGTTACGTGCGTGGGGGAAAGGCCATTGCCGAAACGCTGGAAAAAACCTTGGGCGTGAAGGAAGGGGAAACCACCGCTGACCGACGGTTTACGTATGAGACGGTGCGATGTCTCGGGGCGTGCGGTTTGGGTCCCGTGGTTGTGATCGACAACGAGGTGCACGGCCGTATGAAACCGGCCAAGCTGAAAGACACCCTGAACAAATACCAGTAAGACGGGAGAGGTAGAAAGATGCCAAAGTTAACGATAGAAGACTTGAAAAAGATCAAGGAAAGGGTGGTGGCGGAAACTTCTCTTAGAGAAGGCCACAAAAGGGTAAAGGTCACCGTTCACATGGGCACCTGCGGCATCGCCTCGGGTGCGAAAGAGGTGCTCGATGCCCTCATGAAAGAAATCGAAGAGTCGGGGGTGACGGATGTCATGGTTACTACCTCCGGCTGCATGGGTCTGTGTAGTCGTGAACCTCTCGTCACGGTGGAAATTGTGGGGCAGGAACCCATCAAGTACGAATACATGAACCCCAACAAGATGCGCCAGGTTTTCAAGAGACACATCCTGGCCGGTGAAATCCAGACGCCTTTCGTCCTGGCGCGGGGCGCCGAGCAAATAAAATAGAACTGAAGGAGGATCACGGTCGAAATGAAAGTATTTCGCTCCCATATACTCATCTGTGGCGGTACGGGTTGTCATGCCTCGGGCAGCCTCGAGGTTAAAAAGGCCCTCATCGCCGAGCTGGATAAGAGGAAAATAACGGAAGAAATAAAGGTGGTAGAGACGGGGTGCAACGGCTTCTGCGCCATGGGGCCGATCATGGTAGTCTATCCGGATGGTGTCATGTACACCCTCGTAAAACCCACCGACATCCCGGAGCTGGTGGAAGAGCACCTCGTAAAAGGCCGCGTCCTCGAACGCCTCCTCTATCGAGAACCCACCACGGAAAAGGCCATTCCTACCATGCAGGACATTCCTTTCTTCGCCCATCAGGAGCTACGGGTTCTCAGGAATCGCGGCCTCATCGATCCGGAAAAGATCGACGAGTACATCGCTCGGGATGGTTACCAGGGCATGGCCAAAGCCTTAACGGAGATGACGCCGGAGCAGATTATAAGCGAAGTCATGGCTTCCGGCTTGCGTGGAAGAGGAGGTGCGGGGTTCCCCACGGGCCTCAAGTGGAAATTTGCCGCCGCTTCACCGGGCGAAGTGAAATACGTCATCTGTAACGCCGATGAAGGTGACCCGGGCGCCTTCATGGACCGGAGCGTCCTCGAAGCCGATCCCCATGCCGTCCTCGAGGGCATGGTGATCGCCGCCAAAGCCATCGGATCACACCAAGGTTACATCTATTGCCGGGCGGAGTATCCCCTCGCCATCCATCGTTTGACCATCGCCATCGCCCAGGCCAAGGAATACGGCCTCTTAGGGAAAGACATCTTGGGTACCGGTTTCGATTTCGACCTGGAGATCTATCAGGGTGCGGGTGCCTTCGTCTGCGGGGAAGAGACGGCCCTTATGACCTCCATCGAGGGTAAGCGCGGCATGCCCCGCCCGAGGCCACCTTTTCCTGCCGTCGCGGGCCTTTGGCAAAAACCATCCGTCCTGAACAACGTAGAAACCTTTGCCAACGTACCCCAGATCATCCTTCGCGGCGCCGAGTGGTTTGCCAGCATAGGAACGGAAAAAAGCAAGGGTACAAAGGTGTTCGCCCTTACCGGTGACGTGAACAACGTCGGTTTGGTCGAGGTTCCCATGGGTACGACCCTCGGCACCATTGTTTACGACATAGGCGGAGGCATCCCCAAGGGGAAGAAGTTCAAAGCGGCCCAGCTCGGTGGCCCATCGGGTGGATGCATTCCCGTGCAACACCTCAACGTGCCCATTGACTACGAAAACGTGACGGAGCTGGGTGCTATTATGGGCTCCGGCGGCCTCATCGTCATGAACGAAGATACCTGCGCCGTCGATATGGCCAGGTTCTTCATGGAATTCTGCCAGGACGAGTCCTGCGGCAAATGTACGCCCTGTCGGGAAGGCACCAAACGCATGTTGGAGATTCTCAATAACATCACCCAGGGCCAGGGGAAGGAAGGAGATATCGAACTCCTCGAAGAGCTCGCCCGAATCATCAAGGACGCCTCCCTCTGCGGCCTCGGGCAGACGGCTCCCAACCCCGTGCTCAGCACGATCCGCTATTTCCGGGAGGAATACGAAGAACACATAAGAGATCACAAATGCCGGGCGGCGGTTTGCACGGCCCTATTCAAATCCCCCTGTCAGCATACGTGTCCCATTGGCATGGACATCCCATCCTACATTGCCCTCGTGCGGGCCGATCGACTGGAAGATGCCTACAAGGTACTCCTCAAGACCAATCCCTTCCCCTCCGTCTGCGGTCGGGTTTGCGATCACAAGTGCCAAAGCAAGTGCCGACGCGGCAAGTTAGACGAACCGGTGGCTATCAAGTACCTCAAACGGTACATCACCGACCATGCCCCCCGCCCCCCCGTCACGCCGGTACCTGTGACCAGGAAAGAAAAGATCGCCATCATCGGGGCCGGACCCGCCGGACTTACGGCCGCCCAGGACCTGGCCAAGCGGGGCTACAAGGTGACCGTATTCGAGGAACTACCGGAGCCAGGTGGCATGATGCGCTGGGCCATCCCCTCCTACCGCCTTCCCCGGGAAGTACTGGCCAGAGAAATAGATGCCATCCGGGCCTTAGGGGTAGAAATCAAATGCAATACGAAGGTCGGCAAGGACATTTCCTTCGAAGAGCTCAATAAAAACTACGATTACATCTACGTTGCCACCGGCGCCCATAAGAGCCAGCGTATGAACGTCGAAGGCGAGGACTTAAAGGGCGTCTTCGGTAGTGTGGAGTTTCTCCGAGACTTCAACTTAAACGAAGAGGCCTGGATCAAAGGGAAGAAACAGTTAGGCAAGAAGGTGGTGGTCATCGGTGGCGGAAACTCGGCCATCGATTCTGCACGGGTGGCCTTGAGGTTAGGGGCCGAAGTCACGATTCTTTACCGGCGCGAACGGCAGGATATGCCCGCCGCCCCCGAAGAAATAAAGGCTGCCGAGGAAGAAGGCGTGAAAATAGAATTCCTCGTGGCCCCGACAAAGATCCTGGGTAAGGATGGAACCGTATCAGCCATCGTCTGCCAAAAGATGTCTCTGGGCGACTTTGACTCCAGCGGGCGGAGAAGACCGGTTCCCATAAAGGGTTCCGAGTATACCCTGCCGGTGGATGCCGTCATCGCCGCCATCGGTCAGACACCCGATGTTTCCTTCCTTCCGAAAGACAGCGGCATTTCCATCAACCGGTGGGAATGTGTGGATCTGGCACCGGGCAGCCGTTCCCGCACCCACAACGCGCGCGTATACGCGGGGGGTGATGTGGTAACGGGACCAGATACGGTCATCGCCGCCATTGCCGCCGGACACCAGGCGGCCAAGGACATAGACGGCGCCATCCGCCTGGCCAATGGCGAACCGCCTTACGAAGAGCCACCCGAGGAGAAGATAGATGTTCCCCTCATCATCGATGAAGAGACCATCGAATCACCCCAGGTTGCCATGCCGGAGTTGCACGGGGCCGAGCGGGTACTCGGGTTTGCCGAAGTAGAATTAGGATTCACAAAAGAGGACGCTTACAGGGAAGCCTGTCGCTGCCTCAGGTGTGATGCGGAAATATAACTTTCAAGGAAACGCAAGGGAGGAAAAAAATGGCTTCAGTGACTGTAACCATTGACGATATTAAGGTAGAGGTACAAAGCGGTACCACCGTTTATGAAGCGGCAAAAAAGGCGGGGATAAACATTCCCACCCTCTGCGCCTGGTTCGAGGCGGGCCACACCCCCGGCCAGTGCCGCGTGTGCGTAAGCGAAGTTGAGGGGCAGAGAAACTTGGTCGCTTCGTGTGTCTTCCCCGTGGCCGACGGGATGAAAATTCATACCAAAACGGAGCGGGTGCGAAAGGCTCGCCGCCTGGTGGTGGAATTGCTCCTTGCCGATCATCCCCAGGAATGCACCTACTGTGTACGCAACGGTAACTGCGAACTCCAGCGCGTGGCGGAACAAGTCGGGGTAAAGGAGGTGCGTTTCAGCCGCACCCAGTTCCCGGCCGAGGGCATGATAGACCGTTCCAGCCCCTCCGTGGTTCGGGATAGCCGAAAGTGCATCGGTTGCATGCGCTGCGTTACCGTCTGCGAGAACATTCAAACGGTGAGCGTCCTCACCCCCGCCTGGCGCGGCAGCGAAATGAGGGTGGTCCCGGCCTTCAATCTCCCCTTGGCGGAGACGAACTGTGTCGCCTGCGGCCAGTGTATTCTTGCCTGCCCCGTGGGGGCCCTCTATGAGAAAGATGATGTGGAGAAGGTTTGGGAGGCCCTCCAGGACCCCACAAAACACGTAGTCGTTCAGGAAGCGCCGGCCATCCGAGCCGCCCTGGGAGAGGAATTTGGCCTGCCTCCCGGTTCATTAGTCACGGGGAAGATGATCGCCGCCTTAAGGCGCCTGGGATTCGATAAGGTATTCGACACCAATTTCACCGCCGATCTCACCATTGTAGAGGAAGGAAACGAACTCGTAAAAAGGGTAAAGGAAGGGGGCAAACTGCCCATGATTACGTCCTGTAGCCCGGGATGGATCAAATTCTGCGAACACTTCTACCCGGACCTTCTCGACCACCTCTCCACCTGCAAATCACCCCAGCAGATGTTTGGCGCCTTGGCCAAGACCTACTATGCAGAATTTGCAGGCATCGATCCGGCCAAGATCGTCGTCGTTTCCATCATGCCGTGTACGGCCAAGAAATTCGAGGCCCAGCGACCGGAGATGAAGGACAGCGGCTATCGAGACGTGGACTTCGTACTCACCACCCGAGAACTCGCCCGGATGATAAGGGAAGCGGGCATCGATTTCGTCAATCTGCCCGATGAAGAGCCGGATGCCCCCATGGGCGAATACACGGGCGCCGGAACGATTTTCGGTGCGACGGGAGGCGTGATGGAGGCTGCCTTGCGCTCGGCTTACTTTATAATCACGGGCAAGGCAATGCCTTCCTTGGACATTACACCCGTGCGGGGCCTGGAAGGGGTAAAGGAGGCCACCCTCGAAATTCCCCCCATAGGAAAGGTAAAGGTGGCCGTTGCCCATGGCTTAGGGAACGCGAGAAAGCTAATGGACTTAATAAGGGCAGGTAAGGCAGACTACGCGTTTATCGAGGTCATGTGCTGTCCCGGCGGGTGCGTGGGCGGCGGCGGCGAACCTATTCCCACGACCATGGAAATCCGGGCAAAGAGGGCCGGCGCCCTCTACGTGGACGATTCGCAGGTCCAAAAGATAAGACAATCCCACGAAAACCCTTCGGTGCAGAAACTTTACAAGAATTTCCTCCACGAACCCCTGGGGCACAAATCCCACGAACTCCTCCACACGCACTACACGCCCCGGGGCACGAACATTCCCCACCAGGAGGAATGAGGTAAACTGCACGTAAAGCACAAAGAGAGGTTTTCCCGCAGGGAAGGCCTCTCTTGTTTTTTGGAGGTGAAGATCGGATGGATGCGAGAATAGAAAAACTGGCCGAACTTCTCGTTCGATATTCTACCGCTGTAAAGCCCGGAGACAAAGTGCTGATTCAAGGTGCAAGCAACGCCGCGCCCCTCCTATCCGCCATTTACGTGGCCATCCTGAAAAGCGGAGGCTACCCCTTCATGAATGTCTCCCTCCCGGGAATCGAAGAAGCCCTATATCGCCATGCCTCCGATGACCAGCTTGCCTTTCTCCCTCCCCCCCTCCTGATGGCTATTGAAACCTTCGACGCCTCCATCACCGTCCTCAGTCACGAAAACACCCGCGCGCTAAGCCAAATCGATCCTGCCCGCATCGCCCGCTACCGCCAGGGGCGCCGCCCATACATGGACATATTCATGAAGCGCGCCGCAGAAGGGGCCCTAAAATGGGTAGTCACCCTTTTCCCCACCAATGCTTATGCCCAGGACGCCGAGATGTCTCTTCACGACTTCGAAGATTTTGTTTATCGGGCCTGTTTGGCCGATGAAAGCGACCCCGTCCTTTACTGGCAGAAATTTTCTGTCTGGCAGGAAAAACTATGTCGCTGGCTTCAAGGAAAAAAAAGGGTACGCCTCCTTGCCCCGGGAACCGACCTTACCTTATCCATCGAAAACCGACGCTTCATAAGCTGCGATGGGCGCCACAACATGCCGGACGGAGAGGTATTCACAGGACCGGTGGAAAAAAGTGTGGAAGGTTTCGTTACCTTCTCCTACCCCGCCATATACGAGGGACGGGAAGTCTCCGGCATCCGGCTGGCGTTTGAGGGAGGTAGGGTCGTGGAGGCCAAGGCGGAAAAGAACGAAACCTTTCTCCAAGAGATAATCGCCACCGATGAAGGGGCTTCCTATGTGGGTGAATTTGCCCTGGGCACGAACACAAACATTACGCACTTTACCAGAGAAATTCTATTCGACGAGAAAATAGGGGGCACCTTTCACCTCGCCCTGGGCGCGGGGTACCCGGAGACGGGAAGCATGAACCGATCGGCCATTCATTGGGACCTGATCTGTGACTTAAGGCCGGGGGGCGAGGTCTGGGTGGATGATACGATTATCGTTAAAGAAGGGCGCTTCATCCTTTCTCTATAAAATCACCACACGCGACGGCCCAGATTCGTTTCATGGAGCACCTTGGAGGCGATCTCTTCGACGGACATGGTGGTAACGTTGAGATAGGGTATCGACCATTTCTCGAAAAAGGCCTCCGCTGCCTCCACTTCCAGCCGACACTGAGAAAATGACGCGTAGCGACTGTTGGGGCGCCTCTGGGAGCGGATTTTCTGCAGACGCTCGGGATTTATGGTGAGCCCGTAAAGCTTGGGGCGGAAAGGCAAAAGAACGGCGGGCATCTCACCCCTTCTTCCCAACAGGTCTTCCTCTGTAAGAGGATAGTTGGCCGCATATATGCCGAACTGCATGCCCAGATAAAGACAGGTCGGCGTTTTTCCAGCCCGGGAGACACCGATTAAGATTACATCTGCCCGGTCGTACTCCTTCGTACCGGTTCCATCATCTGCCCCTAAGGCGTAGTTGATGGCATCGATCCGCACATCGTAACTATTTACATCGGATAAACTGTGGTACCTTCCCACAATATGGGAAGAAGGTACACTCAGCTCCCGTTCCAAGGTCTCGAGATACGTATCGAAGAGGTCCAAGAATATCCCGCGGCTCTTTTTAACCTTATCCCTTATCTCCTTACTCACCAGGGTGCTGAAGACAATGGGTGCCAGCCCCGTATTTGCGGCCTCTATGTTGATCTGGTGGACAAGCTTTTCTGCCTTTTCCACCGTGTCGATAAAGGGAAAGGTGATGGGATCGTACTTAATGTGGTCAAACTGGGCAAGGAGGCAGTGCCCCAGGGTCTCGGCGGTAATCGCCGTACTATCGGACACGAAAAAAACAGAGCGGCGCGAAATATCCATCGTTCATCCCTCTAGCACAAAAAATTGTTGCCAACCCTACAAAAAAATTATACATTGATCAAAATGAAAATTTTGTTCGTGTGCACGGCCAACATTGTACGAAGCTATATGGCAGAAGCCATATTAAAAGGCAAGTTGAGAAAGGCAGGGCGAAAGGATGTAGAGGTTGCCTCGGCCGGACTTATGCAGATAAATGGGCTCAATGGAGACGAAACCGCCGAAAGGATCCTGAAAGAAATGGGCTACCCCCTCTACGGCCACCGCGCGCGCCTGCTTACGAAAGAAATGCTGGCCGAAGCGGATTGGGTTTTTGTGATGGAATCATCCCAGGAAGATAGGCTGCGCCAAGATTACCCGGAATTTGCCGCCAAGATCAAACTCCTAAAATCCTGTTCCCGGGAATACGACGGGAAGAACGGCGACATAAGAGATCCCTACAAAAAGTCTCCTTTCGAGTATCGGCAGTGCTTTTCCGAAATCTATATGTCCATAGAGGGGCTTTGGCAATGTATCTCGAATACTGGGAACTAAACAGGTATCCCTTCGAAAACGTCCCGGATCCCCACTTCATGTTCTATTCCACAGAGCATAAAGAGGCCCTGGTGCGCATGACCTACGTCATTAAACGCATGAAGGGCGCCGCCTTGATCACGGGTGAAGTGGGAAGCGGAAAGACGACTTTGAGCCGCGTGCTCATTCAGCATCTCCCGGATGATGAGTTCGACATCGGCCTCATCACCAACCCCAGTCTCACCCCCATCGACTTCCTCAAAGAAGCATTAAACGAACTGGGATTAGAGGCCCCCTCGGACTCCAAATCTCAGATTCTCTCCGTCTTCAACGAAAAGCTCATGGAAAATATGCGGGGCGGAAAGAACACCATCCTCATCATCGACGAAGCGCAGATCATCCCTCTCGAGACCTTCGAAGAAATCCGCCTCCTTTTAAACTTTCAGCTCAACGACCGTTTTCTCCTCACCATGCTTCTCGTCGGTCAACCAGAACTGGCTGACATCATCCGTAAATTGAAACAGCTCGATCAGAGGATTGCCATCAGATACCACATCAACCCGTTGAATGAAGAAGAAACGAGGCAATACATAACCTTCCGCCTGGAAAAGGCAGGAAGGAAAACCCCCATTTTCAACGATGGGGCAGTAGAAACGATTTTTCACTATTCCGAGGGCATTCCGAGAAAAATAAACAGTATCTGCGATCTCGCGTTACTCATGGGCTTTAGTGTAAGGGCACGGGAAATTGACAAAACCATGATAGAAAAAGTCGTGGAAGACTCGCTATGATTAAAATATCCAGGCGAAGCCTGATGACAGGCACCCTCTCTCTTGCGGCCGCCTCTCTTTTTTCCCCCATCAAACTTGCGGAGGCCAGGGCATTTCTCCAAAAGTTAGGAAGGGGGGCCTTTATGAGTGCCAGACCTATCCGCAAGGAAACTACGCACTTCGAGCGCACCCCCGCTGGTATCATCGTAAATGACGATCAAGGCCATAAATTATGCTTAAACGAAACGGCCTTTCACGTTCTTGCCTTATGCAACGGGGAAAATACGGGATACGAAATTTCTCGCTCCCTCATGAAGGCCTATAAGATTTCCGGACAACAGGCGATCCGGGACACAACCTTTACCCTTTCCGTTCTCCGCTACCGTGGCTTGATAAAGGTTTGAACCCCGTGCATGCATGCCCTTACCCAGACTTAAAAGAGGGGAAACTGGATGTCAACAAGCTGCCAGTTTAAGCCTTCCCGGGCGAAATCGAAGGTCACATAGCCGACAAAACGACCTTGCAGGTCTTTTACCTTGAGAGAAAATCTATCGAGGGATTGATAGCTAAAAGAGGTGTTCCTGATCACCCGGTTGGCCAAGCGCCAGGCATCTTCATCCTCTTCCGCTCCCTTTCCTAACTCGGCCATCAGGGCATAGATTCCCTCCGTGGTGAACAAACGCTCGAAATCCGGCCGTGCTGCCTTCTCGTACCACTGAACGGCCAGATCAACGATGGAAAGGGGACCCGCCTGAGCAGTTGCCTTTTTCACGGGAAGCATAGTGGCGCGCCTCTTTAAAATATTTTCTTTCAACTCCCCCCGATTCAGGTAATTGACGATGGCCCCGGCATCCCGTGTGCTTATCGCTTTTTCCAGTTGATAATACCGGACGAAGGGGAGGAGATAAAAAGACAAAGCGACGAGGAAACAGGCCAGAAGGCCCAAAATGACGACATAATTTATCCAATGCGTCTTCTTTGACGCCTGAATTTTTCTTCTCTTGGCCATTTTCCCCCCTCTCGCGCCTCGATACTACGGGTCCAACACACCCGAAATGTCCCCTGGCAAGGAAAAGAAAAGATCAAACGCCGGCACGATCCGGCAAAAATCGTAAAAGAAATCGAACGCCCTTCTCCTTACCTCTGCCGGGATGAAAAAGAAAGAGTGAATGTGGTTTTTCACGATCTCCGCCAGGGCCGAAAGCCGATCGCGTGCCTGAACGGAAATGCTCGTGCTTGGGTGAAGAAAAAAGCTTCTTTCCACAGGTGCACAATCCGGCTTGAGCACTTCTTCCCTTCTCATCTGCTGGCAGAAAGGGGTCCGGGCACAATAAAAAGCTCCATTTTTCCGGAAAATCAACGGTGCCTCGTCCGAGAATACCTCCCTGGAAGGGAAAAAACGGGAAATCGTCGATTTGCCGGCCCCAGAGCTCCCCCAGAAGAGATACCCCTTCTCGTTTTTTCGCACCGCGGCGCTATGTACCAAAAACTCACCACGTTCGGCCGCCCAGAGGGAAAAGGCGACAAAGAAAAGCCGATGGGCACTCCCCGTGAGAAAATTTACCCCGCCCTCATCGGAAAAGAGAAGGCATTTCGCCCTTCCCTCCCCCCAGAAAAAGAGGAGCAATCCGTTGAGAAAGCCGATGGCCGAGACCCTACCCTTCGACCCTTCTTCCGGCGAGCGGTGGCAAGGCTCAGATACGTAAACCGGCTCGGCGGGAAAAAGTGGGGATAGCGTCTTTTGTGGGCAAGCGACCTCGAACACCCGGGCTTCCATTTTATCTTCTGACGTAAAAATAGGCGGGAAAAGCTGCTCCAGTCGGCCGATAACCTTACCCGCTTCCGAATCGGATGCTTCTAATAGGCAGTTCAAACTATGACAGAAAATGCTCTTTCCCATTCAATTTCCGCGCGGAAGGTCGTCCACAGAGATGTTGCTTTCGATATTCAGAACGGGATTGGTCATGAGATCCACCACCCGAGGATTTTCGAACTTACGCCCATGTTCATCGTAGAGAATCTTGACGGCAGGTTTAAAGGGGCTGTAGCGGTTTGTAGCCACCACCATCCCGATCATTTTATTGTTCAAGACCACATAACTCCCGATGGGGAAAATGGAAATCTCATCGAGGAAGGCTTTAATGATCCGGGCGGAAAAGAAATTCCCCTTCATGGAGACAAGTTCTCGGATGGTCTCCGTCTGGATGAGGGCCTTCTTGTGCGGCCGGTTATGGGTCATGGCCACGTAGGAGTCACAAATCCCGATGATCTTGGCAAACTCCGAGATTTCTTCCCCCTTCAACCCTCTCGGGTAACCCTGGCCGTTTTCTCGCTCATGATGTTCGCCAATGGCCCGCAACATAGCCGGATACTGGGACGCAACCGGCGCCAGAAGTTCTTGCGCTATTTCTGTATGGGACTTGATGAGTTCGACTTCTTCCGGAGAAAGTTTGCCCTGTTTGTTTATGATCTCTTCCGGGATCATGAACAATCCAATATCACAGAGAAAACCCGCCATGGCAAGCTCTTTTAAGGACTCAAAATCGTATCCCAAGCCCCGACCTACCCGTACGGCATAGGCCGCTGTATTTACCGCATGGGAAACGTAGTATTCCTCCGCCCCGCTCATCAGGGTGATACCCTGAGTGATCTCATCGGTTACGAGGTTTTCCTTGATTAACCTCCCCATCACCTCCGCGACCGGGCGGATATCAATGGTCATCCCTCGCCTAATCCGCTCTCTTAAGTCGGAAAGATACGTCTTGGCTATCCTATACAACCCGACGGCATCGGTACCCGTAAGCGACTCTTGATCCTCCTTCGCCACGGGAGAGGTCGGCTTCTCCTCTTTCGCCAGGGAGGCGGCAGACTCTTCCTGTTCCCCTTGTTCCAAAGAGGCGGGCTTAGGCACGGTAGCGGCCATATCACTCAACCGGAAGGCCGGGACGCTTTTTAACTCCTCGGGCGCGGTCGGCAGATCCGGCATGTCCTCCTTCGGCCCCGGAACTTCATCCCGTGCTTTCGACTCGGGGAAAAGAGGGCGAAAGGTGGACTCCGAAACCCCTTCTTCTTTCGTTAACTCTCCTTCTCCCAAAGGTAAGCCCAAAATTTCCAATTCACTCAACCTAAAGGAGGGCATCCTTCTTTTAGTTTTAACCGGTGTCGCTTCCGGCTCGACGGCCGCGGAAGGGTTTCCCTCCTTCGCCGTTTCCTCACCCGGCACCGGCACTTCCTTTTCCGTTTTCTTCAAGAGGCCCTTGGCCAAATCGGAGGCCTTCATCTAACCTACTCCCCCCATGAAAATTAAGATTTTAATTTATCGTAATTTAACGCATTTTTCCCGAATGTGCAACAAAATTTGCAAAAGCATCAACGTACATCGAGAAGGTAAGGCTCTAAAGAATCGAGCAAAGAGGCGAGCTCCTGCCGGGCGAGACCTTCTTCGCCTTTGGCCGCCACCTGCATCATTTCGAAGAAATACTGCCTCACCCTTCCTTGAACAAGGCGTTCCTTCACCTCGTATACCTTCTTTCCCACACCATCGGGCATGATCTGACCGTCGAGGTAAAATCCGTGGTAAACGGAGATAAATTCGTTTCCATCATAGGCCCCCAATCCGGCAAGCCTTATCTTTCCCGACGAGCTCAGCATGTGGGGCAGGGAAAACATCTTGAGCCCCACCCCCCGATAACAGAGGGCGGGGGGATGATAATTCTCCGTGGGGCTAAAAACCATCATGACCTTTATCACTCGCCCACCTTTTTTCTTGAACTCCCTTAAGATGTAATCACCCGGTCTCAAGTCGCCAGGCAAAACGGTACGAAAGGGGGCGCCTTCCCAATCCAGGACCCGATCCGGAATGACCCGGGGCAGGGTGGGATCCGATGCCTTCGTCCGCAAGGTGAGATACAGGCTTATGAAACCCGTAAGAAAGAGACAAAGGAGGGCGCAAAGGTACCTTCTATCTCTCACCGAAAAAACCCCTTCTTTCCCTTCGCTTGAGGATCATGACCGCCAAGATAAGCAAAATAACTGCCACGACAAAAACCAATAGCCCCCAGAGGAGATGAAATGTGCCTTCCAGCATCCAGACCCCCCACTTCCAGGCCATCATCGTACTCAGCGTGACCCGGAAGACGTTGGCGAGCATAATGGCCGGTAATACCACCACCATGACGATGGCCCTCGATTTCCAGGTTTTGAGGAAAGACAGGCCGCAAAAGACGGCGAGGGTCGTCATGGCCATAAGGGAACTCAAGCCGGAGCAGGCATCTTCCACCCCGACTGTCATGGAAGGCAGTTCGATGATATTTCCATGCACCCGCACGGGAAACCCGAGAAGGGAAAGCATCACACCGGAAATATGGGTGACGAAAAGCTTCAAGGGGAAGACGAGGCTTACGTACACCTTCCCGGGAAGGGGAAAGGCTAAAATGAGAAAGAGGAGGGAGGGGGCAAGAAATCGGGCAAGCTCCTGACCAACCACGTACCGAAGGGCACCGAAAATCGTCAAGGGGATGGAAAGCTGGGCCAGGTAGTACACGCCCGCCCCCAAGCCGAGGAGATTCACCCCCAACCCTGCGAACATCCAGGCGCCCTGATCGGGCTTAAGGGGGGAGGAGAGGATCTTCCTTATCTCCTCGCGTTTTGCGTAAATCAAGTATCCGGTAAGTAAAAGCACGAGCGGCGTGTGGTGGGCGAGTTCGTTGGTAAAAACGGCATCCCTCAGATCGTAGATGACCGGGTGATAGGCAAAGAAAAAGGCAAGGGCAAGCAAGTATATCTTTATCCGCGTCATTCATCCTTCGCCTGGGAAAGAGAAAGGAGGCGCGATTTCAAATCACCCGGCGGCAGCTTCTCTACAATCTTGGCCGCTTCTAACTTCGCCTCCTTTTTTCTGCCGGTTTTGTCCAAGAGCAAAACATAATGCGCACCGATGATGGGGTTACGGGGGTCCTGGGCACGGGCCACCGTTAGGTAGTACTCGGCCTCCTTCTCCTTGCCTTTAAGAAAATAATACCAACCCACCGTGTCTTGCTCGTTCGCACCTTGGCCTTTCTTTTTCAAGATTTCTACCATCTCCGTTGCCCGGTCGGGCCGGCGCAAGGTATCGATGAAAAACCAAGCTACCTCATTTACTACGTGCATCTCGGCTGGAAACTTCCGGTATGCGCTTTGGTAAACCCGCTCCGCATCGGTTAGGTTCCCCATGGCCACATACCGTGCCGCGATATTGATGAGAAAATTCGGGTCATTTGATGATACCGACTCCGCCCGGGTTAACACCTTAAGCGCCTTTTCCCTCTCTCCTTTGAGCAACTGTAGGTCCCCGGCGGCCAGAAGCAGAAACCCCTCCCGCGGCATGTCCTTCATGCCCTTTTCCAACACCTTCTCCGCCTCGTCTATCTTTCCGTTCATAAGCAAGGTTTGGGCATACTCGATAATGGCCTTCGGCTCCTGGGGGTGCTTTTCGTAGTAATGCCGAGCCATATTCAAAGCCCCGGCACGGTCTCCCGCGGCAAATCTCGACCTCGCCAGGCGAGCCTGGATGAAGGTTGCCTGGGGATAAATACTTAAAGCCTGCCGGTATAACTCTTCCGCCCGACTCAAATTACCCAGGTTGAGCTCACAGTCCCCTGCCATGAGGAGTGCTACCAGATGATGGGGTTGAGAGCGCAAGACCTCGTAATAGAAACGTTTTGCCTCCTCCCACTTACCCTGACGCAGGTAAATCTCCCCCAACACGAGGCGGGGGGTGGGTGTGCTTTCTCCCAAATTGATCGCCTGCTGGGCACGCTTCTCCGCCCCGGCGAGCTCCCCTTCCTTCAAATAAAGCTCGGCCAACAGGGCATAGATGTATGCCGCTTCCGGAATGTACTGGATGACCTTATTTAACGCCTCAATCGCCTCCCGACGTTCCCCCCGAGCCAAATGGTACTCGCCCTTCAGCCGCCAGGCCAGCACGCTCCGGGGATCGCGGGCGAGCAATACATCTAACAGTGACTTTACCCGGTCCATTTTGCTGGCCAAAATACCGGCTCGACCCAGGTGGTAGGCAATTACGGCCACGTTGGGCATGGCCCGATGGGCCTTCTCCAAGTAATCAAAAGCCTCCGCATACCTCCGCTGGCCTAAGAGATAGAGGCCATAATCGTAACCAACCTCTGGATAAGTGGGAAACTTGGTCAGGGTGAAGGTGTAAATCTCTTGCGCTTTCTTTTCTTCCCCCGTGAATGCATAATAACGGGCGAGACTGAGCAAGCTCTCCACGTCCATCTCGGAGAGTTTCAAATTGTCTATTAGATAAGAAGCCTTGCCCCTTTCTCCCAGGCGCCAGTATAGGCTCGCCAGGAAAACCTGTTTTTTCGGCGTGGGGGCCTTCATGGCAAAGGCTTCACTCACCTTTTTCAGGGCGAGGGGGTGGTTTCCCTCCCGCATGGCGATCTCCGCCTCTAACAGGAGGGCGTCCGCACGATAGTCGTCCTTTTCCGATAGAATCCGTGCTTGACGCTGCGCCGACTGAAAGTCCCCCACGAGAACGAAGATTTCTCCTAACTTTTCCTGGGCGGCGAGGTTTTGGGGATTGAGCCGGACGGACTCCCGCAGGTAATCGTACGCGCCCCTTACATTCCCCTGACGCAGGTAAATAGAACCGGCGAGGTAAAGGGCCTCGGAAGAAGGGGCCCTTTGAACGAGGTAAAGTATCTTATCCCGCGCCTCATCTATTTTCCCCTCTTTTAAGAGCCTCTCCCCTTCCCCCATAATGGCCCTTTCTTCCTGGGGGCTCAGTTCCGAGACTTGTCGACTGATGCGATCGAGGAGGGAACCACGTCTTACGTGACCGGTGGTAACGAGATGATAGAAGGTATCGAAAAAAAGGAGGCCCCCGGCGAAAATTACGGCCATTGCCACGGATAAGGCGACCTTTTTCTTGCGTTTTTTCTCCCTCTCCTCGTGTTCATCCGTAAGCAGGTCTTCAGCCATCTCGTCCCC
>DAORXN010000017.1:0-46528 GCA_035358955.1 Syntrophales bacterium | reverse complement strand
AGGTTGGGCGCGGCTGATCCGGAAAATATACGAGGTGGACCCCTTGGTCTGCCCGGAAAATTAGGGACAGACCCCATTTCTTCCAGAGAACGCCGCGGTGCGGCCCATAAAAATGTAGCCTTGTTCTGCGAACGGAATTTTTTAATCCGCTCAATGTAGCCCCGCTCTATGAGCGGATGTATAAAACGTTTCCCGCTCGCAGCGAGGTGCTACAATCGGGCGGTGCTATATCGCGTGGCATGCAAAATGGGGCTGCAAATGAACAGGGCGGTGCGTAGAGGCTGGAATGGCCGCGGGGGCGTCAGGTTGGGCTTGACGTGAGCGGGGGGTGGTTATGAAAGGGCAAAAGCGCAAATGCAAAGGACGCTGCTCCGCCGGAGGCGGGGGAGAAAGCCGGGCGCGAACAGCACAGTTCCGGCGGTGCTTTTCGTGTATAGTCGCCAGCTTCGCATGGGTTAACCGATACGAAAATTCTTGCTTTTTCTGGCAGGATGGACAGAATAGGACGCGGTAGTTGCAAAATATGATCTGCGGGACGTTGGTCGGCGGCTGAAGCCGCGCCCGTTGTGCCGCATGAAAGGAGGAAAGACGCAATGTTTGCATTGTTTTTCTTTGGAGTGGCTCTTGTGGGTGCAGTCGTGACTATTGTCGTCCGGAAGTTGAAAGGGGTTGCGCGCATCAACATGCTGGCCGACTGGCTGCTGGGCGTGAGCGTGGGCCTTGGCGGAGTATGGGCGTTTGTGGGGCATGCGGTTTTTACCGAGCGCGTGGCTGCATCCATAGGTTGGGCGGCCAGCCCTTTTCAGTGGGAGATAGCCGTGTCCAATTTGGCGATCGGCGTGCTTGGGCTGTTGAGTCTTGTGTTTCGGGACCGGTTCCGGCTGGCTGCGGCTATTGCCTGCAATGTGTATTTGCTTGGATGCGCGGCGGGGCACATACACCAGGCGCTGGCTTACCACAATTATGCGATCAACAACATAGGGCCGGTGCTTTGGATTAGCGACATTACGGTGCCGTTGCTTACGCTGGCGCTGGTCATTGCCGGCGATGTGAAAGGCCGGCGGAGCGCGGCGCAGTGACCGGCTGAAATGCGGGCCTGCTGAAGCGCCGCTGCTCGCGGGCGCATTACATCTGCCGGCAAGAATGCCAAAAATTAGGGACAGACCCCATTTTTTCCATTTTTTCCGCTGGCCTTACTAAACGTCAAAACTGAACTCGTCTCTGTATGCACATCACTGCTTATTGTTGGACTGGGATTTGCCTTTTTCGCCTCCCCCAACATGAATGCCGCCTTGAGTTCCGTGGACAGAAAGATATACGGCGTTGCTTCCGGCACCCTTGCGACGATGAGAATAATAGGTCAAATGCTCAGTATGGGCATCACTTTGCTTGCCTTTGCCCTCTTTATGGGACACGTGCAAATTACACCGGCGTACTTCCTTCCCTTTTTGCAAAGCCTAAGAACTACATTTGTCATTCTTTCAATACTCTGCTTCATCGGCATATTCGCTTCCCTGGCCAGGGGGAAGGTTAGGCAATAAGCAATCACCATCTTACATTTTAGCCCCTCCTCCACCTCTATTGCCCCCTTTGCATAGAATTCCTTCTCGCCAAGGCAAGCTCGTAGAGTCGACTAATAACCCCTATATTTTTTCCCTCATTTTGCCCTTCATGTCTTCACTCCCAAAACTTTGTTCGTATCGTTGCCGAAGATATCCCCCACGTTAACCGGCAACTGATACGCCGCGTGCTTATCGTAGGTGAAGAAGCAGGTTGTCTCTACCATTGAATGCTTCCTTCTGCTTACGAACTTAAAACATAGGGTTAAATGCCCCCTTCAACCTTGGCTCCCTTTCCAAGCCAAAAAAGCCCCACCTGATGGACCTGATTATTGCTGCCCGCGCTACTTCACCCACTCCTGACGATCGTTACCGATCAAGTCACGGATAAAAGAAACGATGACCGTAATTCTATGAATAGCGACCCATAAATTCAAGTGGAGCGCAGAGATAATGAACCAACTGCAAGTGATTATTTGCTACAGCTGAAAACAAAAAAGGCAGGATCCTCAATTAAGGAAATCCTGCCTTTTTCAATTCTGGCTCCCCAGCGCGGACTCGAACCACGGACCCGCTGGTTAACAGCCAGCTGCTCTACCGACTGAGCTACTGGGGAGCGTTTCCTTCCAGGTGCGAAGCTATTTTAACTTTTGACCCTTTCCCTGTCAATGCCTTTCTTCCCCATTAACGGCAACTTGTGCATACCATAAGTCTCTCAACGGGAACCCCCGTTTTCCGACTGATGAATTCGAGCTGCTCGATGGGAGCAAAGTAGCGGTTGCATATCTTGCATTTTGCCATGTGGAAAACCTTGTCCCAGATAATGCGTTTCCCGTCCACCGCTTCCATCTGAACAAAGCCCGTGGGGCAAATATAGGCGCAGGATCCACAACCGATGCACTTATCTGGGTTGAACCCTATTTCCGGCTCTGCGTTTTCCCGCCCCAACCCGCGATCCATAAAAGTAAGCGCCTCAGCCCCTACAACTTCCCGACAGGCCCGTACACAGAGACCGCACAAGATGCATTCATTAGCTTCGATCGCTTCGTCCTTTACCGCCACGCCGAGTTTCTGCGCTATCTCCCTCACAGCCGGCACATTTGGATACTTATAATAGAGCAATTCGGCGGCGAGACGACGACCTTCCCGAATGGCATCACTATCCGTCCTCACTTCCATACCCTTCTCTACCACCTGCTGACACGAGGTTACGAGCTGCCATTTCCCACCTTCCTTGACCTCGACCATGCACAGACGGCAGGCCCCGAAGGGGCTCACCTCTTCATGATAGCAGAGGGAAGGAATGTCTTTTTTCAGTCTCCGGGAAACTTCCAGCACACTTTCTCCCTCGCGGGCCTGGACTTTCTTTCCGTCTATCGTAATCTCCACCATGTTCTCCTCCTATTTCCACACGACGATTCGGTAACAACGGAGGCACCGAGCCGCTTCCTTCACCGCTTCCTCCGCGGTGAAGCCCTGTTCGACTTCTTCGTAATTTTTTACCCTTTCATCTACAGGCAACAAACGGGGCCTTAAGGCTTCCATCCTGATCGCGCCGGTTGCTTCTCTCTGGGCCGAGAGTTCCAGAGCACTAAGGCGCGGCCCCACATCTACCTTTTGGCCTCGTAAGTAGGCATCGATCGCCTTGGCTGCCCGATTGCCCATATCGAGCGCCTCTATAAGGGTGGCCGGACCCGATACACAGTCTCCACCGGCGAATATGCGCGCCACAGGTGTCTGCAAGGTGGTTTCTTCAATGGCAATCGTCCCTGCCCCCGTCGAAAGGGAGCTTTTACCCTTCTCCCCGAGAAAGGAAAGGTCTGGCTTCTGCCCCGTGGCGGCGATAACCATATCCGTTTTTATCTTAAAGTTGGAACCGGCAATGGCGATGGGCCTTCTTCTGCCGCTCTCATCCGGCTCACCTAACTTCATCTTCACACATTCAATGGCCGTCACCTTTTCCCCTTTCCGAACTATCTTTACGGGGGCGGCCAGATAGGTGATTTTTACGCCCTCATGAATGGCCTCCTCGATTTCCTCTTTGTTGCCGGGCATCTCTTTTCTCGATCGGCGATAGACGATCTCCACCTTTTTAAATCCCAGGCGGATGCAACTTCTCGCGCAATCGAGCGCCACATTCCCCCCGCCGATGATGGTGACCTTTTCCAAAGGCTCCACTTTCTCCCCGAGATTTATGCGCCGGAGGAAATCCACCCCCTGAACCACATAAGGTGAAGCATCCTCCCCTTCACAGCCTATCTTCGTGCCATTGTGGGCACCCACCGCCACAAAAACAGCAGAAAAACCTTCTTTTTCCAGCTGCTTTACGTCGAGTTTCTCCACCTTCGTGTTGAACTTTATTTCCACGCCCTGCCGCTCTATAACGTCCACCTCATGCTGGAGAATGTTCTTGGGCAACCTGTAATCGGGAATGCCCACGGCCGCCATTCCCCCTGCTTTCGGCAAGGCCTCGAAAACGGTCACCTGGTATCCCATGAGGCGCAGGTGATAGGCGGCGGCCAAACCCGCCGGTCCCGCCCCGACCACGGCGATGCGTTCTTTCTTCTCTTCCCGGGGGCGGGGAAGCTCCTTCGTCTCCGTCTGGAGGTCGTAATCGGCGACGGCCCTTTTGAGCAACCTTATGGCCACGGGACCCTCGAGATTATTTCTTATACACGCCTCTTCACAGGGATGGGTGCAGGCCCGGCCGATCACGCCCGGCAGTATGCACTTCTCCCTAATTAAATCAAGGGAATCGGCGAAACGGTGGTTTTTTATGAGCTCGATGTAACCCGGCACATCCAGATGGGCGGGGCAGGCCTCCATACAGGGAGCGGAAACGAATACCCGGTAGTCATCCTCTTTCGCCTGCTTCTTCCCCTGGGCGATCGATTGGAATTCCGCCTTGAAGTAGGTTATCGCATCCCCCACGGGGACGAGCACGTTGCGTCCGAAATTGCACTTTGCCGTTTGCGGCACACCTTTTACCACCTTCTGGATAGCCTCAATATCATCTATCTTTTCACCCCGCGCCATGCGTTCCATAATGTCGAGAACGAGGTCGATACCAATCATACACACGGAGCATTCGCCGCAGGAAAGTTTTCTCGCCTCCCTCAGATAAGCCCGGGTCAGGGAGAAAATATCCGCTTCGAGGTCATTTACCACGATGCCATTCCATCCCATCAGGGCAGAGTAAGAAGCGCCTTCCAGCTTTACGAGGGGCAACTCTTCCTGGGCTTTCTTTCTTACCGTTGCTTTCCTGCTATCTACCACCTTGCCGTTCCAACTGCTGAAAACAACCGTCTTCATGATCACTCCACCTTATCTCTCTTTATTTTTTTGTTAAGACCATGACACCGAGGTTGTCACCTTATGCATGAGTTTCCGATACTCCCTGTCTACGAGGGCCTGGATTTTCTCCACATCCTCCGGTCCCAGATGCCGGAAGCGGCCCTGGGCCTTAAGATAATCGGAAACCGGCCGTCTCTTTTCCGGCATCTCCACGGTGATTCGGTATTTTCCGTTTTCCACTTCGTAAAGGGGAAACACCCCCGATTCCACCGCCAAACGCCCTAATTTCACCGTCTCGTGAGAGGGGCTGCGCCATCCGGTGGGACAGACGGAAAACACGTGTATGTAAGCGGGGCCATCTACCGTTTTTGCCTTCTCCACCTTTTGCAGGAGATCCACCGGGTAACTCGGGCAGGCCGTCGCCACGTAGGAAATACCGTGGGCCACCATAATTTCGGGCATGTTCTTCTTCCCCGTACGCTGTCCCTTTATTGCCTTTCCCGCCGGCGAAGTCGTGGTGGCCGCCATGAAGGGGGTTTGACTGGAACGCTGGATACCCGTGTTCATGTAAGCCTCATTGTCGAGACAGAAGAATATGAACTTATGTCCCCTCTCAACCGCGCCGCTCAAAGCCTGGAGACCAATGTCTGCCGTCCCTCCGTCACCGGCGATCGCGGCAACGACCACTTCCCGATCGGCGATTTTTCCTTTCCGACGAAGGGCTTTGACGGCCGCCTCTACCCCTGAGGCAACCGCGGCCGCATTTTCGAAGGCCACGTGGATATAGGGATGCATCCACGCCGTAAAGGGGTAAGCAGAAGAGATAATCTCCATGCAACCCGTGGCATTGGCGATGATGGCATCTTCACCCAACCCTTTAAGCAAGAGCCTGAGGGCAAGGACCTCGCCGCAACCCTGACAGGCCCTGTGGCCGGAGCTGAAAAATTCTCTTTTTTCCACTAACTTGGGAACGAATATTTCAAAATTCTGTACGGTGTTCATAATTATTCCCTCACACCAAGAAACTCGTAGGTATCATCTTCCTTTTCCGACGCCCTTTCCGCCATGGTGATAAAGTCTTCTACCCGAACGTCACGCCCTCCCAATCCCATAATGAAATCGGCGATGCGCGGACGATCCTTGTCATGGTAGAAAAGAGACTTAAGTTCCGTGGCGACCGGGCCTCCCGCGCCACCGAAGGAAAGGGCACGGTCCATTACGGCGATGGTCTTGCACCCCCGCACGGCCGCCTTAAATTCCTCCACCGGGAAAGGCCTCCAGAGTTTTATCTTGATCAGCCCCACTTTCTTTCCCGCCTTCCTCATCTCGTCTACCGCAACCGAAGCCGTCTCTCCCATGGACCCCATGGTCACGATCAAGACCTCGGCATCTTTTGCTTTGTACGACTCCACCGGTCGATATTCCCGGCCAAAGAGTTTTGCCCACTCGTTCCAGATTTTAATAATCGTCTTCTTCGCATTGATGAGGGCCACATCCTTGGCCTTCATGGTCTCCATGTAGATATCGGGCATGTTGAAGCACCCCATGGAAAGGGGATTATCCGGGTGCAAGGTGGCAAAAGGCTTCCTTTCGGGAAGAAACCTATCCACCTCCTCCTGGGTGGGCATCTCCATGGGCTCAATCATGTGGGTGAGCTGAAACCCATCTATGTTCACGAGGACGGGCAGCATCACCTCGGGATGCTCGGCTATCTTGAAAGATTGGATGGACATATCTATCACCTCTTGCCCGTTTTCGGCAAAGAGCTGAATCCAGCCGCAATCTCTCTGGGGCATAATGTCCGTGTGGTCATTCCAGATGTTAAGGGGCCCCGATACCGCCCGGTTGGCCACCCCCATCACCACGGGCAAACGCATGGCGGATACGATGGGAAGGATTTCGTGCATGAGCATAAGTCCCTGAGAACTCGTGGCCGTATAGACCCGCGCACCGGCGGCGGATGCCCCGGCGCAGGCACTGATAGAAGAGTGTTCTGATTCCACGGTGAGGAACTCGGCATCGATACGCCCGTCGTGCACGATATCGGAAAGGTGCTCAGCGATGTGAGACTGGGGTGTGATGGGATAAACGGCCGCTACATCTATGCGGCACAGGGCCACTGCTTCTGCCGCGGCAATCGCAACTTCCATACCTATTCTTCTACCCATATCACACCTCCTCCACCATCGTTATGGCCTGGGGCCAGCACTCATGGGCACATATGCCGCATCCCTTGCAATAATCCAAATCGGCGGAGAAAAACCCCTCTTTATCTTCGTGAATGCAGGCCTCAGGGCAAAAAATATAGCAAATGCCGCACTTGATACACTTTTTGTTGTCCCAGACAGGCCGCTGAGCACGCCAGCTACCCGTCTTATATGTGCTCGCATTCCCGGGGGTAAACACGATACAGCCCGGATTGACCTCCTGCCAGGTTTCCGGCCATTTCTTCTGCTTCATGGGAACACCTCTATTTTTTAATCGAAGAACTTCAAGTTTTGATAGGCCCTTTTCATGGCCTTTATGTTTCTGTCGGCCAGGCGCCCGAATCGCTCTTCTACCGGTTCTTTCACGGCGTCGACGGAAACGACACCTGTGGCCTTGATAACTGCTCCAATCATCGTTGTATTGGCAATGGGAACCCCTAACTCCTCCCGAGCGATCGTCGTGGCATCCACGGTGGCCATCCGGCCCTGGTAGTTCAACTGCTTCCTTATTTCCTCGGGAGACTTGGCCGTGTTGACAATCAACAGGCCTTCTTTTTTCAGGCCCTCGAGAACGTTGACGAGGCCCATCAGGCTGGGATCAAGCACGACCACCACGTCCGGCTCATAGATGCCGGAGCGAATCTTTATGGGTTTATCCGCCACGCGGTTGAAGGCCATAACCGGTGCGCCTCTACGTTCGGGACCAAAGGAGGGGAAACCTTGAGCATACTTACCTTCGGCGATAGCGGCCAGAGCAAGGAGTTCCACCGAAGTCACGGCGCCCTGCCCCCCTCTTCCATGCCATCTGATTTCAATCATCTTTTTTGACCCCCTATCGGTTCAAACTGAAGCTTGGCGACTAACATAAAAATTTCCCCCATGTCAACTGTAAATTATTGATTGACAGTCATCGTTTTTTTGAAATACAAAGAAGCGTAGTAAAAAACGAATACCTCGAGGAGTGAAAAATGTCAGACCCCATTTCTATCATTCAAACCGCACGCCAAGAAGGCCGCAAATCTTTAAGTGAATACGAATCAAAACAGTTCCTCGCCTCCTTTGGAATCCCCGTCTGCAAGGAGGTCTTGGTCCGGGATGCGGCCAAGGCCGCTATCGAGGCGGAGAAAATGGGCTTCCCCGTCGTTCTCAAAGCGTCGGGGGCCAAGCTAACCCATAAGACGGAAGCGGGGGCCGTAGTCATAAATCTGAAGTCGGCCGAAGAGGTGAAGAAAGAGGGTGAAAGGCTCCTTTCCATTGAAGGTTGCGAGGCCCTCTCCATCCAGGAAATGGTACCCGGGGCAAGGGAGCTGGTCTGCGGTCTCACCCGGGACCCCCACTTTGGCCCCGCCGTTATGTTCGGTCTGGGGGGAATTTTCACGGAGATACTGAAAGATACCGTCTTCCGGATTGCGCCCCTCGAAGAGAGGGACGCCTACGAAATGATGGACGAAATCAGGGCGCGCAAGATCCTCGATCCCTTCCGTGGAGAACAGGCGGCAGATAGGGACATCCTCGCCAAGACCCTTATCGCCGTAGGCGAAATCGGCTTGAAATACGAGGAGGTGGCCGAAATCGACATCAATCCGCTCAAAATAAGGCCGGACGGAAAACCCGTCGCGGTGGATGCCCTCATCATCCTTACTTAGGATCGGGGGCGGAAGAGAGAAAAAGGTGCCCCATGGGCGAAGGAGAGAAAAGGAAAATCCCCTATGAACCTCCCCGGATCATCGACCTGGTGACGGGAACGGCTTACGCCCAGCAAACGATGGACACCCAAACAAGCGAAGGCACCAATTGCCGCAACGGGTCCGTCGCCTCGAGTTACTGCAAAAACGGCTCTGTAGCGGGGGCGGGTAAATGCACCAACGGAAGCGCCGCCGGTAGTTCCCATTGCACGAACGGCGGTTCACCCGGAGCCCATTGCATGCACGGAAGTACCGCCTACGGTGGAAAATGCCAGGCCGGTTCGGTGGCCTCTTACAAGTGTTTCCAGGGCAGCGCGCCGGGTAAGGGATAAAGTGTTCTCACCTGAAAAGCTCCATCAGGGCCTCGGCCATGAGGTGGTAGCCCTTTTCCGTCGGATGAACGAGGTCATACTGTACCAAGCTACGAAATTCTTCTCCTTCTTCGATCTTTTTTCGCCACCATTCATGGACCCGGGCAATGGGTAGCTCGTAAAGGCGGGCAATCTTTTCGAGACAATGGTAGAACCTTTCCGCCAACGCATACTCCTCAGGATTATCGAGATAGACGGAGGTTAGGAGGATCACTTCCGCTTGGGAGCGGGCGTGGATTTCCTCGATAATGGCCTTCACGTTCCCTTCGAATACTGGGACGGGGTATCCCTGGTAGGCGTCGTTTAAGGCAAATTCCACCAACACACAATCAGGGTGATATGGCAAGATATCGTAAGTTAGCCTTTCCTTTCCTCCTTCGGCCGTATCTCCCGGCAGGCCCGCGTTTATAATCTCCAGTTCAGCCCGGGGATAGGCTTCTTTAATCATTTCCTTCCAGAAATCGAGGTAACCCTTTCTTACCATCCAGCCGAAAGTAAGGGAATCCCCCAGCGCCCCTACGACAATCTTTCCTCCTCTTTGCAACTTTTCTATGGTCTTCTCCGGCCTGATTACCGCTCCCACAAATCACTTACCTTCTCTGCGAGCTCCTGCAAACGATAGGGCTTTTGGATGAACCCTACTTTTTCTCCTGCCAGCAGGCGCTTCACTTTCTCATCGACGGCATAACCGCTCGCCAGCAAGACCTTCACCTCGGCATCTATCGCTCTCAATTGCCTATAAACCTCTTCTCCCCCCATCCCCGGCATGACCATGTCCAGGATGACCAGGTGTGGACGCATTTCCCGAAACATCTCTATGCCCTTCTCCCCGGAAGGAGCGACCGAAACCTCGTATCCCAATTGGGTCAGCATGGCCTTGGTCACGTCGGCGATCATTTTTTCGTCTTCGATCAGCAGGATGGTTCTCCCTTCCTTTTCCACCGGCGAGCCCGGGATGTCCTTAAAGCCCTTGGAAGAGGCAGGAAAGTAAACGTAAAAACTCGTGCCTTCACCCTTTTTCGATTGGACGTCGATAAAGCCGCCATGTCCCTTGACTATGCCGTAGACGGCGGCAAGTCCCAGGCCCACCCCGTGGCCCATCTCCCTGGTGGTAAAGTAAGGTTCGAATAGGCGCGCCCTGACCTCCTCGTCCATACCGACACCGGTATCACTGATGGTGACCCGCACGTACCGGCCGGCGGGGATATGGTAAGGTGCTAACTCCGTAGATTCCATCACCACGTTCTCCGTTTTTATCCCCAACGTTCCCCCCTCGGGCATGGCCCGCCAAGCATTGAGGAAAATCTGACGAAATACTTCTTCCAATTGCTCCTTGTCTGCTTCTACCGGCCAGAGGAGGGGGTAGTAATCCTGCCGCATCTTTATCCCCTTCCTGGCCTGCCAAAGTAGCCTTACCGTATGGCGCAGGATCTCGTTTACATTCGTAAGGGCCAGTTCGTATCGCCCGGCACGGGCGTAACCTAAAAGCTGCTTGGTTAATTCCGCCCCGGCCAAAACTTGGGTTTCGATGGCTTTGAGCCGTCCATGATGGGGGTGAGATTTATCCGTTTCGAGGAGCATAAGGGCAGTATGCCCCATGATTCCCATAAGGATATTGTTGAAGTCATGGGCCATCCCCCCCGCCAGGGTACCGATGGCCTCCATCTTTCTCAGGCCGAAAAGGCGGGCTTCCAATTCCTTCTTAGCGGTAATCTCGTGGAGGAAATTCAGGGTGGCAGGCCTTCCTTCCCATTCTACACCCACGACATTCAACTCCACCCACTTCACATCCCCTTCGGCGTCCACAATGCGAAATTCATACGAGCTCGGCACCTCCTCTCCTTGAAGGCGCTTCTGATAATTCATGTAGACCATTCCCCGGTCTTCAGAATGAATGAATTCGATGAAGGAACGATGGGAAAGTTCCTCGAAACTCACCCCGGTTAATTCCAGGGTGGCATGATTGCAGAACCTTATCCTTTCATCCTGGACGATGAAAATGGCCTCAATGGCGTTCTCCACCACCTGCCGGTATTTTTCCTCGCTTTCCTTTAGGGCCTGGGATACCTTCTTCCTCAGGGTCACATCCCGGATGAAGGCCAGGGCCGCCGGTTCTCCCCGATAGATGATGCGAGAGGCGTTTATCTCCACCTCGATTACCCCCCCATCCTTTCTCACCATGCGCACCTCGTAGGTGGAAGGGGCTTCTTCTCCCGCTATCCGCCGGCGGTTGTACTCAAGCACCATCGGCCGATCTTCCGGGTGAATGTGAGCAAAAGGCCCTGCGAACTCGGGGGTTTCTTTCGGACCGAAGCCCAGCATGGTGAGATAAGCCCGATTGTAAAAGAGCGGCCCCGTACCCCTCGTTACCATGATGGCGAGGGGAGAACGCTCAACGATTATTTCGTAGAGTTGGGCCAACTCCTGCATGCCGTTTCTTTCCCCCATTAGGTCGCATCGAGGTGGCGACGAAACGTTAAGGCCTTACCCAGGGTAAGGCGGTCCGTATAACGTAAATCCCCCCCCACCGGGACGCCCAGGGCAATTCTCGTCACCTGAATGCCTTTTTCCTTGAGACTACGACCAATGAGCACGGCCGTGGCCTCCCCCTGGACGGTGGGGTTAGTCGCGATGATGACCTCCTTTACGGGCGTCTTCTCTATGCGGTCGAGGAGCTCTTTTAGTTTGATATCCTCGGGCCCCACTCCATCGAGCGGGGCAAGAGAGCCGTGAAGGACGTGATAGACCCCATGAAAATCTCCCGTCTCCTCGATGGCCATGAGAGAATCAGGGTCTTCCACCACACAGATGATCCCGTGATCCCTCCGGGGGTCGCTGCAAATCACACAAAGCTCACCCTCTGCGAGGTTGTAGCAAATACGGCAGAGGCATATCTTCTCCTTCACCTCCATGATTGCCCAGGCCAGGGATTTTGCCTCTTCTTCCGATTCATGGAGAATGAAGTTGGCCAGACGCGCGGCCGTTTTCTCTCCGATCCCCGGGAAACGGGCAAGTTCCTTTATCAACCTCTGAAGGGGAAGAGGATAAGCCTTCACTTTTCCTTCTCCTCACACAAGCCCCGGCAGATTGAAACCGCCGGTAATCTTGGCCATTTCCGCCGCCGTCATTTCCTGCACCTTTCTCATCCCCTCGTTTACCGCCGCCATGATGAGGTCCTGGAGCATTTCCACATCGTCGGGGTTCACCACTTCCTTCTCTATCCGAAGGGAAACGATTTCATACTTGCCGTTCACCACGACGTTCACCATTCCACCCCCCGCCGAGGCCTCCACCGTTTTCCTCTCTAACTCCTGCTGCAGGCTCTGGATTCGTTCCTGAATCTTCTTGGCTTGTTTCATTATGCTGTTAAAGTCTGGCACGCTTATAACCTCCTCTTATCCTCTCCCGGCTTTCGCACGATAATTTCTTTTATCTCGGCCCCCTCAAACATGTCCAGCACTTTCTGGACGGCGGGGTGCTGTAGGATGTCCCGGCGGCCGTTCTCCTTCGCCCCGGCGCCGTTACTGTTGCGGGTGGCGACAATTTCCAATTTCAGGCCTTCCTTACGGAAAAAGGCACGGGCTTCTCTCTCTACTTCTTCTTCCTCCCGACGGGAGATCAAATCGGCAATCACGGAAGGCAGCTCCACTTTCAGCACATTTCCCTCCCGGGAAACGAACTTCCCCTGGGAAATCTTCGACCAGGAGGGCATGGGTTGGCGCCCCTTAAGATACTCCAGGAAGCGAATCCATTCATCCTTACCACTTTCCCTTACCTCTACCTGTTCTTCCGTGGCCATCGCAGGTGGCGGTTCTTCAACCTCCTCGCCTATGCCCCTTTCCAGTCTCTCCAAGCGGCTTATTATTTCTTCCCAGGACACAAGGGGCTCCAGGTAAACCATCCTCAAAAGTGAGGCTTCCAAGTTGAGTCGGGGATAGCGGCTCCTCCTTACGTTTTCCTCCTCCCCCATGAGAATATCGAGGTAAATCTGGAGCGTATCCCGGCCCACGCCTTCCGAAAGGGCGCCGAGGCTCGTTATCTCTTCCTCGCTCATGGGGAGGATGTTTAAGGCCTCTTTGCCCATAATTTTGATGAGCAAAAGCGCCCGGAAGTACTTGAGAAGCAAGAGGAAAAAGTAGTGCATGTCTACGCCCGCCTGGTAGACTTCATCGATCAACCTGAAGGCCCGGCCCGCATCTCGGCTTATGACGGACTCTAACAGGGGATAGAGGTATCTACGGTCCACCCTTCCCAAGATCCGCTCGCACGCTTCATCTTTCACTTCCCAGCCACAATAGGCCACAACCTGGTCGAAGAGGCTCTGGGCATCCCGGAGACTCCCATCCGCCGCCTCGGCAATCCAGGAGAGGGCCTTGTCCGATACCTTGATCCCCTCTTTTTCCGCAATCTGCGCCAGGTTTCCCTTTATCTCCCGGAAAGGAAGGCGGCGGAACTCAAACCACTGGCAACGGGAAATAATCGTCGAGGGCACTTTATGGGCTTCCGTGGTGGCAAAGATGAATATGCAATGGGCCGGCGGCTCTTCGAGGGTTTTGAGCAGGGCGTTGAAGGCCTCGCGCGTGAGCATGTGTACTTCATCGATGATGTAAATCTTGTACCGACCGGAAAGGGGGAGAAACTTTACGTCTTCCCGGAGCTGCCGCACCTCATCCACACCACGATTGGAGGCCCCGTCTATCTCCTGACAATCGATGGATCGGCCTTCCGTAATCTCTACACAGCTCGTGCATTCCTGGCAGGGTTCGACGGTCGGGCCCTTTTCGCAGTTGAGCGCCTTGGCAAAGATCCGGGCAATAGATGTTTTTCCCACCCCTCGGGGACCGCTGAAGAGATAGGCATGGGCGGTCCTGTTCATGGTGATAGCGTTTTTCAAAGTCTGGACCACATGCCCTTGCCCTACCACTTCATCAAAGCGCTGCGGTCGCCATTTTCTTGCTATTACGAGGTATTCGCTCATCTAAATAAATGGGGGCCGGGTTTACCCGCGGCACACAGCCAGTATTGCTACCGCTGCTTCCTTCCGGACCTGACGGGGTTCACAATCCGCTGTTGCACGGGACCCGGCCATACAGGTAACTTATTAACTGGCGGAGAGAGGGGGATTCGAACCCCCGGTACACCTTTTGGGCGTACACACGATTTCCAGTCGTGCCCTTTCGGCCTCTCAGGCATCTCTCCTAATTCTGCTTAAGTGGCGGAGAGAGGGGGATTCGAACCCCCGTGAGAGCTTTTGGCCCCCAAGTCGATTTCGAGTCGACCCCGTTACGACCACTTCGGTATCTCTCCGTCTCAAGGCGTGGAATCATAATCTCTTTTCCCGGAAAAATCCACTCAAAATTTGGGACGCGAAAGAAGCAAGGACGCCCCCCGTGACCTCTACGGTATGGTTGAGGCGGGAATCGGCACAAATCCGGTAAAGTGACTCACAGGCTCCCCCCTTCGGGTCGGAAGCGCCGTAGACGAGGCGATCTATCCGGGCAAGGACCATGGCCCCCACACACATGATACAAGGCTCCAGGGTCACGTAGACGGTGGAACCCATCAGACGGTAATTGTTCAATTTTCGAGCTGCTTCCCGTAGGACGACCATTTCCGCATGGGCCGTGGGATCGCAGAGGGAGATGCACAGATTGTGCCCCCTCGCCAAGACTTCCCCCCCATGCACCAAGACGGCCCCGACGGGGACCTCCCCTTCGCCGATTGCCTTCTTCGCCTCTTCAAGGGCAAGGGTCATGAATTCTTCGTCTCTCGTCATATAATTCTCACTCCGAACCAACAAACGTCTTGCCAGGTAAGGATTCGGCTGATAAAATTCGCCCACCCATGTATTGGAAAAGAGCTACCACGCGCCCCCAAGAAAGAGTGACCGCGTTTCTCTTTTTTTCCCTTCTTCTCCACGGGATTTTCATCATGCTGGCCTTTTATTCCCCTAAATCCTCACTGCCCCCACCGGATCCGGTTTTACCCGTTGCCTTTCTCGCCACCGAGGAGACGGATCGAGCCAGCGAGGCACTTAAGGAAGACACGGTTGACCTTTCCTCCGGCACCAAAGGCAAATACATGAATTACCTCACCCACGTAAGGCGCCGCATCGAAAAATATTGGAACCATAACTCAACCTTTGCCACCGACCCAGAAGAACGGACGGCCATCATCCGCTTTACCATTGCGGCCAGCGGCGAGCTCGTCGCCAATCAGGTTATAAATTCTTCGGGCAGGGCAGATCTCGATCGAGCCTCTCTTCTCTCCGTAAGTCAAGCGGCTCCCTTTGCCCCCATCCCTTCCGCCTACCATTTAAGGTGCCTGCATGTCATCGCCTACTTTCGCTATACCGCCCCACCTTGAACTACCCTTCGCCGAGGAGGCGATCGACCTTTACTTTCAGACCTTTTAAACGCTCCTTAACGCTTGGTGAATTCTGCCATGGCTTTTCCAACTGAAGCTCCCCTACAATGCGCTCCAGCTTTTCTATCTCCTCGATCCAATCGCGGGAGGGCATCTTCTCTGTCCCCGCTTCTATCACGAGCGGCTCCTCGCCGGCCCTTAAGGTAAGCTCCTCCCTGTAGGCCGGGATGGATACAGCGTAGGCAAGCTCTTTCTCGATAAGCTCACTTAGTATCCTCTGGGCTTCATACTCACCGTGGACGAGGAAAATACGGCGGGGCTTGTCCTTTAAGGTTTTTAACCAGGAAATGAGCTGCCTTTGCCCTGCATGGGCCGAAAAACCGTTGATGGTGAAGACCTTGGCCCGAATTGCCACCTCGTCTCCAAATATTTTCACCGTCTGGGCGCCGTCTACAATTCGACGCCCTGTCGTGCCCTGGGCTTGGTAACCCACGAAGACGATGCTTGCTCCCTCTTTCCAAAGGTTATGCTTCAGGTGATGTTTGATCCTTCCCGCATCGGCCATGCCACTCGCGGAGATGACAATGGCCGGCCCGGCGAAAGAGTTTATGGCCATCGATTCTTCTGTGGTAAGGGTAAACTTAAGTTGAGGCATCCGGAATGGGTCTTCCCCCTTTCTGATGAGTGCCGTCATTTCCTCGTCATAGTAAGACCTGAACTTACGAAATACCTCCGTCGCCTGGATGGCAAGGGGGCTGTCGACGAAGATGGGCATCCCGGCTGGCAGGCGATTCTCCCGGGAAAGTAGGTAAAGGCAGTAGATGATTTCCTGGGTCCTCTCCACGGCAAACGCCGGGATGATTACCTTCTCTTGGTTGTTGAACGCGTACATCACCGCCTGGGCGAGCTCGTCCAGGCTGTCTGCCTCGTTTTTGTGATCCCGGTCGCCGTATGTGGATTCCATGAAGAGGAAATCCGCCTCTGTTAGAGGGGCAGGATCCCTGACTATCAGCTGGGCAGGCCTTCCAATGTCACCAGAAAAGATGACCTTGATGGGATTCCCGTTTTCTTTCACCTCCATTTCTACGAAGGCGGAACCGAGAATATGCCCTGAATCTCGATAGGTGACGCTGATACCCGCTACGGGGTTAAACGTCTGGTCGTACTCTACGGTTTGGAAGAGGGGAAATACGCCTCTCGCATCTTCGAGACGGTAGAGGGGCTCCACTTCTGCCTTTACCCCCCTTCTTTTCAACCTCAAATTTTTCCATTGCGATTCCATCTCCTGAATGTGGGCGCTGTCGAGAAGCATAATCTCGACCAGCTCCCGGGTCGGAGGGGTCATATAGACAGGGCCTTTAAACCCGAATTTCTTGACCCGCGGCAGGAGACCGGAATGGTCGATATGGGCGTGGGTGAGAAGAATGAACTCCCATCGGTGAGGGGCATACAAATCCATCGCCCGGTTCCTCTCTTCCGCTTCGCTGCCGCCTTGATGCATACCGCAGTCCACGGCAAATACATGATCCCCGACTTCTATTTGAAAACAGGATCCCGTCACGGTTCTTGCCGCCCCCAACATGCGTATCTTCATCTTGCTACCTCCCTTGTTTACCGGTTAAGGTTTCCCTTTTCATAGAACATGAGGTGCCTAATTACAATTTCAAATTCATCGAAAAAAAAGCTTGCATTCGAAATCAAAGTAGCATACAAGGCATCTACACGCTCGCATGCAGTGCTCGGTTGGAAGGGGCCGCCCAGTGTATGAAAGGTGCGGTTTTTTTGTATCGCCGCTGCGGAGGGCGAAAAAAAAAGGCCTAACTTGGCCGTAAAAGAAGGAGAAGTAAAAGATGGTAGAAGGTACAGTAAAGTGGTTTAACGATGCAAAGGGTTTCGGATTCATTCAGCAGGACGGGGGAAAGGACGTATTCGTTCATCATACCGCCATTCAGGGAAATGGGTTCAAGAGCCTTTCCGAGGGTGACCGGGTCACCTTCGAAGTGGTTTCCAGCCCCAAGGGTCTGTCTGCGAAAAACGTACGTAAACTGTAAACGTTAGACCAAAAAAAGCCCGGCCGATTTGGCCGGGCTTTTTTCATTTTGCCCTCATCACCGGGCCGATTCTATGTATTCGGCGACACTTTCGGCGATCGTCTTTACAATCCAGGTAAACTTTTCCTCATCCCTTTCCAGCAAGGTCATGCGGAATCCCTGCAGGGAGGTAAAGAACGAGGTCAGGGGTACGACACATATGCCCGTCGCCCCTAAGAGATAGTAAACGAACCTCTTGTCCAACTCAATATTCTGGCTTACCAGGTGCTCGACAAAGCTCCTCACCGAGTCGTGTTTAATGGGAAGGAACTGGCGATTATTGAGAAACGCTTCGTTAAATACTGCCGTCATGTAAAACGCCCCGTTCGTGCGGTTCACAATGAGGCAAGGCACATCCTTCAGGATATTGTAAGCAATATTGGAGAGGCGTTCGTAATGTTTGAGCCTCTGAACCAAGTAGTTACCGTATTCCGGATGGGACATGATGCGGGGGATGGCCATCTGGGGCAAGGTGGTGGAGCAAACTTCCGACATCTTTTGCTTCAAAATGGTATCGATGTAACGGGCAAATGTCTCGTCCTTGTCGGCATTGTAGATTTCCATCCATCCGCAGCGGGCGCCGGGCCAGGGAAACTCCTTTGAGATGCCCTTCATGCTAATAGCCGGTACGTCCCCCACGACGTCGGAAAGAGGCACTGTTTTGTTTCCGTTGTAAACCATGTTGATGTAAGTTTCATCAAATACGAGGAAGAGGTCGTAGGTGCGGGCGATTTGCACGATCTGCCTCAAGGTCTCTTCCGGATAGACGTATCCTGTGGGATTGTCAGGATTTATTACCAAAATGCCCACAATTGAATTGTGACTCTTCACCTTCTGTTCCAATTCCTTCAGGTCCGGCTGCCAGCCCTGATAGGGATTCATGCGATAGGTATTGGGCGGAAAGGAGGCATGGAGCACCTCTGCCAGAAAATGGGTGGAATAGGTGGGCTCCGGCACGATCACCCGCGCATCGGAGCGAATGGAGCTGTACGATCGGGCAATGGCGTCCCCCAAACCGTTGAAGAATATAATGTCATCTGGCTTGATCTGTACGCCGCCGCGGCTGTTAACTTTTTCGGCCAGGAATTCCCTCGTCTCGTTCATGCCCTGGGTAGGGGAGTAGGCAAAGGACATATCTTCTTGAATAAGGCCGGCAATTATCTCTTTCATCCACTCCGGTATCTGCTCGCCCTTCTGGACGGGATCCCCAATATTCTCCCAGCAGACTTCCACTCCCAGGTCCCTCAATTTATTGGCGACGATTACTATCTGTCTGATTTCGTAGGTAAGACCCGAGCCTGCCCTTGCAATATCAAATCTCATACCCAAAACACCCCTTCATTTTATAACCACCGGTCAGCGAACCGGACTTGAAGGCGTATTATTATTTCTTTTCGGGGAAAATATCCACAGATTTTTTCAGGGGCGACGCACGCGGAATTTAGGAAGAGGGATCTCCCCCTGCTCGTCCCAGATTAACTCCACGGGAAGCTCACAGTCCAGGTCGGACAGATTTTCCCCCACGATATTACTCAAGATCCGCGGACCTTCTTCCAGCTCGACGAGGGCAACCACATAGGGCAATTCCTCGACCAAGGCCGGATGGTAAGCGAAATGATAAACAACGTAAGAGTATATCTTGCCGCGACCGGCAGAGACGACCTCCTCGGTGGCGAAGGCATGGCAGAGGGGACAGATATGGGACGGAGGCCAGCGCACATGTCCACAGGAGGTGCATTTTTGGAATACGAGCTGGTGCCTCTTGCATCCCTCCCAGAATAGGCTGTTGTCGGGTCCTACTTGCGGTTTAGGCTTCTCCATCACATCCTCCGTAGAAGATAGCAGGCATGGGTCTGAAGGATACCCCCATTATCACTACAAAGTATGATCTCCGGATAATTCTTTCTCCCCGTTTCCGGTCCAACCTGCCTTTTGCCTGCCCGTCTCTGAAGCTGAACCACCGCCTCACTTATGGGTGTAAGTCCCATTTGATAGGCCTCTGCCAGCAGACCGCCGGAGGTGTTCACGGGAAGACGCCCACCCGGCTCGATCGTGCCACCGGAAAACCAATCCCTACCCTCCCCGGGCTTGAAGAAACCGTAATCCTGCAGGGTTATCTCCACTGTATAGGTAAAGCAGTCGTAAATCTCACAGGCATCCACGTCTTCTCTCGAAATCCCGGCCATGCGAAAGGCCTGTTCGGAGGCCTCCTTCGCCCCCGTCGGCCCCGTGAGATGAGAGGCGACCGTCACCTCGGCCGATGGGTTGTGCATACCCAAGCCCATGATGGATACAACGGGGTGTTTAAGATCTCGGGCCCTTTCTACGGTCGTGACGATGATGGCCCGCCCCCCATCGGTGATGAGGCAATTATCGGCCCTTCGAAAGGGTTCTACCACCCAGGGGGAGCGATAATAGTCCTCCTCCGTCAAGGGCTTCCCGTACATGACGGCCCGGGGATTCAAGTTCGCCCATTTTCGCTGACCGATGGCGATGTGTTTCCACGTTTCGGGACCCGTTCCGAATTCGTACATGGCCCTCCGGGCGGCGAGGGCATAACCGGCCGCGGCCCCGAAGTGACCGAAGACGGCGTCATCGGCATTCATGGAGGCAAGCATCTTCAGCATGCTATCGCCTGATCGGGCACTATGACCGTAGGTGATTAGGACCGCCTTGCAGAACCCTGCTTTTAGCACGCCCACGGCGTGCATGAGATGATTACGGGATCAGTTGGCATCCTGGGCGAGGTAGGTGGGCTTGAGCCCTAAATGCTGGGCAATAAGGTAAGGGGTTACCTCCTTCTCCCCCGTCGAGGGGGGAAAGTGGCGGTAACAGATGATTCCGTCCACTTCCCTCCGATCGATTCCGGCATCTTCTATGGCATTTACGCAAGCCTCCAGATGAAAGCTTAAGGAAGACCTGACCGGGACGTCCCCCTGGGGCGTGTAACCCACGCCCACGATGGCGAATTGGTCTTTCATCTTCTTTCGCCCACCCTTTCACAGATTACAATCGTAGTATCCGCGACAGATGTCGAACCTCCCGAGCTGGGCTCCACCTTCCCACAATTGTATTATCTTGCAGTCACGCCAGTATTTCTCCACATCGTAATCGCGGACATAGCCGTAGGAACCCATGAGTTCCATGGCCTTGTTCGTCACCATGACAGCCACTTCGGCCGCGTAAACCTTGGCCAGACTCACGCGGGAGAGGATATAATTCGAACGGAGGCCACCAAATTTCCTGTGATTGTCCATCATATACGCGGCGGCGAGATAGTACATGCGGGCCGTTTCGATACCCATGGCCATATCGGCAAGCATCCCGGCGGCGATGGAATGCTGCCGAATGGGGCGACCGGCCACGATTCTCTCGCCCGTATACTCGAGCACGCGTTCAAAGGCCCCCTGGGCATTACCCACGGCCATGGCGGCGCCTCCCAGGCGACCGGTGACCAGGTTTAAGTGGAACAATTCCGCGTCTTTCCCTTCTTCTGATGCCCGGTATTCCCGTGGTACGCGCACGTCCGTGAGGAAGGTGGCACAGTTGCGGTCGGCGTTCATGCCTGTCTTACGTTCGAACTTTCCGAAAGTCATACCGGGTGTGGGATGGGGAATGTAAATGAGGGCGATGCCCTTATCTCCCGCGTTGGGATCGGTGGTGCAAACGGTGCAGTAGAGGTCCGACACCCCGCTGTTGGTGGCCCATAACTTTTGGCCGTTGATGACCCATTCATCCCCTTCCAGGCGCGCGATGGTTCTAATGGTGCGGCCATGGAGGGTGGGATTTTCAATGTCGCATCCCCCGCCCCCATGTGAACCGCCCGGCTCGGTCATGTTAAAACAGGCGAGCCTCACTTCCTTTCCCGTGTACAGGGGCACGAACTTCTCCAGAATGGCCTTGTTTCTGGCAAGCACGGCCGGTTGGAATGCCCACCCAACACAGGAAAAGGCAACGGCGATGCCACTATCCCCCCGCGCTATCTCTTCCAACATGATACTATTGCTGACAAAGGTCGACTGGTCTGAACAACCTCCGTAGGCAGCCGGGAAATACCTCAGATGAAGACCCATATCGAAAAGGCCCTTAAGTATCTGGTGGACAATAACGTGGTCTTCATCATCGTCTAGTTGCTGGCGGTAAGGCATGATCTCCGCATCCACGAACTTCCTCACCTGTTCCTGAAGCATGCGATCTTCGTCTCTTAAGAAAATGTCGAGATACTTCATCTTCCATCCCCCCTTTAGAATTTGCCGTAGTCTCTCGCAAACAGACCTTCCTGTCAATTACTTTTGCCGAAGTAGAAGCTAAGGGGGAGCGTGCCGGCGTAGGCGATGGCCGCCGCCCACAAAAGGGCGCGAAAGCCCACCTCGACGCTCACGACGGTCGCAAGGCAAGCCCCTAAGACGGAAAAGAATCCGTTTACCCCCCATGCCCAAGGAACGAAGCCTGCCACCTTCTTTCCCAGCCATTTTATACCCATAGGAAACGGCATACCCATGAGAAAAGAAACGAAAGAGACGAAAACAACCGTCAGGGCCAAACGAGCCCCCCAGGGGTAACCGGCCGTGCTTATCAACGTGGGCGTAAGAAAAACACTTAGGCCTCCCAAGATCAGGATGATGAAGCATGGAACGATCACCATCTGGAGGTTGGAGAATCCCCGAGAAGTCGCCAGGCTTCCTAAGCCGGAAGAGACAAGCATCAATGCTACGATCATTGTCAGAGAGTTTATCGTCGAGCCAAAATAGAAGACGAACCTCTGGATAAAGGCCATCTCTGCCAGCATATAGCCCAACCCAATGCCGGCAAAATAGAGAAAGACCTTCATCACGCCCCGAGGCCGGAAAGATGAGGTCAAAAGGGGCAGAAAAATGAACGAAGCGGCAATGACCACCACCTGGGCTAGCGTGATAAAAACTATGAGGTAACCCACCTCGAAGAAGGGCACCCTTTCCCAACCGTAATAACGGGCAAGGACGGGAAGAGACCGGGGACGGAGAAACTGATGGATATACGGCCGATCGTCCGTAGCCGGAGCGATGTCAAAGGGGTAATCGCGCCCATCTTTCTCCCACGCGGACGAGCTCAGCTCTTCGAACTGAAGGCCCTCGGAAAAAGCAGTAAGCTTTCCCCTTTCCTCGGCCGTGAAGGGGGATTTTTTGATGACCAGCGCGAGCTGATTCATTCCCCGCACGAGGTAAAGCGCACCCCTTCCCTGCAACCCCTGGGTGAGGGTGGCAAAAAGCTTAAGGGGATAGCGGGTCGGGTAATCCTCCCAGAGGAGGAAAACCATCATCCCTTGAGGGTTTAGTTTCTCGAACGCCCTCCTCACCCCTTCGGCGGTGAAAAGGTGGTCTTCCGCCACGGCATTGACACCCGCATTTCCACCCCAGCTACCCAACACGGGGAAATAGACGAGGTCGTATGTTTTTTCGTCCTTCTCCAGCCATGAGCGATGATCGGCGTTGCTTACGCAAACCGGTAAATTTTTCGCTATCAGACGGGTAAGGACAGGGTTGGGGTTGACGACCGTAATGTTCCGGGCGCCCCGATACAGGGCATAGGCCGCGTAGATACCGCCATCCCGGGAAAGCACGAGCACATCCCTCGCTTTCTTTATCGACCAGGGCAAAGCGGCCAGGGTATAATCGTGGATGGATGCGTTCCTGAGAGTTGAGAAAGAGAAAAGGGGCCCCACCCCATTTCCGTCCAAAAAAATCAGAGGCAAAGAAGGGGGTTGCCCTGGAAAGGAAAGGCTTATGCCCGGGGCATACCTTACTAAAGGCGCTTTGACCAAATGAAGCCGACCGTAAGGGCTTGAAAGCTCTTCTTCCACCCGGGAAAGGGGAAGATGAAGGATGCGACTTAAATCCTTATACTGCGACAAAACTAGCTTCGGCGGCCACATCCAGGCCGGCACGGCAAGAAGAGCCACCAAGCCCAAGGTGCCCGTGATCACGTACTTCCCTTTCTTAGGCAGGCACAATAGGCAAACCAAAATGTTCAGGCTCGAAAGCAAAGGGGGGAAAAGCTCGGCCGGAAGAAACCACATAAGGCCCCATCCCAGGGTGGCGCCTATCCCGGAGCCGCAAAGATTCCAGAAGTAAACGCGCCCCGCGTACTTGTGTTCTTTGGTTATCAAAAGCCCGATCGCTAAGGCGGAAAAGAAAAAAGGCATCAGGAGGATGAGGTAGGTTAAAGGGAGCTTCACCCCTTCCTTAAAGCCGGTGAAGATAAGGAAAGAATCAAACCGCAAGGGTTCCCACTGCGTCAGGTAGATGGAAACGATCATTCCACCCGCTGCCAGAGCGAGGCAAAGGGGAAAAATCACCTCGTACCGACGCACAAGCGGCTCTTGCCACAGATGGATCATCGTGCCCGCCATCCCACCCCCGAGGAGGGCAATGGAGATCACCAGGAAGGCAAAATGGTACCACTGGGTGAAGGAAAAAATCTGAACCATCGAGAGTTGAAAGGCAATCGAGGTTGCCGATACTACCGCGAGGGCGATGGGGGGGCCATAATTTTTCATTTTCCTCTCGTCAGCGGGACAAAACGGACGGGAAGGATATTTTGCGTTGTCACTTTACCCTGTCTCTTCTCCACCAAGACGAGGTTTTGGACAAGAAACGGGTTTCCCACGGGAATAACCATCTTTCCCCCGTCCTTGAGCTGGGCGATAAGGGGTGGAGGGATATGGTCGGCCGCCGCGGTTACTATAATGGCGTCAAAGGGCGCCTCTTCCGGCCAGCCGTTGTAACCGTCGGCGAGGCGCACAAATACGTTCTTATATCCCATCTCCTTTAGGCGCTGCCTTGCCGCTATACCCAATTCCGGGATAATCTCCACGGTCAAAACCTTCTGGACGACCTCGGCCAAAACGGCCGCTTGATAACCGGAACCGGTTCCTATCTCCAGCACCTTATGTCGACTCTGAGGCTTTACCAGTTCTGTCATAAGCGCCACAATAAAAGGTTGGGAGATGGTCTGCCCGAAGCCGATGGGAAGGGGGTGGTCCTCATAGGCCTCACTTGTAAGATGAGATGGAACGAAGAGGTGTCGAGGCACGCTTCTCATCGCCTTGAGCACGGCGGGGTCCTTCACCCCGCGATCGGCAATCTGACGGCGCACCATTTCTTCCCTCTTCTCCACCACATCTCCTGCCCAAACAGGCAAGGCAAAGAAGGCAAAAAAGAGGGCTATCCAGCCAAGATGCCTTTTCATATGACTCCTACTCCATCACTTTGGCCCATCATAGGAAGACCTGAGGGGCCTGTCAACGACGTAAATAAATTTTGCTTGCAAATTATTTGCACGCATATTATCTTTTTTTTTCACGAACCGACGGGGAGGAGGCGTTGCGGTTTCTTTCCGAAAAGAAAGGTGAGATCAGATTCGACCGTCATGAGCTCGCCGGCAGTTTCGGCGATATCGGTACGGACCTTCCTCTCATCGTGGGTATTATTCTGGCGTCGGGCATGAACGCCTCGCGGGCCTTCATCCTTTTTGGGCTTGTGCAGATCATGACCGGTTACCTCTACCGCCTCCCCATGCCCATGCAACCCCTGAAGGCCATGGCGGTTATCATCATCACGCAACATCTAACGGAAGGGGTGATCTACGGTGGTGGATTTGCCATCGGTCTCATTATGCTCGCCCTTGCCCTTTCTGGGAGCTTGGATAAGCTCGCCACACTCATCCCCCGGCCAGTCATCCGTGGCATTCAGTTGGGCTTAGGCTTGAGCCTGGCCGCCCTGGCCGTCAACTCTTACATTCCTACCCTGGGGGAGATCGGGTATCTTTTCGCTTTTGCCGGTCTCATCGTCATGATTGCCTTGTGGGGAAACGATCTCCTACCCCCCGGTCTCATCGTGATTGCCATCGGTGTCCTCTGGGCCCTTCTTTCGGAGGCAAATCCCCTGAAAATTGCATCCCTCCCCCATGGCGGCATTAGGTTTTCGCTCCCCACCGCCTCGGAAATATGGGCCGGCCTCATTCTCCTCGCCCTGCCCCAACTGCCGTTATCCCTTTCCAACTCCGTCATCGCCACGAAACAGACCGTCTCTGATCTCTTTCCGACCAGGCCCGTAAGTTTCAGGAAAATAGGGCTCACTTACTCTTTGGCCAACATCTTCACTGCCCTCTTCGGGGGTGTACCCGTCTGTCACGGCTGCGGCGGGCTTGCCGGGCATTACGCCTTCGGGGCCAGGACGGGAGGCTCGGTGATCATTTACGGCTCGTTTTACGTCCTTTCGGGACTTATGGGTGGGACGGTCCTCGCGCGGATCATCCACAACTTTCCCCTGCCCTTGCTGGGGGTAATCCTCCTTTGCGAAGCCGCCGCCCTCTTAAGCCTCATTCACGACCAGCTTCCCAGCCGGATAAACCTCTCGATTACCCTCTCCGTGGGGGCGGCAGTTCTTTGCCTCCCTTACGGATACTTAATCGGTATTATCCTCGGCACCGCCCTATATCACTTGGCGTGGGGTATGGTAGAAAGATACGGGAAGATACCTTTGGAGGAAGGAGAAACACAGATAAAATGACGGAAACGGAGTGCATTTTCTTTCAGCTAACCAAGACAAGCCAGGCGGCCGTAAAATTCCTCGGGCAAAAGGTGGCCTCCCTCGGCATCACCCCCATTCAATCCCTCATCCTTCGCCTCCTGGGAGACTCAGACGAGGTAACGGCCACCGTCCTTGCCAAAAGGTCGGAACTGGATATGGCCACCTTAACGGGCATCATAGACCGCCTGGAAGGGGGGGGATTAATCGAAAGGCGGACAAACCCCGAGGACCGGCGTTCTTTTTTGATCTGCCTAACCGACCGAGGGAGGGAACTGGCGAAAAAGGTGGAAGAAATAATTAAAGAGGCAAACCGGGAATTCACCCGGGATTTATCCGACGAAGAGAGAAAATGGGTTTTAAGTACGCTGATCCGGCTGAGGCAAGCCGGCTGACCAAAGAAAGGAGGAAGTATGGGTACGGTACATAAGTCGAGCTGCGTCCTCTGCCCCCAGACCTGTGGGCTTGAGGTGGAAGTGGAGGGAAACAGGATCGTAAAGGTAAGGGGAGACAAAACGAATCCCCGCAGCGAAGGATACGCCTGCCGAAAAGGCCTCAACATCGCCTATCACCAGCACCACGCGGATCGCCTCCTTTTCCCCATGAAGCGGGAGGGGGAGAAATTTGTCCGCATCTCCTGGGAGCAGGCCATCGGGGAAATAGCACAACAGCTAAAAAGCATCATTGAAAGGTACGGGCCGCGCTCTTTTGCTTACATGGGCGCGGGGGGACAGGGGTGCCACTTTCAATCCCCCTTCGGTATGCGCCTCTTAAGAGGGCTGGGCTCCCAGTACCACTACAGCGCCCTGGCCCAGGAATTTGCAGGAGACTTCTGGGTGTGCGGCCGCATGTACGGACGCCAGTACATCCACGACGGCCCCGATGTGGCCGAAACGGACTTGCTCATTGCCATCGGCTGGAATGGGATGCAGAGTCACCAAATTCCCCAGGCGCCGAGGCACCTCCTGCGCCTGGCCCGGGACCCGGAAAAGATGCTCGTTGTCATCGACCCTCGAAAATCGGAGACGGCCCAGATCGCCAACCTTCACCTGCCTGTGCGGACGGGAGCCGATGCCCTGCTGCTCAAAGCCATGATTGCGATCATTCTCCATCACGGCTGGGAGGACAGAAACTACCTCGAACGCCATACGACCGGCTGGGAAAAGATCAGGGATTACTTTTACGGCTTCGATTTTCGGGCCGCCATCTCCACCTGTCACCTTGAATATGATACGGTTTACCGGTTGTGTGACCTATTTGCCCATCGCCGTTCTTCCATGCGTCATGACTTAGGCATTTACATGAACCGCCATAGCGCCCTCTCTTCTTATCTGATAAACATCTTGAAGGCCATCTGCGGCCGCCTCGGCGTGCGGGGTGGAAACGTCTTTCCCGGTCACTTCGTCCCTATGGGTTCTCACACGGACGAAAGGGATGAACGGGTGTGGCGTACCGTGGCGACCAACTCCTTTCCCGTCTGCGGCTCCTACCCGCCCAACGTCATGCCTGAGGAAATCATGACCGACCACCCGGAAAGGTTGCGTGCCGTCTATGTGTGTGCCGCCAATCCCTTGCGCTCCTATGCCGATACCACCGCCTACGAAGAGGCCTTCTCTCGCCTCGACCTGCTCGTCACCGCCGAAATAGCCATGACGGAAACGGCCGCCATTTCCCACTACGTCCTTCCCGCCCGAACGGGATACGAATCCTGGGATGGCACCTTCTTCCCCCTCACCTTCCCGGAAGTTTTCTTCCAGATGAGGCGTCCCATCATCGAGCCGGAAGGTGAGCAGTTGGAGTTGGGAGAGATACACCTCCGCCTCGCCGATCGCCTGGGCCTGATCCCTCCCATCCCGGAAGAACTTTACCAGGCTGCTTTTAAAGATAGAAGCGCTTTTGCCCAGGCCCTGGGACAGTTTGTGGCCGCAAATCCCCGTATCCTTCCTCAGATGCCCTTTATCCTCGGAAAGACGTTGGGAAAAGCGTTAGGATCGGTGCATTTGGCTGCCCTCTGGGGGCTCTTGCAGGTCACGTCGGCCGAAGTGAAGGAAAACGCCGTCAGGGCAGGTTTCACCCCAGGAGATGATCTCCCGGAAAGAATCTTCGAGGCCATCCTTTCCCATCCGGAAGGCATCTGGATCGGCAAGGTGGAAGAGGATAATAATCTGAAGCAGATCAAAACCGATGACGGCCGCATTAACCTCTACATCCCGGAACTTTTGGAAGAACTCGCCGGGCTGACACCCGAAAGAGAGGAAGTAGAGCTAAAACCGGATCCACAGTACCCCTTCATCCTCATGGCCGGCCGCCACATCCAGGTAAACGCCAACACCCTCATGCGTGACCCCACCTGGAATGAGGGACGCCGGGCTTGCACCGTCACCATGCATCCCCGGGATGCAGAAAAGCTGAACCTGAAGGATGGCGAGATAGTGCGTGTCGTAACGGAAGCGGGGTCAGAGGAGATCGAATTGGAAGTTACGGAAAACGAGCGGGAAGGTCATGTAACCATTCCCCACGGCTTCGGTCTCATCCATCAGGGAAAAAAATATGGGGCCAATGTAAATCGCCTCACGAAGAATACCCACCGCGACCGTTTCGGCACCCCCATCCATCGCTACGTGCCCTGCCGGGTAGAACCGACGGAACCTAAAAAGGCCTGAACATGGGCAAGATCGAAAGAAAGATTTGCGGCTACACATTTGAAGAATTTATCGAAAGGGTTAAGGCATTTCACGGCTCTTGCGCCCCCGGTGTCATCATCGGGGGCGTCATGGTGGACGTAGCCCAAAAACACTTGCCCCCTGGTCGCTTTTACGATGCCATATGCGAGACGAGCGTCTGCCTACCCGATGCGGTTCAGATTCTCACGCCTTGCACCATTGGAAACGGGTGGTTATCCATCGTGGATTTCGGCCGCTTCGCCATCATTCTCTATGACAAAGAAACGGGCGAAGGCGTGAGGGTGCACCTTGACCCCCAGAAACTCTCAAACTTTCCAGAAATAGAAGCCTGGTTCCTGAAAAAGAAAGCCAAGAAAGAACAGGCCATCGAGTCGATTCTAAGGGAAATACGAGCAGGAGGAGAGGAAATCCTCCGGTGGGAAAAGGTACGCATCCGGCCCGAGACCTACCGAAGGCCCAAGTTGGGGGCCGTCGCCATCTGCCCTGTCTGTGGTGAGGCCTACCCGGCCAAACACGGGGAAAAGTGCCTCGCTTGTGTGGCGAAGGAAAAAGAAGCCCAGGCAATTTGACGACGGCCATCTTAAGTTTTTTCATCTCTCCTTTCATTACGGGAGGAATTTACTCGCCTTCCGTCCATTTCTTTCAAGCAGGTTTAAAGTTTCTTTCAAAAAATCCGTCTCCATAATGGAAAAAAATCTCCCTCTCATCTTGTACCATCGACTTATCTCCAAACATTGCAGATACTTACAAAATATTTCGAGTGCGATAGAGAACCTGGCACGGCTTAAGCATTATCTAAAGACAAAAGAAAAAAAATCCCAAGGAGGAGATGAAAAATGAAAAAGACAGTAGGAACCATAATCGCAGCCATCGTGGTTGTTCTCTTCACAGGAACGTTTGCCTTAGCCGAGTATGCCGCGGCCGGTGCTGGTAATTTCCCTTATTTTCAGCTCGGTTGCCTGATCGTGGGCGGGATGACGCTAATTAGCCTCAAGCACAAGTACGAAAAGATGTATACCGGCGAAGTGGCCGGGGTTTTTGCCCTCTACACCATTCTCATTGCCCTCTTCACCAACCCCGTGATCGAAGGCATTAAGAACCTGGTCGGATAGGTCAGTCCACATCTCAAAAAAAGCCCCCTGGAAAATTTAAATTCCCCAGGGGGCTTTTTTATTGCCGTGATTCGGCGTAAAAAAAATCAAACGTTCCTTTTACGTGGCGATTGTAATTGACTTACCTTGCCACACTTTCTATAATTCACGTTCGGGAGGGGCTTCACAAAAGGAAAAGGGGGTGAGAACGTATTCCTTGATTTAGAATCTTCATAAGTCACACCATCAAAATTTCGGAGGTACAGTATGAAAAAGGCTTTAGAAGGAATAAGAATATGCGATCTAAGCCACGTGCTGGCCGCGCCGACGACCTCGATGCTGCTTGCCGACCTCGGCGCCGAGGTCATTCACATCGAGCCGCCGAGGGGAGACGACGCTCGGGAGTTCGGGCCTTTCATCAAAGACCAGAGTGCCTATTTTATCAGCATCAATCGAAACAAAAAAAGTGTCGTCCTCGATCTGAAACAAGAGGAGGGAAAACAAGTTTTAAGGGACTTCGTCAAAGTCTCCGACGTGGTGCTGGAGAATTTCCGGCCCGGAACGATGGAGAAATTAGGATTCGGTTATGAAGAATTGAAGAAAATTAATCCCCGCATCATCTATGCCTCCATCTGCGGGTTCGGTCATGACACCCTGCCCGAGTACGGAGACAAACCCGCCTACGACATGGTCGCCCAGGCTTACAGCGGCATCATGAGTATCACGGGCCCCCTCGGCGGTCCTCCCTGCCGCGTGGGCACCTCTGTCGGTGACATCGTAGCCGGCCATCAATGTGCCATCGCGATCCTGGCCGCCTTACTCTACCGGGACAAGACGGGTGTAGGGCAAAAGATAGATATGTCCATGGTGGACGGTCTTGTTTACATCCTCGAAAACGCCATCGTGAGATACACGGTCACGGGCGAAGTTCCCAGTCCTCTCGGTTCAATGCATCCCACCATCACGCCTTTCCAGGGTTACAAAACGAAGGACGACTGGATCATCGTGCCCATCGGAAACGACCAACTATGGGCCAAATTCTGCGAAATGATAGGCAGGAATGACCTGGTGGAACATCCCAAATTCAAGACGAACAAGCTGAGAACGGAAAACAGGGACGAACTCAATAACATCCTTGATGAAATCTTCCTCACGAAAACGTGCAAGGAGTGGCTCGATCTGTTCGAAAAGTACAATCTCCCCTGTTCGCCCATTAACACGATAGACAAGGTGGTGAACGACCCGGCGGTTAATTACAGGAAAATGATTGTCGAAATAGACCAGCCGGAAGTGGGCAAAATGAAGATTGCCGGTTCACCCATGAAAATGTCCGAAACACCTGGAGGAGTGTGGTCACCGGCCCCGCTTTTGGGACAGCATACCGTGGAAGTGTTGAAAAACGTTCTCAACTACGCAGAAGATAAAATAGAGGATTTGAGAAAAAAGGGCACCGTTCTTACCTATGAAGACATAAAAAAGAAGGGAGGGAAATAATATGGAGATTTACGGTCTTGCTATTCTTACCGGTGTTTTTCTGGTCGGCGAACTCATTGGCTACAGCTTGGGCAAACTCCTGAATGTGGGCGATGTAGGCGGTGTGGGTTTCGCCATGTTGTTCCTCATCCTCCTGACGAACACGAAGTTTTGGGAGGAGAAGGTGGCAGAAAAGACGAAATTGGGCATCAAGTTCGTGGGAGCCATATACGTCCCGATCATCGTGGCCATGGTGCTTCAATCCAACATCATAGGTGCTTTCAAAGGTGGGCTCATCGCATTTCTCGCCGGCGGACTTGCCGTTTTTGGATTGCTTCTCCTTACCCCGTTTCTCGCCAAATACGCAAAAATCAAAAATGATGGGAGGTGAAGACCATGTGGCCTTTTAATATCTTGCAAGAGTTAATTACCAAAAACGGGCTTATTTGGGCGCTCCTCGTTGTGGGATTGATTTATTACGTCTCTATGTACGTAAACAAGTATATTTTCAGGGAAAAATCGAACACCTTTACCATTGCCATGATCATCGCCATGATCATCTCGGGCATTGCCGGTCTTTATACAGGTAAGGCCAAAGGCCTGGCCGACGTGAAAATATTCGCCGGTGTGGGTCTGCTCGGTGGTTCCATGCTTAGGGACTATGCCATCGTGGCGACGGCATATGGAGCCAAAATCGAAGAAATAAGGAGAGGGGGCGTAATGGCCATGGTCTCCCTCATCATAGGGGTTGTGGGGGCTTACATAATTGGGGTTATCGTTGCCCTTATTTTCGGGTTCACGGATGTCAAAGATATTACTACCATCGGCGCAGGGGCCTGCACTTTCATCGTCGGGCCCGTAACGGGGGAATCCATAGGGGCCAGCTCCCAGGCCATTGCCCTTTCCGTTGCCGCCGGGGTGGTTAAGGCCGTTTTAGCCATGATTCTCATACCCCTCATGGGGAATGCCCTCAAGATAAACAACCCCCAGGCGGCGATGGTCATGGGGGGTCTCATTGGAACAACCAGCGGAACCGTGGCAGGGCTTACGGCCTTAAATCCCGCCCTGGTCCCTTACGGAGCTATGACGGCCACTTTCTACACGGGTTTGGGTTGCCTCCTTTGCCCATCCGTTCTCTTTCTCATCACCCGGGCCATTCTTTGAAATAGACAAAGGGGAGGGACTTGAAAGCCCTTCCCTTTTTTAAAAAATGGATAAGACGATGAAATTCCTGGCCGACTGCATGGTTGGCAAATTAGCCCGCTGGCTTCGTATTTTAGGATTCGATGTGGCTTACAGCACAAGAAGCGATGATCAAGGGCTCATCGAACTTGCAGTAAAGGAACAACGCATCCTCCTTACCCGGGATCGAGAATTGGCAAAAAGAACACTGGGAAAAAGCTTGCTCATCGAAAGCGAACGCTGGGAGGAGCAACTAAAGCAGGTCCTGGAGCGCTTTAACCTCCTAAGCGAGATTGATCCGTTTACCCGCTGCGTCTCATGCAATGCATCAATTAAGCCTTTGCCGAAGAAAGAAGCCCAAAAATTCGTACCCCCGATTGTCTACGAAGAAAACGAATCTTTTGCCCACTGTCCTGAATGCGATCGCGTATTCTGGAAAGGCTCTCATTATAAACACATGAAAGAGAAAATCGACTCCTTCACTGCTCAAGAAGGCGCGGTTGAATTACCCGGAATGTGATAAGCCTAAGAAAAGAACGGCTCAAATCATGCAAAGCCGCGGGATACCGCCTCGTTCGCCATGGTCAGAAACCCTCCCAAATGAGAAAAAAAGATAGAAGTATTGACCTTCCTATGTTTAATGCGTGTTCATGGTTTCGTAGTATTCATCATGAATATCTTTTCCCTCGATGCCGACCTAGTCTTTCATATGATAGATTTTCCCCGGGATTAAGAATGGAGAAATTGATGTAATGGCGTATGCCTTGGTAAGTTTTTAACCCCCAAGCTCCTCCATATCAAAAAATGGGGTCTGTCCCTATTTTCGCCCTACAAAATCGACCCCGCATGGGTGGCCGTTATAGAAGTGCTGAAACGAATCGAGGATGAGCCTTTTCACTGGCCCGTCGGACGGACGACATTCCAGAAGATCGCATATTTTGCAAGCGAGTGTGGAATTCCAACAGGCTTGAAATACCAGCGGGGAAGCTACGGCCCTTATGCCCCTGCCCTCAAGGAGCGCATCACCGCCTTGGTGAACAACGGCCTTATACGCGAAGAACAACTCGGACGGATGTTCGCCATTCGTGTCGGGCAGACATTTCCCGATGCTCGAAGGGCTTATGACCAGCAGATCAGGGAGTGGGAGCCGATCATCGAGAAAGTCGCTGACCTTTTCATGCGGATGAATACCCGACAGGCTGAAGTCGCCGCCACAGTGCATTTTGCCGCCCAGGAGGCAAAGGCACGTCCTGAAGAGAGGCCCACTGAGAAGGATATCCTCAATACCGTCATGAAGTGGAAACAGAAGCGCAGACCACCTCTCGATGAAAAGGAGGTCGCTCTGACGGTGCGTAACCTGAACATGTTGAGCTGGATCGGGGCCAAGGTGAACGACGATTTACCGATCACCGAGGAGGATATCCTCCATGTCTGACGACCGCAGACTTATAGAAGACTTCCTGCCAGTACAGGCCATCAGCGCCGAGGCGTTGCGGGAGAAATCCGTCCGCAAGGGGCGATTATTAAAAGAGATTGTCTCCTGACCCGAAGATAAACGTACGCGTGAAACGCTGCTCGAAAAGGGGCCGGAAGCCTTGAGTGATGGGGTGCTTCTGACTATATTATTGCGCACAGGAAGAAAAGGCCAAACCGCCATTGAGCTTGGCAGGGAAATGCTTGAACGCTTCGGCGGCTTGACAGGTCTGCTCGCCGCACGGCAGGAAGATATTCTTCAGGTCAAGGGCGTCGGCAAGGCCATGATCGCCCAGATTCTGGCAGCCATGAAGATTGTCAAGCGTCAAGTCTGGCAGCCCCTTAAAAAAACAAACGGCAAAAATGGCGTCTGTCCCTATTTTTCCGGACTTGTAATAGAAGCCGACATTCTTTTTCAGACGGATCGACTTCACGATCCGGTTGAGGAGACTGCTGTCGAGCGGGATTGACTCGTCCATCCTCACGTAGACCGGCATGGACGAGGCCGCGTCGAGGCGGGCGAGTTCGGAATAGCGGTCATCGTTTACGAGAAGATGGCGCAACTCATGGTCAAGAACCCCTTCCTCTTGAAAAACATCGCCCTGGTGGTCGTCGACGAACTCCAGGAAATCGGCGACCCGGACCGGGGACCGGGGCTGGTGATCACCCCGACCAAGATCGTCTCCTCGCCGCATCGCCCGCAGGTCATCGGGCTCTCGGCCGTCCTGGGGAACACCGATGCCCTCGCCCGGTGGCTGGGCGCCGACCTCCTTTCTTTTGACAAGAGGCCGGTCGAGCTGCACGAGGGCGTGCTCTCCAAAGGGATTTTCCATTACAGGACCCACAATACCCTCGAAAAGAATTCCGAGCCTCTCGCCGAAATTGATTTCGAGGATCTGACGGAGGTTCTCCTTGCCAACGTGGCCCACCTGGTGGGGAAGGGCGACCAGGTACTGGTATTCCTCCCGAGCAAGCTTGATACCATTCTTTTCGCCGGGCTTCTCGCAGAAAGGGTCGACCTCGCCTCGTCCGCGGGCGCCCTTGACGAACTCGCTCTCCTGGAGGAAACGTCCCTGAAGGAAAAACTCGTATCCTGTCTGGGGAAAGCGGTCGCTTTTCATCATGCAGACCTGTCGACGCAGCTCGTCTCGCGGCTGAGGAATGAGCTCCGGAGCCTTACCCTGAAGAAGGACGGGAGAATCATCGAGAACAACGGATCAGGGTGCTACCGCCTTTCGATACCGCCGCGGAATGTGACCATCGATACCGAAAGCTTGATGATGCACTGGAATGCCGTGATAAAGGATATGGCGGCTTCCATGTCGGAATAACTCTGCAAACTACCAAAATTACTTGACAATAATCGTCGTTAATTATACACAGGAACATCATTATGGTCTGGATGAGATAAATTATGAGAGGTTACCCGATGGTTAGAAAGCCGGGAGACGTACTGACCATTGAAGAGTTGGCCGCCTACCTGAAAATACCGAAGTCGACGCTCTACAAGCTCGTCCGGGAAGGCAAAATCCCCCTCTCAAAAAGTGGGGCGTCATGGGCGTTTCCTTAAGGTCGCCATTGATGAATGGCTGAAAAGGCAGGAATAATCCTGGGTTATAGACTGACCTTTAATAGGTGAGGAATGAGCGATAATCGCCTGGTATCTCAGATTGGGCAGCGCGTAATGCTTCCGGGACATTTTGATGTTCCTGTTATTTTGGAAGATGCGCGACCGCTCGGTTCTGATGATTTGGCAGGCTACGAGTGTCGCGTTCGTCTTCCCGACGGCTCCTTGGAAGAGGCCGTCATTTCCGCCGAAGAGGCAGCAGCCGTTCTTGGACAGTGTCCCGGTGAAGCGAAGGTTCAAACGCCCGTGGACGCCGAGAAACTGCGGCTTCTGATCGAATCCGCCCGAATTCGATTGGCTTACGCGCATGACCAACAGTTCGCCGTGAGCCTTTCAGGCATCCGCACCTTGCCGCATCAGATCGAAGCGGTGTACCAGGCGATGCTTCCGCAGCCCAGGTTGCGGTTTCTGCTGGCGGATGATCCTGGAGCCGGCAAGACGATTATGGCCGGGCTCCTGGTAAAGGAACTGAAGCTTCGCGAGGCGATTGAACGCATTCTCATCCTGTGCCCTGCCCCGCTCACCATCCAATGGCAGGATGAGATGCTCCGCTGGTTCGGCGAGCCTTTCGACATTATCTTTTCCGCGGTTGATCAACAGCAATTGACCAATCCATGGCAGAGGTCTTCACAGATCATCGCTTCCATTGACTATGCCAAGCAGGAAGACGTTCGCGAGCGTGTCTGGCAACAGCGGTGGGACCTCGTCATCATTGACGAAGCCCACAAGTGTTCGGCGAGGACAGCCTCAGGTGGTCAGAATCGAGAATCCAAGGTTGCGACAACGAAACGCTATGACCTGGCGTCGCGTCTCACGTCCCAAGCAGACCATGTCCTCCTCCTGACTGCCACGCCCCACCATGGGGATGAAGACAAGTTCGCTCATTTCCTTCGGCTCATCGATCCTGATTTATTTCCTGAGCCACACCGACTGAAAAATCAGGCGGCTGAAATCCGCCAAAATATTTTTCGGCTTGGTAAAAACTCCCCATGGTGCCTGCGCCGTCTCAAAGAAGATCTGCGCGATGCTCATGGAAGGCGTCTCTTTCCCGACCGCCATGCGAAGACAGTTGCGTTTACACTCAATGGCGATGAGTACACCCTTTACAAGAGCGTTACCGCTTACATCAACGAGTTTATCCCTCAGCAGACCGGGCAACGGCGTTCCTCGGCAGCGCTGACCCGAACGGTCCTGCAACGAAGATTGGTGAGCTCAACCTGCGCTATTCATGAGTCTCTCAAGCGGCGGTTGAAAAAGCAGGAAGATCTTCTGGAAGAGCTTAAGGGGCTCACTCCGGCCCAGCGCGCCAAACGGCTGGCCGCTTTGCAGGGTCGCCTACCTGACGCCGAGCAGGACGAAGACGATCTCGACGATGCGGTACGTGATCAATTGGTCAATGAATATACGGCTGCGGTGGAGCTTGAGCAACTCCGAGCAGAGATCTCCGCCCTCAAAGAACTGGTGGAGCAGGCGCGAAGGGTTCGGGAAAACGCGAACGATTCCAAACTGGCCGCCTTGAAGAAATGCCTCGGCGAGGCGCAGTTTAAGGAACTTAAGGATGGCCGGGGAAAGCTCCTGATCTTCACGGAGCACAGGGATACGCTCGGCTACGTGCGCGATCATCTTGAAAGATGGGGTTTCAGCACCTGCGAAATCCACGGCGGCATGAATCCCCATGAACGTAAACGAGCTCAGGAGGTTTTCAGAACCGGGGCGCAGATATGCGTCGCAACGGAGGCTGCCGGCGAAGGGATCAACCTCCAGTTCTGCCACCTGATGATCAACTACGACATGCCCTGGAACCCGACCCGGCTGGAGCAGCGTCTGGGCCGCATCCACCGCATCGGTCAGGACCGGGATGTCTATGTTTTCAACTTTGTTGCCACTGACTCCGAAGACGGCCAACCCATCGTTGAAGGCCGCATTCTCCACCGCCTTCTGGAAAAGCTGGACCAGATGAACGAGGCCCTCGAAGGCCGCGTTTTCGATGTAATCGGCGAAGTGCTATCCTTAAACGACGTAAACCTCCCGGACATGCTCCGTGACGCGGCCTATGATCCGAGGCGGCTCGATGAGTACCTCGACCAGATCGACCGCATTGATCCGGCCAAGCTCAAAGAATACGAGGAAGCCACGGGCATTGCGCTCGCTCGCAGCCACGTGGATTTTTCAGCATTCCAGCGCCGAAACCTCGAGGTCGAAGAGCGTCGGCTCATGCCCCGGTATGTGGAAGCGCAGTTCGTCGCTGCTGCTCGGGAAGTGGGCCTTCGGATCGAGCCGAGAGCCGACGGGTTGTGGCGCGTCGAGCATGTTCTTGCGGATCTTCGCTCTGAACGTCTCCGCTCCGTCCAGAAGATCGGAAAAGCCGAATCGTCCTACCGAAAGATCACCTTCCACAAACACCACCTGGAACAGGACGCTCATGTTGACGCCGTGTTGATGGGGCCGGGACATCCGCTCTATGCAGCAGTGGACGAGAAACTCAACGAACGGCTGGCCGGACTTGTGGGCGGTGTAGGTTTCTTCGTCGATCCATTGTGCAAAGAATCCTACCGCATCCACTTTTTTGAGATATCGATCCGCGGCAAGGACTCGAAGGGAAACGACGTGCCGCTCTATGGCGAACTTGTGGCCGTTCGGGAGGACCTGCCCGCGCGCGGCGCGCAGGCGGGGCGGGGCCATTACGAAGTCATCCCGAGCGACATCCTGCTCAATCTTGCGGCGCATCCGCATCCGCCGCAAAAGATCGAACCGACTCCGTTGCTGCCGGCTACCGATTTTCTTAAAGCGACCTATCAGCTCGAATGCCGAGCCCGTTGTCAGAGCCAGCGGCAGCATTTCGCGCGGGTTTGCCGGGAATACCTGGAAAAGTCGTTCAAGGCCCGGATCGACCGTGCCCAGGAGCGGGCAATGAATCTAATGGCAGAGGCAACGACAAAGCCTGAATTCAAGCTCGCTGCTGACGAGGCCAGGAAATACGTGGATGAACTTCAGCGCGCACGCCAGGAACGCCTCGACGGCTTGAAGCGGCTTGAGATCGCCAGAACCGGACCGGTCAAGCACGTGGGAACGGCCTTTGTGCTAGCTCCCCTGCCTGCCGCAGAGCTTGCGGCGCAGGCAGGCGATGCCGACACCCAGGCTCAGCTCGCCGATTTGGCTGATGAACTCGATCCCAATATTCGCCGGCAGAGCGAAATCGCCGCAGAAGACAAGGTCATTGAAGCGCTGATCGCGGAAGGCTTCCCCAAGGACCGAATCGAGCGGGTCGGCCATCTGAAGTTGGGCTTCGACATCCGCGCCCACAAGATCGCCGATGAAGCCACCGGTGAGGTCTTCGTCAAAAGAATCGAGGTCAAGGGCCGCCTGCGGGGGCAGCCGGTAAGGCTGACTACCAACGAGTGGTACAAAGCGGCGCAACTGGCCGAGACCTACTGGCTCTATGTGGTGTGGGACCCCTTGGGTGATTCGCCCGAGCTTGTGCGCATCCATAATCCCGTCGCTAAGCTCGACCATGCCAAGAGGGAAATCGTGGCGGCGAGATTCTACGAAATCCCGGCCGAGGCGGTGGAACAGGTATCCAGGCTTGAATCGAGGTTGCCATGATAAAAGACCTCTTGGCCCAAAATGAGGGCAAAACACTCGAATTCAAGGAGAATTGCCGATCTATTCAAGGCATCGTGCGAACGGCGGTGGCCTTTGCCAATACGGCGGGCGGGACCATCGTGATCGGTGTTCGCGACGGCACAAAGGAGATCGTCGGCGTCCAGGACCCTCTTGCCGAAGAGGAACGGCTCGCCAATATTTTTGCGGATACGATCATCCCCACGCTGATCCCCGACATCCAGGTCGTCTCATGGCGTGAGCGGCAGCTCCTCGTCATCCGGGTTCCCCATCTTGTCGGCCCCTACGCTGTTCGTTCCGAAGGACCGGAAAAAGGCGTCTATATCCGTCTCGGCTCCACGAACCGGCAGGCCGGACCGGAAATTGTCGCTGCCATCCGGCGTCTGGCTGCCAACGTGTTTTTCGACGAGCAGCCATGCACGGAAGTCAACTCGGAAGACATAGACTTCCGTGCTGCTTCCGAGTTGTTCTCCCGTGTCAACCGGCCATTCACGCCGTCTTCGCGCCGTTCCCTGGGGCTTCTGGCGGATCATGCCGGCAGGGAGTTTCCGTCCCGGGGCGCCGTCTTGCTGTTCGGTAAAACAAGACGATCCGTGTTTCCGGATGCCGTCATCCGTTGCGCCCGATTCCAGGGGCAGACTACGGCCAGTTTCCTTGATCAGAAGGAGATCGATGAATACCTACCCTATGCAGTGGATAGCGCCGTAGCGTTCATCGAACGCCATACGCTGCAGGCTGCGGAAATCGGCAGGGTGAGAAGAAAGGACATCCACGAATATCCACCTCTTGCGGTCCGCGAAGCGGTCATCAATGCCCTGGTGCACGCCGACTATTCCATCGGCGGGATGCAAATCCGCATCGCGGTGTTCGATGACCGCATTGAAATCACCAATCCCGGCATGCTGCCCTTCGGGATCACCCTGGAGGCCGCCCTCTCCGGTGTTTCCCGTCTGCGGAACCGGGTTGTCGGCAGGGTATTTCGGGAACTCGGCCTCATCGAGCAATGGGGCTCAGGCATCGGCAGGATGATAGCGGCCTGCAGCGATGCCGGAATCGCGCCGCCAAGGTTTGAGGAAATCGGCAACAGTTTCAGGGTTACGCTTTACAGCCAACGCACCGGCCCCTCTTTGGAGAAAGGGCCTCTTTGGCAGGCGGAACTGATGGAACACCTTCGAGAACACGGGGAGATCGGCACGGCACAGGCGGCGCGCCTGTGGAATGTCTCCGACCGCACAGCCAGAAGCCGTCTGCAAAAACTTGTAAAAAGAGGGCTTTTGAGCGAAATCGGCACCGGCCCCAAAGACCCGAAAAGGGTGTATGTGCCCAGAGGCGGCATTCTTTCGAACGAGGGAACCACATGAAAGATCATTCCATTACCGAGGACCGAAGACTCATAGAAGACTTTTTGCCGATACAGGCCATCAGCGCCGAGGCGTCGCGGGAGAAATCCGTCCGCAAGGGGCACATCTCGACCCTTCACCTCTGGTGGGCGCGGCGTCCCCTGGTGGCGTGCCGAGCGGCGGTGTACGGCGCGCTTGTCCCGGCGTCGCGGTTCGTCCCGGTGCTGAGTGAGAGTGAGGAGAGTGGGAGTGTGGGAGCGAATGGAAAGATACCCTCCAACGCTCAAACCCTCCAACGCTCCCACGCCTTGGGCAGGGCCAATGCGGCCAAGTTCATCGAGCGGCTCTGCAAGTATCCAGGCGACCCTGCCGTCATCAAGGAAGCGCAGCGGCACATCCTCGAAGCCCATGCTGAACGGTTGACCGAAGAGACCGGAAAGCCGGTCACCGTCGAGGACATCGAAGAAGGCCGCGCCCCTCGTCCCAAGGTGCTGGACATGTTTGCCGGAGGCGGGGCCATCCCTTTGGAAGCCCTGCGCCTCGGTTGTGAAGCCTACGCCCTCGACTTGAACCCCGTGGCGCACATCATTGAACTGTGCACGCTGGTCTATCCGCAGAAATACGGAAAGCCCGACCCGAATGTCCGCGGCATGATGGGGCCAAAAGATAAAGATGGAAATCCAACCTGGGGCGGCCTGGCCGATGAGGTCCGCTACTGGGGCGAATGGGTGCTCAAGAAGGTCAAGGCCGAGATTGGTGACCTTTACCCACTCATTCCCGATCCCACACATAAGGAGAACAGGCCTGCGGTACAGGCTGAAATGTGGCAATCTTCAGACAGGGAAAGCATCCCTCCCGGATACCTCGTGCCCGTGGCCTATCTCTGGACACGGACCGTTCGCTGCAAAAATCCTTCGTGTGGAGCGACTGTGCCGCTCGTGCGCCAAACCTGGCTCTGCAAGAAGAAAGACCGCTATGTGGCGCTCCGGATGATCGCACCCAAAGGCGAAAAGCAGGTCCGTTTCGAAGTCGTCGAAAGCCGCACGGAAAAGGGCCTGGGCTTCGACCCGGCGGGATTTTCCAAAGGCGGTAACGCCACCTGCCCCTTCTGCGGGACGGTGGCGGACAGCGGTTATGTGAAGGCCGAGGGATGTGCCAAGCGTATGGGCGAGCAGATGATGGCGATCGTCTGCACTCGGCCGGGCAGGCAGGGCAAGGTGTACTTATCTGTGGAACAGGCTCTGGAAGCCACAGGCGGGAAGCCTGTCATTACACCTGAAGAAGAAATCCAAAAGCGCATCGAGGCGCTCTGCCGGAAATCAGGGCTGACGGTGCCGAATGAGCCGATTGAGGCCAGAATGACAGGTGGTATTTGTCTCCCTTATGGGTTGACTAATTTCGGAACCCTCTTCACCCCCCGCCAGATGCTCTGCCTGCTCACCTTCGCCGCGGCGGTGCGGGAGGCGGTGGGAGAGCTGGAGCGTGCGGGCGTGAAGAGTGAGAGAGCCGAGGCGGTGGGGACTTATTTGGGCGCAACATTCGACAAGGTGGCTGATATTTGCACCTCCATTAGCGCATGGGAACCAGTCGCTCAGTGCACTAGGCACCTCTTTGGCCGACAAGCAATCCCGATGGTATGGGACTTCGGTGAGAGTATACCGATCGGCTCAAGCGCCGGGAATTGGAACGAACATCTTGGGCGCGTGCTCGACTCGATTGGACTTACCGTGGGGTCGGGGGCGCCCGCCACGGTCCTCCGCGGCTCGGCCACGGCGCTCCCCTGGCCTGATGCAACCTTCGACGCCGTCATCACCGACCCGCCCTACTACGACAATGTTGACTACGCGAAACTTTCTGATTTTTTTTACGTCTGGCTCAAACGCACGGTCGGCCATTTGTACCCGGAGCACTTTGCAACGGAAGGTACGCCGAAAAAACAGGAGGCGGTAGCTGATCCGGTTAGGCAAAACGGCAGCAAACAAAAGGCTCGGACAGCCTATGAAGAGATGATGGCCAAGTCCTTTGCCGAGGCCAACCGGGTCTTGAAGCCCGGCGGCCAGATGACCGTGGTCTATGCCCACAAGACCACCCTCGGCTGGTCCACGCTCGTGGATGCCTTGCGGAAGGCAGGCTTCACCGTAACCGAGGCCTGGCCCCTTAATACGGAAATGAAATCGCGGCTTGTAGCAATGGAAACTGCCGCCCTCGCCTCCAGCATCTTCCTGGTCGCGCGGAAGCGTGAGAGCGTGAGAGGGTTGGAGCGTGAGAGCGTGGGGAGCTATGAGGACGAAGTACGGTCCGATCTCGAGAAGATCGTCCGCGAGCGGGTGGATTCGCTCTGGAAGATGGGCATTACCGGCGCGGACCTGGTCATTGCCGCGGTTGGCGCAGGCTTGCGCGCTTTCACCCGCTTCTCGCGCGTGGAGTACGCCAATGGCGAGGAGGTCCCGGCCGAGAAATTCCTGGCCGAGGTGGAAGGAGTCGTGCTGGAAACACTCCTTGAGAAGATCTTCGGGGTAACCGGAAGTGGCGTTGCCGCAGTGGACGGGCCGAGTCGGTTCTACGTCCTCTGGCGCTACACGTACGGCGCTGCCGAGATGGACGCGGGCGAGGCCATCGTCTTTACCTACGGCCAGAATGTGGAATTGGATGGCCAGAACGGACTTTCGTCCGGTAGTCGCGCGCTGGTCGAAAAGAAGAAGGGAAAGTATAGACTGCGCGATTTTGCCGAACGAGGGAATGACGAAAAGCTGGGGATGCCAAGGGATGACGGCAAGTCCGCCCCGCTGATCGATATCCTGCACCGCATCCTGTGGCTTTTGGAAAACGAGCCCAGGAAGCTCAATGACTTCCTCGACGAGGCAAGGCCGGATCGGGAGCGGTTGCGACTTATAGCCCAAGCCCTCGCCGGGACCGCGTTGGCCGGCAGGAAAGACGACGGGCCGGAACACACACTGGCGACCACGCAGGCGGAAGCTACCGCGCTCAACAAACTCGTCGCCAACTGGCGGGCGCTCATCGATCAACGGCTGGCCGCAAGGGAAGGAACCCTATTTGAACTCATTCGAAATTCGGAGGCCAAAAAGTGAGCACACATGCACTTCGTCCCTGGACCGACCTGGTCAAGCTCCATCCTGACGTGGAAGCGGGTGCGCTGACCGAGGCGGTGTTCGCCATCGATCTCGGAGCCATTGCCGCGGGTGACCCCAACGTGCCCGTAGTCAATAGGGACCCGGAAGCCTTCTTTCGGGCGACCTACCTCACGGCCGATCTGCGAAAACTCCTGGACGAAGTGCTGGCATCCCTTTCCGGCAAGTCCGGTTACAACCGAGTCCTGAAGCTCCGGGTGCCATTTGGCGGTGGGAAATCCCACACTTTGGCGGCGCTGTACCACGCGGCCAGACACCCCGAAGCCCTCAAGACCCTTCCCGAAGGCAAGGATCTTCTTGACAGGCTGGAAGCCTGTCCTACCAATGTCGCTGTGGCGGTTTTCGACGGTGAAAAATTCGATGCCCGTAACGGCAAGACGCTGGAAGACGGCCGCACGATCCAGACCATGTGGGGGTGGATCGCCTGGCAGATCGATCCCGAGAAGGCCTTCCCCCTCGTCGCCGATCACGACAAGGATCGCGTGGCCCCGGGCGGGGATGTGATCCGCGACCTGCTCACCAAGGGAGCTGGCGGCAGGCCGGTTCTCATCCTCCTCGATGAGGTGCTCAAATACATGGAACGGGCTGCTGCGGTCAGCGTCCTTGATTCGACCTTACAGCGTCAGGCCAAGGATTTCTTCCAGAACCTGACCGTGGAGGTGGCCGGGAGCGAGAAGGCCGCGCTCGTCTATTCCCTCACCTGGAGCGCCAGGGAAGCTTTGGGGAATGTGGGACTGCTTGCCGAGATCGACAAGCTCGCCTCAAGGGTGGACCAACTCAGAGAGCCTGTCTCAGGGGACGAGGTCCTGCCGATCCTTCAGCGGCGTCTGTTGGGTGGCGCACCCGACGTCGCCACAGCAACTGAAGTCGCCACAGTATATCAAGAAATTATCACTGGCATGCAGCGGGCCCATGCCGAGACGCCCTCCGAGCGTCAGCAGGCCGAGGAGGAAGGCCGCATCTTGCGTGATCGGATGCGGGCTGCGTATCCGTTCCATCCCGCGCTCATCGACATCATGAGGGAACGCTGGACTGCAGTGGATGCCTTTCAGAGGACCCGCGGCGCGCTGCGGTTCCTTGCCTCCTGCATGCACTCTCTTAAGAAGAACGGCGGAGCAAAGGCGCTTCTCGGCCCCGGGGACGTGCCGGTGAAGGACGTGGATGTCCGGGTAAAGATGCTCAAAGAGCTGGGAGTCCAGAACGATTACGACCCGGTCATCACGGCGGATATCGACGGCCCAAACGCCCGGGCAAGGCGCATCGACGAGCGGATGGCCCGAGAAACCCCTGCGCTTGCCAGTGTGAAGCCGGCTACGCGCATCGCCACGGCCATCCTTTTGTATTCGTTTGGCGGGCTCCGGCGTGAGGGTTTAGGGAGTGACGAGACCCTGCCGCCCGGCGTTACGGAAAACGAACTCCTTGCGGCCTGCGTCGGTCCCGACCTGGACAACATCACGGCAACCGCCGTTTTGTCCGAGCTTCGCAACACATGCTTATACCTGCATTATGACGGCGTCCGCTACTGCTTCAAGAAGGATCCGAATGTCACCAAGCTGATCGAGGACGCGGAGCAGACTGTTGCCCGCGAGGATTCCCAGGCGCGCGGGCACGGCCCGGTCCGAAGCCGGATCAAGGAAATGCTGGATGAGCGCCTCTCCGGCCATCACACGGCCATCGTCTGGCCGGCGAAGAGCCAGGACATCCCCGACAAGGACCCGCGTTTTCTCGTTGCCTACCTGCCCCTTGAGTTCGCCGCAGAGGACAAGTCGGAGCAGGAACGTCTGGCCAAGGAGTACCTCACCAAGTACGGAGATCGCCCCAGACAGTTCCGAAACGGCCTGGGACTCGCGATACCGGAAAAGAAGCAGATCGAGGCCTTGCGGCGTGCCATCAGGTATCTCTTGGCCATTGATCGTGTTGAGGCCAAAAAGCAGCAGCTCCGGCTTACCAGGGATCAGCTTGACCAACTCCGGGAGAGAAAACGCACCGAACAGGCCGCGGCTGAGTCATGCTTCCGGGAGCTTTACACGGCCGTCTGGTTGCCCCGGGTCCAGGACGGCGAACTGGAAATTGAAAAGGTCGAACGGGGCGGCAGGCCGCTTCAGGCGACCGGCGTCCACGAGCGCATTATGGAACTGCTCACCAGTGTGGGTACGCCTCGCATTCACGGGTCAGTGACGCCGCGCAAGATCGCCGAGCGCGTGAGGCTTGGCGAATCCGTGGTCGAGGGAGAGCCCCCGCTCATGGGCATTAAGGCATCCGATGTGCTTGAGTCGTTCTTCCGGGATATTGCGCCGCCCCGATTGGAATCCGCATCCGTCTTGCGCAAGGGAATCGCTCGCGGTGTATCCGAGGGCGTCTTCGCCTATGTGAGTGGAGGCAGTCCCGTTCTTGGTCCTGACGGAAGGTACCAGGTAAATCGTGACAAGGTGATTCTCTGCCGCTCCATTGCTGAGGACGAGATCGATTTCGAATCCGGCTTCCTCATGATGCCGCAAGCCGTCCCGGAAGCCCCGGCGGCCCAACCCGCAGGCGTTTTCCCTGTCGATACTGACGCAGTTCCTCCGCCAAGTATTCATGAGGACGCGGCCGGAATTGGTGTGGGAACCGGAACTGGTCCAGTAACGACGAGCACGGATGTTTCCGGTCGGAAGAAGCGTGTCGCTTTTGCCTTCGAGGCCACCCGAGAACAGATCTTCAAGGCGTTCCCGGCCATCGCGAACCTGGCCGACAAATCCGACGGAGCCAA
>DAORXN010000016.1:0-48549 GCA_035358955.1 Syntrophales bacterium | reverse complement strand
CTGATTTCATTGGTGGGCCCTGCGAGGCTCGAACTCGCGACCCACTGATTAAGAGTCAGTTGCTCTACCAACTGAGCTAAGGGCCCGTATATCCTATTTAATGGCGCGCCCGGTACGACTCGAACGTACGACCAACAGATTCGAAGTCTGCCACTCTATCCAACTGAGCTACGGGCGCCTCATCCTTTTATTTTTCGTCATATGGGGTGAGTGAAGGGACTTGAACCCTTAACCTCCGGGGCCACAACCCGGCACTCTGACCAGTTGAGCTACACCCACCGCGCTTCTATTTCTGTACGCGCCTGGAGGGATTCGAACTCTCGACCCACGGATTAGAAGTCCGTTGCTCTATCCAGCTGAGCTACAGGCGCATGTTGTTACTCAGCCATCCCCCTTACAAACGGGCGCATTTCATACCCCTTTGGTTCCCTTTTGTCAAGTAAAAATAGGAAAGAAGCCTATCAATAAGGTATATATCCGGCAATACCATCAAACCGATACCCTTTGGGAAGGGCAGGGTCCTTTATCAGGGGGGTATAAAAATACTGCCCCGTCCGGGGATGGACCCACCGGTAGAGTTCCCTCGTATTCCTCAGTCTGGTGGTAGCGATATTTCCTACGGCCCCCTCTAAGAGGAACCCCCGATTTAACTTCTCTACTTCATGCTTGTTGTAGGAGTAGAAGAAAAGGTCTCCGGCCGGATGGTACCAACGATAAAATTCCACCGTGCCGGGTGTGCCGGGATGAAAGAGACGAAATGCAATCCCTTCCTTTTTATAATTTCCTCGTCTAATTATCCTCTCGTCTTCCAGGGGATTGGTGGTGAAAAGGTAATCTCCCCGGGGCGAAACGTAACGTAACACATCCACTACTTTGAGGCTGCCCTCATTTTTTACCTCCCAAGAAAGGTGAACGTCTTGATTTCCACCGTTGGAACGAAAAGATATAACGTAACCGTAGAGTCCAGAAGGAGAGTTTTGAGGATCCACCGTTACGGTGACGTAATCGATCTCCTTGGTCGTCACACCGTTATCGGGAAGAAATCGTACCTGCTTATTCGACGCCCACTGGATATCCCTGCCCGTTACCTCGAAGCCGGCCAAGATACTGGCCCCCTTTTCTCCCACCAGTGTTAGGGTATGTTTTCCGAGGGGCAGATGCTCAACACAATCCACCCACGTCCGCTCCTGCTTTTCCGCCTGCGTATCTACCTCCCCTAACCAGTACTGATCACAGTGGAAGGAAAATCTTCCACCATCGGGGCCTCGCCAATAATGAACCATAATTCCCGTACCGTAAAAGTGGTACCTGATCACCCCTTGGGTCGGTAAAACAGGCCAACCGTTTCTCTCCACCCACCTACCCGTCAATTCCACCGCCTCTCTGTAAGCCGGCGGCACCTCGTAGCGGCCCGTCCCCTTGGTGTCGGCATTGAATAGGTTGAGATAAAAAGGTAATTTATCCGATTTTTTGCCCGGAACGACTTTCCATTCTAAGGTGCCCTGGCCCACATTGGTGACCTCCAGACGGCGCGTCACTACCATCCCCGGTTCCAGTACGCCAAAATCCATGACGGGTGCGTTTATTTTTAGCTGCGGCCCCACGACGGCTTCTTCATCTGCAGCTACATCGTCCAAAAAAATACCCAAACATAAGAAAATCAAGAAAACGAGAAAAATCCATAACCGCTTCACCATCGTGCTTCTCCGAAGAAAAATTTGATCTAAAATATCGGTCTTGACACTTCCGGTCAAGGGGATATAACTTCACCCACCCGAGAACTGGAAAGAAGGTATAATGCAGAGTGCCGAAGAAATAAAATATTGGCTTGCCCTCAAGATGGTGGGGGGCTTAAGCAACGGAGAGGTAAGGACGCTCTTAGAGACCTTGCCCACCCCGCGTTCAGTATTCGAAACCCCGAAAAAGGCACTTCAGTCAATATTAAAGGGTAACGAAAAGGCGATCGAGGAGATGGTGACCTTCCATCGATGGGAGGAAGCAGAAAAAGAGGCGCAAATGCTTTCACACCAGGGGGCAAAAATCGTCACTTACCGGGACCCGGATTTCCCCGCCTTGCTGAAAAACATTCACGACTACCCAATCTTTCTTTACGTAAAAGGTCACCTGGACGCTTTCGATGTAAATGTGGCCATCGTAGGATCCAGACGAGCCAGCAGTTACGGCATCATCAACGCAGAGAACCTGGCCCGTGGCCTTGCCCTGGCCGGGGCAACTATCGTAAGCGGCATGGCGAGAGGTATTGATGCCGCCGCACATCGGGGCGCCCTTTCCGTTCAGGGGCGAACCATCGCCGTCTTGGGCTCGGGGCTGGATGTCATCTATCCGCCTGAGCATCGGGACCTCTACGATTCCATCGCCGAACACGGCGCTGTGGTAACGGAGTATCCCTTCGGCACCCCACCCCGATCCCAAAACTTCCCTTACCGAAATAGGTTGATAAGCGGCATGTCATGGGGTGTCATCGTGGTGGAGGCAAGCGAAAAGAGCGGTTCCCTCATCACGGCTAAACTCGCCGCCGAGCAGGGTAGAGCCGTCTTCGCCGTGCCGGGGGAAATCCATTCCCCCCTCTCCCGAGGCACTCATCGGCTCCTCAAGGAAGGGGCCACCCTCATTGAAGATGTCTCAGACGTGCTCGAAGAGATACGGCCTCAGGTGAAGGCACAACCCCCTGCCCCTCCACCCTCGGAAAAGCCGAGCGACCTTGAAAGCCGTCTTTACGAATTAATCGGACCCAAACCCATCCACGGGGACGCCCTGATCGAAAAAACGGGGTTTACGGCCGGGGAGGTCATGGGGGTCCTCCTGACCCTCGAACTCAAGGGGCTGATTCAGCAGCTTCCCGGCCAATACTATCGAAGGATAAAATGACATGGCAAACTCTCTCATCATTGTCGAATCGCCGACCAAGGTAAAAACCATAAAGAAATTCTTGGGCCCTAACTGCGAAATCATGGCCACGAAAGGGCACATCAAGGACCTTCCCAAAAGCAAGTTAGGTATTGATATCGAACATGCCTTTGCCCCTACTTACCGCATCATCGAGAGCCGGAAAAAAATCATCGAAGAGATAAGAAAGGCAGCCGCTAAGTGTGAAACCATCTACCTTGCCCCCGACCCCGATCGAGAGGGGGAAGCCATCGCGTGGCATGTGGCGGAAGAAATCAAGGACCAAGCAAAAAAGATACATCGCGTCCTTTTCAACGATCTTACCAAGCATACCATCCTCGATGGCATTGCCCACCCGAGGGAACTCGACCGGAACAAATACGAAGCCCAGCAGACGAGGCGTATCCTGGATCGCCTGGTAGGGTACAAGATAAGTCCCCTTCTCTGGGACAAGGTAAGGCGCGGCCTTTCCGCCGGGCGTGTTCAGTCGGTCGCCCTGCGCCTCATCTGTGAGCGGGAAGAGGAAATAAGAAAATTCGTCCCCGAAGAATACTGGATTATCACGGCCGCCCTAAAAGGAAAGAACCCACCACCTTTCGAGGCCCGCCTGGTCAAGATCGAAGGGAAAAAGGCGCGGGTAGAGAAGGCAGAGGTGGCCCAAGAAATCACCGCCTATCTCAAGAGCCATCCACTTTACGTGGAGAAGGTGGAAAAGAAGGAAAGTAGGCGGACACCGCAACCGCCGTTTACCACGAGCAAATTGCAGCAAGAAGCGGCAAGGAGATTGAACTTTTCCACCCAAAAAACGATGACCATCGCCCAGCGCTTGTACGAAGGGGTGGAATTAGGACCGGAAGGCCCCGTTGGCCTCATCACCTACATGAGAACGGACTCCGTGCGCATTGCCCAGGAAGCCCTCGAAGAGGCCAGGGCCTTCATCAAGGCAAATTATGAGCCCCCCTTCCTGCCGGCCAGGCCCCGTGTTTTTAAGAATGTGGCGAGCGCCCAAGACGCCCACGAGGCCATACGCCCCACTTCCATGAAATACACACCGGCGGCCGTAAAACGGTATCTCTCTGGCGATGAATTTCGCCTCTACCAGCTTATATGGAACCGGTTCGTCGCCTCTCAAATGGCGCCTGCCGTCTTCGACCTTACAACCATCGACGTCTCTTGCGGCCCTTACACTCTCCGCGCCGTGGGTTCGGTCATGAAGTTTCCTGGATTTACCATCGTTTACAAAGAAGCCACCGAGGACACCATAGGGGAGGAAGAGTCACAGTTAGGTGCCCTACTCCCCGCCGTGGAACAGGGAGAGGCCCTTGCGCTGATGGATCTCAAGGCAGAGCAGAAATTCACCCAGCCGCCTCTCCGTTTCACTGAAGCGAGCCTGGTTAAAGAATTAGAGGAAAAAGGAATTGGTCGCCCCAGTACCTATGCCGCCATCATCAGTACCATCCAGGAGAGGAAATACGTCCGCCTGGAAGAGAGAAAATTCCACCCGACGGAATTAGGTCTGGTGGTCAACGACCTGCTCGTGAAAAATTTTCCCCGGATTGTAGATGTGGAATTCACCGCCAACATGGAAACAAAATTAGACAACATCGAGCAAGGCATTGCTTCCCGCCTCGAAACCTTAAAGGAGTTCTATTCGGAGTTTGCCCGGGAGTTGAAGAAGGCAGAAAAAGAAATGGACGATGTTAAGGGGGAAGGAATCCCCACCGACCGTATATGCGACAAATGCGGAAGGCCCATGGTGATAAAGTTAGGAAGAAACGGCAGATTCTATGCCTGCTCTGCCTATCCGGAATGCAAGAATACCGCCGATCTCGAAGAAAGAGATCAGCCTTTAGAGCCATCCACGGCAATCGCCTGCGAAAAGTGTGGCCGTCCCATGATGGTAAAGCAGGGCCGCTTTGGAAAGTTCCTGGCGTGCTCCGGCTATCCGGAATGCAAGCATACGAAAAAGATAGCTACCGAAAACGCCCGAGAGGAGAAGGTACAGGAAACGGATGAAGTCTGCGAACTCTGTGGCAGAAAGATGGTCATAAGGGAGGGCCGTTTTGGCCGCTTCTTGGGATGCTCCGGTTATCCCGACTGCAAAAACTTAAGGCCCATCAATCTGGGCGTACCTTGCCCGGAAGAGGGCTGTACGGGCTTCATTACGGAGAAAAAAACCCGGAGGGGTAAGGTCTTTTACAGTTGTTCCCGCTACCCGGACTGCAAATTTGCCCTGTGGTCACGCCCCATAGCGGAAACCTGCCCGGCATGTGGGCACCCCTTTTTAGTAGAAAAGGTGACGAAGAAGGGGCGTTTTAAAGCCTGCCCGGCGAAAAATTGTAAGTACAAGGCACTCATCGAAACATGACATTTTCAGCATCCGCTATCATCATAGGTGGAGGGCTGGCCGGATGCGAAGCTGCCTGGCAGCTTGCGAGGCGAGGTTTCCACGTCCAACTTTACGAGATGAAACCCTTACGCTTTTCTGCCGCCCATAAGTCACCGGGGCTCGCGGAACTCGTATGCAGTAACTCGCTTCGGTCCTCCTTCATAAGTAGCGCCGCCGGCCTCCTGAAAGAGGAGATGCGCCATTTAGATTCCCTCATCATGTACGCCGCGGATAAGACCGCCATCCCCGCAGGCCGCGCCTTGGCGGTAGATAGGGTTAAATTCTCTCAACTGGTAGAAGAAAAATTGATGAGTCTCACCCCCTTTTTCCATCTCATGAGGCAGGAAGTGGCCTCCCTCCCACCCGAAAGGCCGACGATCATAGCCACCGGCCCTTTGACCGCCGATGCCTTGGCAGTGGAATTGAGAAAACTTACCTCTTCCGAGTATCTTTACTTCTACGATGCAATCTCTCCCGTAATTTACGCCGAAAGCATCGATTATACGAAGGCCTTCTGGGCCTCACGCTACGGCGAAGGGGCAGATTACCTGAATTTGCCCATGAATGAAGCGCAGTATCTTACCTTCTGGCAGGCACTCCTTTCCGCCGACACGCTGCCGGCCCACACTTTTGAAGACGTACGTTACTTCGAAGGTTGCCTACCCATCGAAGTCATGGCCAAAAGAGGGAAAGATACCCTCCGCTTCGGGCCCATGAAGCCGGTTGGCCTGACGGAGCCTCGAAATGGAATCAAACCCTATGCCGTCGTCCAGCTGCGGAAGGAAAATACAGAAGGCACCTTGCTCAACATGGTCGGATTTCAAACCCGCCTCAGATGGCCGGAGCAGGAGAAGGTCTTCCGCCTCATCCCCGGTCTGGAAAAGGCCGAATTTGCCCGCTACGGAAGCATCCACCGGAACACGTTCGTAAATAGCCCGGCCTTACTCAACCCTGCCCTCGAGCTCCGAGACCATGCGGGCCTCTTCCTTGCCGGGCAAATCACGGGGGTGGAAGGCTACATAGAATCGGCGGCCATGGGCCTTTTGGCGGGGCTGGCCGTGGCGTGTTATTTGCGGAAAAAGGAGTTCCTCCCCCCTCCTCCAACTACGGCAATAGGGGCCCTTTTGACTCACATTACGACGGCTCCCAAAAAAGACTTCCAGCCCATGAACGTGAATTTCGGCCTCTTCCCCCCGCTCGCCAAGCGTCTCCCCATCCGGGAAAGGGGACATGAGTATGCCAAGCGGGCCCTTCACGATTTACGTATGTGGAAAGAAAATATATTAAAAGTCCTCGAGGATTGAAAACGTGGCGCTTTACGCATACACCAGCAATCGCCTGGAGATACTGGCAGATAATCTCGCTTACACACTCGAAAAATCACCCCGGGACCCCTTGAAGCCGGAAGTCATAGTCGTCCCCAGCCACGGCATGGATCGATGGCTCACTTTTGCCCTGGCGCGTAGGATGGGAATGGCGGCCAACCTCACGTTCCCCTTCCCCCGGGGATTTATTATGGACATCCTCCAGAAGCTCCTCGGAGAAGAAGCATCGGACTTCTCCCGATGGGAGGCAGAATGCCTGACGTGGGAAGTAATGAAACTCCTGCCCCGGCTTATGAGAAAACCCGCCTTTCGAGATATCGGGCACTACCTCTCCCAAGAAAATAGCGATCTTAGCGCCTTCGAACTTGCCTCAGAAATTGCCTCAACCTTCGACCACTATCTCATCTATCGGCCGGAGATGGTTTCCGCTTGGTTAAAAGGAAAAGATAACCACTGGCAGGCTGAACTCTGGCGGGAAATAGTGAAAGAGAGGGCCACCACTCCCCCTACCCTACAACTCAATCGCCTGCGGGATGAGGGAAAGAAGGCAAATCTCCCACCCAGGGTTTTTGTCTTCGCCATCTCCTCCCTCCCCCCTTTGTATCTCGAGCTATTCGTCGCCTTTTCTAAGCTGTTCGATGTACACTTCTTTCTCCTCAATCCCTGTCGGCAATACTGGGGCGATATCCTCACCCCCCACGAGGTGTCTTCCTACCTGAATCGTACACCACAAGCCGACGCCCACGCGGAAGCATATCACCTCACGGCGGATAATTCCCTCCTTGCCTCCCTGGGAAAGAGGGGAAGGGAATTCTTCGATCTCTGGCAGGAGAAGGCGGCCCTGGATGGCATGGAAAAGGAATTCTTTGTCGAGCCGGGTGATGATACGCTTTTACATCTCATCCAGGGCGATATTTTAGATCTAAGGGCGGGGCAAGAAAGTGAAAAGAGAGAAATCCACATTCCGGACGATTCCATCCAAATCCATTCCTGCCACGGACCCATGCGGGAGATGGAAATCCTTCAAGATCACCTCTTGGAATTCCTGCGACGAGATGAAACCCTGAAACCTTCGGACATAATCGTTTTGGCCCCCGATATGAGCCTGTATGCCCCTTATGTGCGCGCCGTCTTTAGCCTCCCGGAGGAAGACCCCCGCTTTATTCCCTTTAGCATCGCCGATACACCCTTTTCGGCCAAAGGCATAAGCAAGGCCTTTTCTCAAATAGGAAAACTCAAAGAAGGACGTTTTAGGGCCTCGGAAGTCTTCTCCCTCCTCGAGTGCCCTGCCGTGAGAAGGAAATTTTCCCTCACCGAAGAAGAATTAGAGGTCATTTCCGAATGGATCGTGTCTTCCGGTATTCGCTGGGGGAAAGATGCCGAAATGAGAAAAGAGCTTGGTGGCGAGCCATTGAAAGAGGGCACTTGGCAAGCAGGACAAGAAAGAATGCTCCTTGGGTACGCCCTACCCATAGAAGGAGAGAATGATAACTTCTGCGACATTATCCCCTTCGACAAAATCGAGGGAAGTGATCGGGAAATGCTCGCGAGCCTGCTCACTTTCCTCCATACCCTGGGGAAAACGTTAGATACCTTGAAGGAGAAACGCTTTCCTGCCAAATGGGCAGAGGCCCTCCATGCAATCCTGGACGACTTCTTTTCTCTGAATACGGACGAGGAACTCATGGAGGTAGGGATCTTACGGGGGGCCATTCGGGATTTGGAGGCGACGGCCTCGAAATCGGTCTTCCGTGAACCCATTTCGGCGGAGATTGCCTTCGAATACGTGAACCGGAAGATGCGCCTCTTGAAAGGAACCACGGGCTTTCTCACGGGAGGGGTAACCTTCTGTGACCTTACGCCCATGCGCAGCATACCTTTCAGGGTGATCTGCCTCGTGGGCATGAATTTTCAAGATTTTCCCCGACTAACAAAAACCCCCTCTTTCGACCTCATGGCATTAAATCCTCGACCGGGCGACCCCTCCCGGCGCTACGACGACCGTTACCTTTTTCTCGAGGCCCTCTTATCGGCGAGGGACCTGCTATACATCAGTTACTCGGGACAATCACCGGAAGATAACAGAAAGCTTTTGCCGTCGGTCGTCGTAAGCGAGCTTATCGATTACATAGAGAAAAACTTTTCCTGTGAACATAAACTCGTCACCTACCATCGGCTCCAAGCCTTTAATCCCGTCTACTTCCAGGCCGACTCGGGGTTCTTCAGCTACTCCCAGGAAAATATGGAGGCCGCCTGTGCGCTCATAAAGCGCAAAGAGGCTCCCTACACCTTCCTCGATGGGGCGATTTCTATCCCCACCACCGAGGCCTTTCCCCCCACCGTTGACAATCTGCTGCGATTTTTCTCCCATCCGTGCCGTTTTTTCGTCAGAGAAAGGCTAAACATCAATCTCTCGGCAGAGGATATCACCTTGACCGACGAGGAGCCGTTCGAAGTCGACAAACTGACGGCCTATCAAATCAGGGAGTACTTCTTGAAAAGCGAGCGGGACATCTTTCATAAGTGTCTGGCCCAGGGGGATTTGCCCTACGGAGCACCGGGAAGATACCTGTACGAATCCAAAAAAAAAGAGGGGCTAACCATCAAGAGACTAATCTCACGCCTGTCAGGGGGGGAAGGGGAAAGTAGATTTGTAGATATCGAAATCTCCGGTCGACGCATTACGGGGATACTGAAAAACATCCATCCCCAAGGCCTTTTTTACGTGCGGCCCGGAAAAGAGAGGGGAAGGGACTTCCTTGTCGCCTGGCTGATGCACCTCATTTTTCATGCCGCCCACCCGGATCGGGGTGAAGCAAAGACGACGATGATTTTTCTCGATGGAAGAAAGCCAAAAATCTATACTTACCAAAGGCCGGATGATCCCCCTGAAATCCTCGCCTCCCTTTTAATGCTATACGAACGAGGACTGGTTTTCCCCCTCAAGCTTTTTCCCGAATCGTCCATGGCCTACGCCAAAACGAAGGCGGCCGAAAAAGAAGAAAACAAAGCCAGGGAAAAGGCAAGAGACACGTGGTATAAAAATCAGGGATACCGAGAATCCAACGACCCTTACCACCGTCTATGCTACGGCGAGGCGGAACCGATCGATGAAGAATTCTGCATCGTCGCCTGGCAGGTATGGGAACCCTTGTTAGCCCATCGGGAGGAAATTTCATGACATCTTTCGTGTCCCACTCCTTCGATCTCACCCATTCCCCCCTTGATGGCACCCATCTTATCGAGGCCTGCGCCGGTACGGGGAAAACGTATGCCATGGCCTTTCTCGTCCTGCGCCTGATTGTCGAAAAAGAGTTGAAAATAGGGGAAATCCTTGTCCTCACTTACACAAACAATGCCACCGACGAGCTTCGGGACCGCATCAGGTCCTTCCTGCTAAAAGCGATCAACGTCTACGAGCGAGGGGAAAAAGCCGATCCACCCTTTTTGGCCCTGAAAGACAGGGATCCGGCCCCGGTAAAAAACCTCCGCTTGCTCAAGGATGCCCTCCGGGACTTTGACGAGGCAGCGGTGCATACCATTCACAGCTTCTGCCACCGCGTATTGAGAGATCATGCCTTCGAAAGCATCATCCCCCTCGGGATGGAAATAGAAGCGGACGATTTGGCCGTAAGGGACGAGCTTTTCTCCGATTTCTGGCGCCGGTTCTTCTACCGCCTGCCACCTGAAACGATGGCCGTCTTTGAAAAATCAAAGATATCCTATCGCAATTTGAGGACCCTCGCCGCCCGTCTACCCCGCGACCCCATGACTATTTTCCGTTTGGATAGTGGACTTCCGGATCCGCCTAAGCCGGAAGAGTTGCGCCGCCTCTTTCGAGCGGCAAAGACCATCTGGAATGAAGAAAAACCCGCCCTCGAAGACAAACTTAGGCGCCATTTGGAAAAAGAGGCGGAAGACGCAATTTTTAAATGGGACATCTACTTTTCCGGGGAATCGGCGCTTCCCTTACCCTCGCTCAAGAAGAAAAAAGCCCTCTCGTCGAGCCATCTTTTCTTCCAATTGCTCGAAGAATTGGAGAGGGAAAAGGGGGCGTTTGAGGAAAAGACGCAAAAGTACATAAATACTCTCATTGCCCGGCTACATGCAGCCGTGATCCGGGAGCTTCCCCTTATCAAGCGGAGGCGACGCCTCTTGGCCTTCGATGACCTCCTCTTGGAGCTTTATCGGCCCCTTATGGACCCCGAGACAGGGCCGCGGATAAAGGAAGCGGTGAGGAAAAAATACCGGGCCGCCCTCGTCGACGAGTTTCAGGACACGGACCCCATTCAGTACGAAATCATTTACCGGCTCTTTGGGGATGAGGGCAGCATCCTTTTTTTCATCGGCGATCCAAGGCAGGCCATCTACGGCTTCCGCGGGGCCGACCTCTTCACCTATATCGAGGCCCAAAGCGGGATGAAGAAAATTCATACCCTGAACAAAAATTACCGGGCCGCACCGGACCTGCTAAAAGCTATAAACGCCCTTTTTTCCAAACACCCCAATCCTTTCGTCTTCCCGGAGGTAAAGTTTCTGCATTCCTCTTCCGCCTCCATCGAACGGCCGGCCCAGTGGCCCGCGGACTTTTCCCAAGCCCCCCTTCAGCTTTGGTACTTCGGAAGAAACTTTCTTCCTCCACAGGAGGCTCAAAAAAACAAATCCAAGATCGTTGAATATTTATTGCATCTGATAGCTCAAGAAATCAAACGACTCATCGAGGCGGGAGAAAAAGGAGAAGCCCTCCTCGACGGTCGCCCCCTGGCGGCCGGCGATATCACCATCCTTGTAAGGGATCGCTACGAGGCCAAGAATGTCCATACCGTGCTGAAAAGCTATGGGATCAAAAGCATTTTTAATCACCTGGGCCCCCTGTTTAAGACAGAAGAGGCTGAAGAGTGCCTGCGGATCCTCAAGGCCATCCTCGAATTGCATCGAAGCGACCTGGTGAATGCTGCCCTGGCCACCGTCATCTTGGGAAAGAAGGCAAGCGAGATCGCATCCGATGAAGGGCGTGCCTACTTTACCCTCTTTCATCGCCTGCGCCTACGGTGGGAAGAAGAAGGCTTTTTGCCCATGTTCAGAACCCTCCTAAGGGAGATGAAAGTGAGGGAGCGCTGCCTTTCTTTAAAAGATGGGGAGCGGAGACTCACCAACATCCTGCACTTAGCTGAGGTTCTTCACCAGAAAGAGGCAGAAGAAGACCTTACCCCGGCAGGCCTGGTGAAGTGGCTGAAAAGAAGGATAGAAGATGAAACGGGAGGCCCCACAGAATACGAATTAAGATTGGAAAGTGACGAGAGGACCGTAAAAATTTCCACGGTGCACGGGGCAAAAGGCCTCGAATTCCCCATTGTCTTCTGTCCTTTCCTTTGGAAGGAAAGAAAAGAGGGGAAAAAAGAACCCCTTTGCCTCGAAAGCATCCATGAGCGGATCGATGGCTCATGGCGTCGGATCGTGACCCTCAAGGACGAGGAGTACAAAGACGTGGCCTGGCGAGAGAGGTTTGCCGAAGAATGTCGTTTTATGTACGTGGCCCTCACCCGTGCCGTGTACCGCACGTACCTCGTGTGGGGGTGCGTTTCCTCCGAAAAGACACCATCCCTCGCCTACCTGCTTCACTACCGAAAAGAGGACGTGGACTTACCATCTTTTTCCGAATTCATGGATTCGCTGACGGAGCAAAAAATAGAAGACGACCTCAAGGCACTCGAAGAATCCTCCGACGGCACCATAAAAGTCCATTTCGTCTCGGCGCCAGAGGTGCCAGAGGAGAAGATAGCCAGCAAACCAACCCCTATAAACCTTACAGTCCGAAGACCGGCTTCTCTTTCCGAACGAATGGAGATGGTGGCGAGCTTTACCTTCTTCACGAGCCGGCACCTGGAAGAAAGAGACGATCTGGATACAGATTTGCCCTCGCCCATCAATGTTCCGCCGGAAAAGGTAGATCCCATCTTTCTCTTTCCGCCTGGACCGCGGGCAGGTTTCGTCATCCACCGGATTATGGAACGCCTCGATTACATGAATGTAAAAAGAGAAAAGGCGCTCCCAGAAATAGTAGAATCCTTGAAATTATACGGTTTTTCTCCGGATTGGGGAGAAACGTTGTGGCAAATGACGGAGCGGGTGCTGAAGATGCCCCTAAAGGGCGTCCATCATGAATTTTTCCTCAATCAAATCAAACCCGAAGACCGCATCACGGAAATGGCCTTCACCTTGCCGCTCAAGAAGATTTCGGTGGAGGTCTTCTCCCATCTTTTCCAACATACCCCGATGGCTTCTTACCTCCTGCAACTTAATTTCGAGCCTACACGCGGCTTTCTCCGTGGATTCATAGATCTCGTCTTTCGCCACGACGGGAGATACTACCTCCTCGACTGGAAGACGAACCACTTGGGTTACGATTTTGCCGACTATGTACCCGATCGGCTTACCTCGGTCATGCGTGACCACTTTTATCTCCTCCAGTACCACCTCTACCTTTTGGCCCTGCATATTCACCTTCAAAAGGTACTACCCGACTACGATTACGAAAAGCACATGGGAGGAGCCTTCTACTTGTTCGTCCGGGGCGTAAACCCCGACTTGGAGACGAAAACGGGGCTCTTTTACGACCGCCCCTCTTTTGACATGATGAAAAATTGGGAGCAAACGCTCCTTTCGGGTGAATCATGAACCGGGAAGAGATAACGGTACCCTTAAGCGATTTTGACCTCCTCTTTGGGCGCTTCATGGAGCAACTGGCCGGAGCACCGGCCCCGGAGGTTTTTCTCGCCGCCTGTTTGGCCAGCTCACATCTTGCCAGCGGTCACATCTGCGTCGATCTAAAAGACTATGCGGGGGCTTCCATCTTCTTCCCTCATGCTCAAACGGGCCTTGCGGCCCCTCCCTGGGATAGGTGGGCTGAATGTCTCCGGTGTTCGAAGGTGGTGGGAGAGCCCTTCGATTACCGCCCCCTCATTCTCGACGACAGCCTCCTCTACCTTTACCGGTACTGGCGCTACGAAAGGCGACTGGCCGATCTCATCATCCAACGGGCAGGTCAGGTGGATAATAAATACGATCCCGAGCGTTTCAAGGCCGAAATTGAAAGCTTAATCCCACCTTCGGACGGGGATCAGACCAACTGGCTCAAGGTGGCCGCCTTCACGGCGGCGACCAAAAAGCTTGCCCTCATCTCCGGCGGACCTGGGACGGGAAAAACCTATCTTACGGCGCGGATTATGGCCCTCCTTACGAAGTTAGAAGCCCCTCGCTTGCTCAACATTGCCCTTGTGGCACCCACGGGAAAGGCGGCCACACGCCTCATGGAATCCATTCAGGACGCCCGATGGCATCTGCCCCACATCCCCCTTCCCACAGAAACCTTTACCCTGCACCGTCTACTCAAAATGCGTCCCCACCATCCCTCTTCTCCGTATACGCCGGAAAATCCCCTTCCCTACGAGGTGATAATGATGGATGAAGCTTCCATGGTGGATCTTCCTCTCTTTTCCCGCCTCCTTTATGCCTTGAAGGATGATGCCCGGGTAATCCTCCTGGGAGACAAGGACCAGCTTGCCTCCGTGGAACCGGGGGCCGTATTTGGGGAACTCTGCAACACCTCGGCCGCAGCCGGCTATAGCTTCGACTTTGTCGGAGAATGCAAAAAGATAACCGGCGAAGAATTACCCCCATCCCCCCCACGGGGCGCCCTTTCCGATAGCCTGGTGGTGTTAAGAAAAAACTTTCGCTTTCCTGCCCAGAGCGCCATCCACCAGCTCAGCGAAGCCGTAAGAAACGGCGATGAAGGATCGTTCATGGAGACCCTTAGGTCCAAAGGGGGGGAAGTGACATGGGTGAGGTGGGAGTCATGGAAAAACCTCTCCGCCATGATGGAAGAAATAATCGTGAGGGGCTATGCCCCTTACCTTAAGGCGAAGGAGGTTGAGGAAGCTTTTTCCCTCTTCCACAAATTTCGGGTACTGTGCGCCATAAGAGAAGGCCCCTTAGGGATGGAAAACGTAAACCGCCTCATCGAATCCATCCTGGCAAAAAAGGGGCTCCTTTCACCCAGGCGCCCTTGGTATGAAAAAATGCCTGTCATGATAACGAAGAACGATTACGGGCTTCGGCTCATGAATGGTGACTGCGGTCTCATCCTCAGGGAAAAGAATTACCTGGCCGCCTTTTTCCCCGACGAAGAAGGGAAGATGAAGTCTTATCATCCGGCCCATCTTCCCCCCTACGAGACCGTCTATGCCATGACGGTGCACAAAAGCCAGGGCTCCGAATTCGACGAAGTGCTTGTCGTTCTGCCCGACCGCCTTTCCCCCGTCCTTACCCGGGAGCTCCTCTACACGGCCGTCACGCGGGCGAGAGAGAGGCTGGCGATTATCGCGTCAGAAGAAATCCTGCTTGCCACCTTGAACCGCAAGACGGAACGCACCTCGGGCCTGGCGCGGCTCTTAAGTAAAGCCTAATTGTCCCCACAGGTGAGGTACCGACCAAGCTTTTCGAGCCTTTTTTCCTTGATGCCCGCTACCTCTAACAGTTCATTTAGGTATTTGATCTTTCCACCCTTCCCTTGGCGAAAATTAACGAGGTCGCTTGCCGTCTTTTCTCCCAAACCCGGGACAAGGAGAAGGTCTTCGTAAGTGGCCCGGTTCACATCGAGGGGAATACCCAGGGCCAAACGCTTAACCGCTGCCATTTCCCCCAGGGTGACCTCTCCGCGCTTCCCTACGGTTATCTTCATGCCCGGGGAAATGACTCGATTACCGACCCGGTCATCAGAGGGCATGCGCATACCCTGACGGGCGAAAAGCTCTTTCACCGTCACGTGAGGAGCAACAAAATGTACACCCCGGGCAGGCGAATCAACTTCCAGTTCCACCGCGACGGGAAAGGCTTCTATCTCTTTGATGGCCCGTAAGGCGGCGAAATCGGGCCTCTTACCGTAAGTGAAGAAGGCAAACAAAAAGACCGCCACCCCCAAAAGGGAGATGACGGTCAGGCCTTTTAGTTGAGATGCGATAAGCGGCCTTCTTTCAGCCTTTTTTATCCAGTCCAAAAGCCTCATGGAGAACCATTACCGCCAGTTCCGTGTACTTGGATTGAACGACACAGGAAATCTTTATCTCGGAAGTGCTGATCATCATGATATTGATCCCTTCCCTTGCCAGGGCGGCAAACATCCGGGAAGCCACGCCGGGCTGACTTATCATCCCCACACCGATAATGGAGACCTTCGCCACGTGCTCGTCTATTTCCACGGAAGTGGCACCGATATCGGCAGCCACCGCCTTGATTACCTCTGCCGCCACCTTGACGTCCTTTCGCGAGATGGTGAAGCTCAAGTCCGTGTAATTATCGATACTTGCATTCTGGATGATCATGTCCACCACGATATTCTTTTCCGCCAGGGCGCTGAAGAGACGGGCCGCAATGCCCGGCCTGTCGGGCACATGGACCACGGTAATCTTGGCCTGGTCCCGATCGTAAGTCACACCTGATACCACTTCTCCTTCCATTTCCTTATCCTCCTTTGTCACCAGTGTTCCGCCCTCATCGCTGAAAGACGATTTAACGTATACGGGCACGTTGTATTTTTTGGCCAACTCCACGGATCGCGGATGCAGTACCTTGGCCCCCGCCCTCGCCATTTCGAGCATTTCGTCATAGGAGATCTTCGCTAATCGCCTTGCCTTCGGACAGATGCCGGGGTCTGTGGTGTAAACACCATCTACATCCGTGTAGATGTCACACACATCCGCTTGGAGGGCAGCCGCCACGGCTACGGCGCTCGTATCCGATCCACCCCGACCCAGGGTATTGACATTGTTTTCCCCATCTACGCCCTGGAAGCCGGCGATTACGACGACTTTGCCTTTCTTAAGCTCACTTCTTATGCGATCGGCGTTAATATTTATGATTCTGGCCTTGGTGGCAACACCATCGGTCAGAATGGGCACCTGAAAGCCCAGAAGGGAAAGCGCCGGATATCCCATGGAGTTGAGGATGATGGATAAAAGCGCCACGGTTACTTGTTCCCCCGTCGAAATGAGCGTATCGTATTCGCGGGGATGGGGGTTTTCTGCCGCCTCGTAAGCCAGCTTAATGAGCCTATCCGTCTCCCCGGCCATGGCGGAAAGGATGACGACCACGTCATTTCCCGCCTTCTTCTCCCTGATGACCTTCTCGGCCACATTCTTGATCCTCCCAATGCCCGCACAGGAAGTACCACCAAATTTCTGTACCACTAATGCCATGTATAACCTCCATTCTCTATCAACTGGCGAATCTTCTCCAGGGGGTCGTCCGGCCCCGAAAAAACTATTTCGCGCCTTTTATCATCCACATAAAAAAAATCAACCACCAATACAGGAGGGGGAAGGAAGTCCAGGATCTTATCCGCCCACTCAATCACGGTTACCCCTTCTCCATAAACGTACTCTTCGAAACCGATACTCGAAAGTTCCTCCGCACCGGAGAAACGATACACATCCACGTGGTAAAGGGGAATCCTCCCGGGATACTCGTTCACAATGGTAAAGGAAGGACTCGTAACCACGTACTCTTCCGGCACTCCAAGCCCCCGGGCCATGCCCTTGGTGAAACAGGTCTTACCCGTCCCCAACTCCCCCCTTAAGGCCACGACATCACCTTTTTTAAGACAGGAAGCAAAAAGGCGCCCTAAATCGAAGGTTTCCTCTTCACCCTGAGAGTAGACGGTACCCTTCATTTCTCCACCCCTTCGGCTATGACCACGGCCACCGCCTCACGTGGCGTGTGAGAAAGGCTCAGAAAAAGCCTTGCGATCCCCCTTTTTATCATCATTTCCTGCCCTTTCCCCCGCAAATTAAGCTCGGGCTGCCCGGAAGGAGACGATATAACCTCCATTTCCTTCCAACCCACGTAGCCCATCCCTAACCCTAAGGCCTTGAGGCAGGATTCCTTCGCGGCAAATCGGGCCGCGAAGTGGACGGCGGGGTCCTTTTGCCTTGCGCAGTATGCCCTCTCTTCCTCGGTGAAAACCTTTTCTATAAATCTATCTCCCCGTTTTTCGAGGATTCTCCGTATCCTCCCCACTTCTATTAAGTCTATACCGGTTCCGGCAATCATCCCTTCAACCCATGGCGGACAGCATCGGCCACGGCCACCACTTTTTTCATCTCCTTCACGTCATGGACGCGCACAATGGCCGCCCCTCCTAAAACGGCCGCCGTAACGGCCGCCGCCGTGCCTTCCAGGCGTCCTTCCGGCCCTTCGCCCGTCACTGCCCCGATCAAGGATTTGCGAGAAACGCCGATAACTATTGGCCTTCCCAACACGCGAAATTCCAGCAGGCGTCTTAAAAGGGTATAGTTATGTTCCACCGTCTTTCCGAAGCCTATCCCCGGATCACAGGCCACTTGCTCGGGGTCGATACCGGCCCTCCTTAGGACCTCGAAGCGCGCCCGCAAATAGGAAACGATATCCCCCACCACGTCTTCATAGGTAATCTCTCCTGCCTGCATTGTCTGGGGCCGTCCTCTCATGTGCATGAGCACGACCCCGGCCTTTTTTTCGGCTACGACCTTTACCATCTCCTCATCCAAGGTCAGGGCGCTGATATCGTTTACAATCTCTGCCCCTGCCTCCAGGGCCGCCCGGGCAACGGACGCCTTCGTGGTATCGATCGAAATGGGGACGGGTAAACGGTCGGCCATCTCCTCGATTACGGGGATCGTGCGCCTCATCTCCTCCTCGGCGGTGACCGGGTCGGCTCCCGGTCGGGAGGATTCTCCGCCTACATCGACCAGGTCGGCGCCTTCTTCTACCATCTCGAAGGCGCGTTCAATGGCGCGATTTTTTTCCCTATATTTCCCTCCGTCGGAAAAGGAATCGGGGGTACAGTTTAGAATGCCCATGATGAGGGTACGTTTGCCCAACAAGATCTCCCGTCGTGCCGTCTGCCAGATATATTCTTCTGTCTCGTATCGACAAAGGGCCTCCATCATCGTGTCCGCGAGCATCTTGAGGTGTCCCGGCTGGCGTTTCATCTTTTCTATGAAACGGCGGATCTGCTTTTCCGTGCCCATGATGAGGACATCCGTCTCGCGGTCCGTGCACCCTACCGTCCCGCGGGAAACGGCGGCATCCCCTCCCAGGGCCAGCATTTCTTGCTTGATGATGTTTCCGTCCCGGCAGGGGACCTTTTTGACGAGGATGTTTACATGCCGCATCTTCGGCACCATGGCCTCTATCCCGTAAGGGTCCACCCCGATGGAGGAAAGGAGGGCCCGGGATTCACTTTCGCCAAGAGGAGTAACGATCCTTAAATCCTCAAGCGGCATCGGGGCTGCCTTTTTCTCCGAAGATGATGCGGTCGATTTCTTCTCCCGTCAGGACCTCTTTTTCCAGGAGGGCAGAGGCCAACCGGTGGAGGGTCTCCATATGCTCCATGAGGAGTTTCTTGGCCTGTTCGTAGCTGGAAGTAACGATGCGCGTGATTTCGGCATCAATCTTTTCCGCCGTCTCCTCGCTGTAATCCTTGTGAATGGCAAAATCACGACCCAGGAAGATCTGCTCTTCCTTCTTGCCAAAACTGAGAGGTCCCATCAAATCGCTCATCCCCCACTCACAAACCATTTTCCTCGCGATGTTCGTGGCCCGCTCGATGTCGTTTCCCGCCCCGGTGGTAAAGTCTTTAAGGACCAATTCCTCCGCTGCCCTTCCACCTAAGAGAACGGCAATGTTCTTGAGCAGATACTCCTTCGTATAGGTATGCCTCTCATCCATGGGTAGCTGCTGCGTGATGCCCAAAGCGCGTCCCCGGGGGATGATGGTCACCTTGTGGATGGGATCCGTCCCGGGCAGGAGCCTTGCCACCAAGGTATGTCCTGCCTCGTGGTAAGCCGTATTCTTCTTCTCGGCATCGCTGATGACCATGCTGCGACGTTCCGTACCCATGAGGACCTTGTCCTTGGCATACTCGAAGTCGTTCAGCTCCACCCTATCCTTCCCTTGACGGGCGGCGTAAAGGGCCGCTTCGTTGACGAGGTTTTCGATATCGGCCCCGGAAAAGCCGGGCGTCCCGCGGGCTATCACCTGGAAATCCACATCCGGCGCCAAGGGCAAGCGTTTGGCATGGACCTCGAGTATCTTTTCCCTCCCCTTCACGTCCGGCAGCGGGACTACCACCTGTCGATCGAAGCGACCCGGCCGCAAAAGGGCGGGATCCAACACATCCGGCCGGTTTGTGGCCGCCACAAGGATAACCCCTTCGTTAGATTCAAACCCGTCCATCTCCACCAGGAGCTGATTCAAGGTTTGTTCCCGCTCGTCGTGGCCGCCCCCCAGGCCCGCCCCGCGGTGTCTGCCCACGGCATCGATTTCGTCGATGAAAATGATACAGGGCGCATACTTCTTGCCCTGATTGAAGAGGTCTCTCACCCGGGAGGCCCCCACCCCGACAAACATCTCCACAAAATCTGACCCGCTGATGGAGAGAAAAGGTACGTTGGCCTCCCCGGCAATCGCCCGGGCGAGCAACGTTTTTCCCGTCCCCGGTGGGCCCACGAGGAGTACGCCTTTCGGGATTCTACCTCCCAGGCGGGTGTACCTTTTGGGGTCCCGGAGAAACTGAATGATCTCCTCCAATTCTGCCTTGGCCTCGTCTATTCCCGCGACATCGTCGAAGGTGACGCGACGCCCCTTATCCGCCGTCAGAAGGCGCGCACGGCTCTTACCGAAGGCCATCGCCTTTCCTCCCCCGCTTTGCATCTGCCGCATAAAGAAGATCCAGATGCCGATGAGGAGGAGCATGGGAAACCAGGAAATGAGGACCGTCATGTACCAGGGAGATTCCTCGACGGGCTTGACGGAGATTCTCACGTTCTTCGCCATCAGGGTCTTGACGAGGTCGGCATCTTTCGGCATGTAAGTCTTAAAACCTTTGCCGTTGGCCAGCTTTCCCGTTATGAGTTCCCCTTGAATCTGCACTTCCTTTACCTGGTCCTTCTCGACGAAGGAAAGAAAATCGCTGTAGATGATCGTTTCTTGCATCACCCGCGGCTGGCTAAACAGGTGATAGAGAAAGACAAAGACCAGGCTAATTACGAGCCACAAGGCTATATTTTTCTGTAAAGGGTTCAATATATTTGCACCTCTCGATCGTTGCCGTTCAATTACAATATCACAGAATCGATTTCAAATGATTTCTATTTTGACGACCTGCTGAAGATCCGGTTGCAGGCGGCATCTCTCGGCTACTTTAAGACCGCCCACCCAGAGGATGCCTTCTCTGTCTTCGAAAATGAGGGTAAGATGGCGCTTAAATCTCGGCACCTTCATTTCTCCCAAAATATCCTGCACTTTTCTCGTACCTGCCAGGCCGAGGGGACGCATACGATCACCGGGCTGCCAGTTCCTTACCGTGATGGGAGGCCTCAACGCCCGCACATCCACGTACAAAATATTCTTTTCTTCCACCCTCTTCGGCACCTCTTTTTTGCCACACAGGGAAGTCCTGATAAGCTGGCCCGTCGGCCCCACCCTCACTTCGCCCGGGACGTCTAAGGTGTAGGAAAAATTTTCATCTAACGGGGCCCGTTTTCTCCGCAATATTAATTCCTCGTACCCCATGATCACTTCACCGCCCGGAACGGAAATCCTCTTCCCCGGCCGGGGGGAAAGGGCCATTTTCTCCACTTCCGCCACATGGTAAAGACAGACGGCTTTGCCCTCCGGTCTCATGGATTCGAGCAAGCCCTTAACGACCCTTTTCCTTACGGCGGGGGCAAGTTTTCTCAAACCTTCGTTAGATATATACTCATCATCACCGGTCGAATGAAGCCTTAGATCCCTTAAGGCCGCCTCGGCCACTGCCGCGAGAAATTCGTCCTCTATCCTTAAGATGTCCGCCATGCGACTAAGGGTATTTACGAGGCGGGGGTTGAATTCCCTTTCGAGCAGCGGTATGAGGCGATGCCGCACCCGATTCCTGAGAAATCTTTCATCCCAGTTGGAGCGGTCGGTGCAGAATTCAATCCCCTCTCGGGCGAGATACGCCGCTATTTCCTGGGGCGAAATATAGAGAAGGGGACGGATGTACCTTTCATCCCGGACGGGTTCCATGCCCTTCAGACCGGAAAGACCGCTCCCCCGCAGGATGTTGATGAGGACCGTCTCCGCCTGATCCAGCAGATGATGACCGAGGGCGATTTTTGTGAGCCCATAATTCTCTCTTACCTCCTCCAGAAAGCGATAGCGGGCAAGGCGGGCCGTCTCTTCCAATGAACGCCCCCACGAACGCTTCAAGGCCCTAACGTCTTCCCTCCCCCGCACGAGGGGCAAACCCAATGCTTCCACCTTTCTCCTTACGAAGGCTTCTTCTTGATCCGCCTCCGGCCGGAGGCAGTGATTGAAATGGGCCGCAACAAGCTCTATTTCCAATTCTCCCGCCAACTTAAAAAGAACGTGAAGTAAGGCCATAGAATCCCCCCCACCGGATACGGCCACCAGGACCCGATCCTCAGCTTTTAACATGCGATGCGTAAGAATAGTTTGCCTTACCTTCCGAATCATATCCTGTTCACCGAAAGAATGCCCTTAGCTCTTCGAGGGACTGACAGTAATAATCAGGCTTCAAGGCCTGTAAAACTTCGGGGCGGGTCAGGCCGTAAAGAAAGGCGCAACTTATTATGCCCGCCTGCTTAGCAAGGAGGATATCGTTTATTCCATCCCCGACCATGACCGCCTTCTCAGGCTTCACCCCATGCTTTTCAAGGAGAGGCTCCACCAACCGGGGATCGGGCTTCATGTAAGGAAAGCGATCTCCCCCCACGACCTCTACGAAATGGCCCTCGAGGCCGAAATGCTTAAGGATCCTTTCTACAAACTCCTGCCTCTTGTTGCTCAAGACGATTTTCTTTTTCTTCCCAAAGTACGCGAGACATTCCCTCACGCCGGGGTAAACATACGTATTATCGAGGAGATGGGCTCGGTAATGGCTAAGAAATACTTTCATTGCCTCATCGAAGAGCTCCCGTCTTTCCCCCAGGGAACGGTAAATGAGCTCCCTGACCCCATCTCCCACGAATCCCTTTATCTCATCTTCGGTCAGCTCCGAAAGACCCATCTGCCGACGCATGAAATTCACGGATCGCGCGAGATCCCGTCCCGTCTCCGCGATGGTACCGTCTAGATCGAAAAAAAAGAGATCCACTTCCCGTTTCATCTTTCTCCTTGACTTGTATATAAAAGGGGCGATTAAATTACAACGGTTGGCTATGGAAAGCATAAATAGAGAGACGTTCGCCATCATCGGCCTGGGCAAGGTGGGTACGGCCATCGGCTTCCTTATGAGGAAGGCAGGTTTTGAAATAACGGCCGTAGCCGATATTTCCGAAGAGGCCCTGAAGAAAGGGCATCCTTATACGGGAGGCCATGCCACCCGCAATATTGACGAGGCTGCCCGGCGGGCGGAGAACGTCATCATCACCACATTGGACGATGAAATTGCCCCCACCTGCGAGGCTATTGCCTCCGCCGGGGCGGTAAGGCCGAAGCAGAAATTCATTCACATGAGCGGGGCCGGGTCCCTCGACCTCCTCCAAAGTGTCCGCCGCCAAGGGGCCGAGACGGCCTGCATCCATCCCCTTCAGTCTTTCGCCAGCGTCTCGGGGGCAATCGAGAACATACCGGGAAGCGTCTTTGGTATTACGGCCCAAAGCCCGGAGGTTGAGTTGTGGGCCCAGGATTTCGTCCATCGCCTCGGCGGAATACCTTTCTTCATCAAGGACGGAGATGAAAAAACCCTCTATCACGTGGCCGCTTGCCTGGCCTCCAACTATCTTACCACCCTCATGCACTTCGTAAAACTCATCTACCAGAAGCTCGGCATGGAAGAGGAGATGGCCATCAAGTCCGTGCTGCCCCTCGTGCGCGGAACGATCAAGAACATAGAAGAGCGGGGAACCGTGTCGGCCTTGACCGGCCCCATTGCCCGGGGCGATGCCGGCACCATCGGACGCCATCTTTCTGCCCTTTCAAGGGCAATGCCGGAAATGCTTCCCTACTATCGCCTCTTGGGGCTTGCAACCGTGGAACTAGCCCAGGAAAAGGGGGCAGCAAAGGCGGAAAATCTTAAAACCATCGAGGCTTTACTGAAAGGAGAAGAAATATGAGCACGGAAGTAAGCATCAAACGCGTAACGACGAAAGATTTTCTCGAAAAGAAGAAGAAAGGCGAAAAGATCGTGGTCCTTACGGCCTATGACTATCCCACGGCCCTGGCCGCCGAGGGGGGAGGAGTGGATGCCATTCTGGTAGGCGATTCTTTGGGCATGGTCGTTTTAGGGTATGAAAGTACCCTGCCCGTTACGATGGAAGACATGCTCCATCATACCAAGGCCGTCGTTCGGGGCGCAAAAAGGGCCCTGGTGATAGGAGACATGCCGTTTATGTCCTACCAGATTTCCGTGGAAGAAGCCGTAAGAAACGCGGGAAGATTTCTTCAGGAGGCGGAAGCCCAGGCGGTAAAATTAGAAGGGGGAAGGGAAGTGGCGGAAACGGTTCGTCGCATCGTTTCGGCCGGCATCCCCGTCATGGCCCATATCGGCCTTACCCCCCAATCCATTCACCAGTTAGGGGGCTTCCGGGTGCAGGGCAGGGACTCCCAGACGGCGGCTCGCCTCAAGGAAGATGCCCTAATCTTGGAAGAAGCGGGCGCCTTTTCCATCGTCCTCGAATGCGTCCCCAAGGGCCTGGCCAAGGAAATTACCGATTCCCTCACCATCCCCACCATCGGCATCGGGGCGGGTATCCACTGCGATGGACAGGTGCTCGTCATCCACGACATGCTGGGCCTCTTCGAAAGATTCTTACCCAAGCACGTCAAGGTTTACGCGAACTTAATCGAAAAGATGCGTGAGGCCATCGGCCTCTATGCCAAGGAGGTAAGAGAGGGCACCTTTCCCGACGACGCCCACTCCTTTCTGTAATCAAACGCCCACCACCTGGGCGAGCTTATCTACGATGACCTTAACCGAGAAGGCCCGCTGTCTCGTCTCTCGGGCAACGGTGGCACTCTCCAAGACGTGTTCTTTAACTTCTTCCGAATGTTTGCCTACCTTCTCCATGGCGGCATTTATTTCCTTCACCGCTTCCTGCAGGCGGGCTGCCATTTCCGCTGCCTCCTTGGTAAAATCTGCGATTTGAAAGCTCACCATCCCGTATTCGGTAAACTTCTTCAGGGCCACATGCATCGCTTCTTGCCCCCCACCTACGGCCTCCGTCGTACGTTTGATCATATCCAGTGAATTTTTGGCTGCCTGAGAAGACCTCCTCCCCAAATTCCTGATATCTGCCGAAACGACGGCAAATCCACTGCCCGCGGCCTTGGAACGCGCTGCCTCAACCGAGGCATTGAGGGCAAGAAGCCGCGTCTGGAACGCGATATCTTCTATATTGGTCAGGTATTTAGCTGTCTTGAGACTCGTTTCATGAATCTCTTTCAGCATCTTGCGGGCCGTCTTCATCTGGTTGAACGCATCCATGCCGCTGACCGAAGTGGCATCGGTCGTTTCTCTAAGTTCTTGGATCCTCTTTAGATAGCTATCGTTCAACGTTTCCAACTCCACGGAAAGTTGGAGCGTTTTTTCTAATTCCTCTCTTTGCTTCTCTTCTCCTGCGACGAGGTTATCGTCCGCTTCGGCAATCTGCACCGTCGCCTCTGAGAACTGCTCTGCCGTCTCCTTCAACTCGGAAATCGCCCGCACAATGGGCACCGTAATCTTCCGCGCAAAATAAAAACCCAAAACCAAAGCCAAAACTACCCCCAAAACCGTCCCCACCAAAGCCATTACCTTAAGCCACCTCGCCTGACCCAAACCCACCAAAGCAAACGACTCCACCTCCCGACCCGCCTCCCTCCGCAAACCCTCCAAACCACCACCCAAACGCACCAACACCCCCTCCAAAGAACTACCCCACAACCGCATCGCCTCCTCCCGACTACCTCCCCCCAAAGCAGAAAACCACGCCCCCTTAAGCCCCTCCCACTCCGACCACGCACTCCTCACCTCCCCCCAAACACGCTTCATCCCCTCCCCTAAAACATAACCCTCATAACGCCTCAAACCCTCCCCCAACACTCGATCCGCCTCCTCCAACTCCCTCAAATAACCCCCACGCCTCGCCTCATCAGAAATCACCTCGGGAAGAAGAAGAGAGGCGCTGAGGGACATGATGTTCCGTTGATGCTTACTTATTTCTTGCAGGGTTTGGGCAGCGGGCCAGCTTTTCCCCACGAACCTCTCCACGAATCCACCCATAAGGCTGATGGCCACCGATCCGATGATACCTCCCATCAGGAGCATCGCCGCAACAAAGAAGCAACCGATAATCAGTTTTTGATTCATTCCCCGGTGCCTCATATCACACCTCCCCTGCCGAAAGGGCAAGTTTTTCTTCTGTTTTTTCAGGTGCCTTTACTTTTGCAGCAACCTCGTTTGTACCCACCAACTGTTTAAGCTCTTCGAGCAAGGTATTGAGCATCTGGCACTGGGAGGCCATCTCTTCCGCCGCCGCGGCGGATTCTTCGGCACTTGCCGCTCCCGATTCCACGATGCGATAGATGCTATCTACATGATGCCGGATGCCTGCTATTTTTTGGGTCTGTTCCTCCGCAAGGTTTCCTGCCTCACCTATAACTTGCACGAATTTTTTCGCATAACTACCGAACTCTTCAAACCTCGCCACCGCTTTTCCGGCCAGTTCCTCCACGCCATAGACGCTTTTTACCGTCTGTTCTATCAGGGGCTTGGTATTATTAGCCGCCTCGGCTGCTCGAACGGCCAGGTTCCGTACTTCATCGGCCACAACGGCAAAGCCGGCCCCTGCATCTCCAGCCCTGGCCGCTTCTACGGAGGCATTAAGGGCAAGGAGATTGGTCTGAAAGGCGATGTTTTCAATATTCTGCAGGATACCGGATGTCTCCTCACTCGTTGATTTGATGGCGGGAAGCCGAGAGGCCGTATCGGATACCTTTTGCGCCACCTCCTCTCGAAGCCTATCCGCTTCTTCGGTCGTCTTAATTACGCGCTTGATGTGTTCGTTATGATCCCGACATTGGCGGTAAAGGTGATGAGAAAGATTTATGACCCCTTCGAGGGTTTCCACCTGGTGGGTGGTCCCTGCAGCCAGGACATTACTGGTTTGCGCTATTTTATTTGCTGCCTCTGAGAACTGCTCTGCCGTCTCCTTCAACTCGGAAATCGCCCGCACAATGGGCACCGTAATCTTCCGCGCAAAATAAAAACCCAAAACCAAAGCCAAAACTACCCCCAAAACCGTCCCCACCAAAGCCATTACCTTAAGCCACCTCGCCTGACCCAAACCCACCAAAGCAAACGACTCCACCTCCCGACCCGCCTCCCTCCGCAAACCCTCCAAACCACCACCCAAACGCACCAACACCCCCTCCAAAGAACTACCCCACAACCGCATCGCCTCCTCCCGACTACCTCCCCCCAAAGCAGAAAACCACGCCCCCTTAAGCCCCTCCCACTCCGACCACGCACTCCTCACCTCCCCCCAAACACGCTTCATCCCCTCCCCTAAAACATAACCCTCATAACGCCTCAAACCCTCCCCCAACACTCGATCCGCCTCCTCCAACTCCCTCAAATAACCCCCACGCCTCGCCTCATCAGAAATCACCTCGGGAAGAAGAAGAAAAGAGGCATCTTTTTTCATTTTAAGGAGGGCATCCTGGCAACTACTTAAGGTCTCCGAGGAAACGTACTTTCTTCCGGTCAGGTCAGCGAACCGGTCGGTTAGAATGAAGACACCCGAGACACCGAAAGCCCCGCCCAGAACGATGAATACCGCCAGGATGGTAAATGCCCCTACCAATCGAAAATAAAGCGAACGCGTCTTCATAAAGAACCCTCCTTCATGAGTATCCTTAGAACTTTATCGGCATTTTTTTTAAATTCTGAAACAAAAAAGCGACCGCCGCCTGAATCTATCTTGGCGCCCGGTCGCTTCTACGAATATCCCTCACCACGTCGGTACCCTCCTCGCTCCTCTCGCCGTGATCACCTAAACTATAACAATTGAACAGGTGTTTAATACAATGGCTAAAAATCTTCAATCAATTTCACCCCACCGTGAGGTTGACAAGAGAATAGTGTAAAGATATAGAATGAACTAAATGCAAAGGAGGTTGCTATAATTTATGCTTAGCTCGGAAGCAGAAAAGGTGAAGAAATTAATAGAAAAGGCCATTGAAGATCACGAGATTACCCAAACAGAATACGAAAAGATTCTTGCGGCTGTAAATGCGGACATGGTTGTCGATGCACAGGAAAAAATGCTTCTTGCCCAGCTAAACGAATTAATCGAAACCGGGGTCGTCAAAAGGGTGCCCGGCTGAACTGCTTACCACCTTCACCTGCAGGGTATTGGTGGTGCCCGATTTCCAAATGGGGTGACCCAGGGTAAGGACGATGACATCCCCGGGCGAAAGCTTGCGGGAGGCGAGAACCGAATGCGCCGCCTTCTCGATGAGGTCGTCCGTATCGCGGGGACTCATGGCCAGCTGAGGGTAGCAACCCCAGGTGAGGGCAAGGCGTGTCACTGTTTTCTTCTCCGGCGAAAGGGCAATGATTGGTTGCCGGGGGCGAAACCGCGAGATGTAGCGGGCCGTGGCGCCGGAGTAGGTGTAGGCCAAGATTACCTTGGCCTTGAGATGGTCGGCCAGTACACAGGCTGCATGGGCGACGGACTGAGAAACGTCCCTCGCAGGTGTCATTTTCTGGTAGTAATCATACGTGAGGCCCTCTTCGGCGGCTCGGCAGATACGGTCCATAAACTGAACTGCCTCTATAGGGTAGGCACCGGAGGCTGTCTCTTCCGAAAGCATGACGGCATCCGTTCCGTCGATTACGGCGTTGGCTACGTCGGTGGCCTCGGCCCTAGTAGGACGAGGGGAGTTCACCATGGAGCGCAACATCTGCGTGGCCGTGATGACGATCTTTCCCCGCGCATTGGCCGCGGCAATTATTCTCTTTTGGACAAGCGGTACGTCCTCCAGCGGTATCTCCACCCCTAAATCGCCCCTTGCCACCATCACGCCATCCGAGATATCGATAATTTCTTCGAGATGTTCAAGGGCCTCGTGCTTTTCTATTTTGGCAATAACGGGAACCTCTTTACCTCGGGCGGCGATAAAGTCTTTTATTTCCTTCACATCGGCGGGAGAGCGAACGAAAGATACGGCCACAAAATCTACGTCTTCCTCCAGGCCAAAGGCGAGGTCAAGGCGGTCCTTTTCCGTCAGAACCGGCATGCTCACCGTTCCTGTGGGGAGGTTGATCCCCTTATGGGAAGTGAGTACCCCACCGGTGATGACACGGCATATGACCTCCTTGGGTTTCTTGTCCACCACGGTCAGTTCCAGGAGGCCATCGGCGAGAAGAATCCTATCCCCGAGGCGTACATCTTCGACCAGGCGGTCATAGGAAACCGACACGCCCTCACCCGAACCCACTTTCTCTTCCGTTGTCAGCACGAAGCGATCTCCGGGGAAAAGTTCGATACCCGCCTCGGGTACCTCTCCAATGCGCAGCTTCGGTCCGGCCAAATCCTGCAGAACGGCGACGGGTTTTCCTATCTTCTCCGATAGATTGCGCACCGTTCTAATCTTTTCCCCATGATCGGCATGCGTGCCGTGAGAAAAGTTGAGGCGCGCCACATCCATTCCCCCCTTTATCAATTCTTCGATTACATCTGCCGTCTCACTGGCGGGGCCCAGGGTACAGATGATCTTCGTCTTTCTCATTTTTTCTCCCCTCCTTTAGATTGAGAAAAAAGGCTCCGGTGAAAAGTAACGGGGTTCCCCGTCCATCCCAAAACTGAGAGAAGCCCCCCGTTCTAAAAAGACAGGCCTTCCCTGGGAAAGGTCGAAAGCGGCTTCCTTTGCCATCTTTTTCCCCTTTTCCACTGCCCGGTGAAAGAGTTCTTTCATCGTTACCAGTTCTCCTTCACCCGTCACGGGATGGAGGTAGGAAAGGGGGGAATTAAGGCGGGAAAGCCGGCGGTCCAAGGCCCGATGGTAGAACAGGGCCGAGATCATCTGCCAAGACTCGGGCAAAAGAGGGTTAAAAAGGGCAAGACCCCTTGTCAATAACGGATGGGCAAATAAATTCTGGAGGCGGATGAAGTTCTTGAGCGCCTGGGGAAAGATAGAGGAAACGGCCGGATCCAGCCGGGCCAGGTCGTAAAAAGGAAGTTCCAGGTGGGCCACCACTTCTTTCAGCTTCATATGCCGAAGTTTTTTTCGCCCGGCGAAAAATATATCCATGAGACACTCCAACTGCCGATGGGCAACAATGGCGCGGCACCGGTTTTTCTGATCCCGGTCTTCGTAATTTCCCGTCAAGTAGTAAACGAGGGGATGAAACACCATGTCGGCTGCCACGTGAGACGCCAGCCCCACTAAAAACGCGAGCCACGGACCGGGGTGATTTGCATCTTTTACGTGTAAAGCCGCTTGCCTCAATAAGTAATAACTGTCTTTGCCCTCGAGGCCGTGGTAATAATGGGCAGGCGATGGCTTTCCCTCTTTTTCCGGCCAATAGAAAAGTATGTCCGGATAGATAGCCCCAAAGGCACGGCTGGACGGGTAAGTGAGCGCCGATTCTCCCGCTACATTATCGCCAAGGTTTTTCGCTGTTTCTTCGGCTATAAGCCAGTGGGTTACCTCTTTCGGCAAGTAAATCTCTCCCCCACAAATCAAATTGACAAAAGAGGTTTATGCATAGCATAAAAACTAAGTCTTTGACAAAAGTTTAAGCAGCATCCATCAACGGCGGGTTTTCATGGATCGAGAGACACGCTTTCATCTGGCTGAAAGGATCATTACCATTAGCTTCTGGGTCAACGCCCTCCTTATGGTTGTCAAGTTTCTGGCGGGCTACTTCGGGAATTCCTCGGCCGTCCTCGCAGATGGGGTGGAGAGCGCGGGTGACTTCATCGTCATCGCTTCTGCGAGCCTCGCCATGCATGTAGGCAAAAAACCGATTGACCACAGCCACCCTTACGGGCATGGGAAGGCAGAAGGCATCGCCGCCTTTTTCGCCTCCCTCATCATCACCGCCTCGGGCATTGGGCTTGTGGCCTACGTGATCACCATGATCGTAAGCGACACGATCTCCGTTCCCCATTTAGTGGCCGTCATGACGGCTGCCCTCACCATCATCGTTAAGGAGTATCTCTTCTATGCAACCCAGCAGGTAGCAAAAAGCACGCAAAGCCCCGCCCTCAGCGCCCTCGCCCGGGACCATCAGAAAGACGCCCTCACCTCCATTGCTACCCTCGTGGGCGCGGGCGGTGCCTATCTGGGATGGCCGTCGCTCGATCCCCTCGCGGCCGTTTTCACCTCCATCTTTATTTTCCGTCTGGCCTGGGTGACACTCAGACAATCTACCCATGACCTCATGGACGGCCAGCCGCCGGGATACTTTCTCGAGGAAGTGTGTGCACTTTGCACTCACGTCCCGGGTGTACACAAGGTGCACGAAATAAGGGCCCGCCGGTCCGGTCAGTACATCATCATCGATTTGAAATTGGAAATGGATCCCAAGATGACGGTCAAGGAATCTCACGACATATCTCATGCCGTAAAACGCCTCATTTTCGAACGCTTCGATAATGTGGGGGATGTGATGATACATATCAACCCTGCGGAGGAACCCCACGAGGATTTAATCAGGTTATAAAAAACCTGGAGCAGGGAAGGAGGGAGGACCCTGCTCCAGGTACAAGGGGGTTAACGCCAACAAGGACCCGGGCCGAAAGAGGATCTACCAGGACCCATACGTCCCTGGGAAAACCAGCGATAGGCAGAAAGCTTCTGCTGCTGCTCCGGGGTAAGGATGCCCTTTACCTTGATCATGTACGCCGTAGTCTTATCCCAAATCTGATCCCTCACCGAGCGCAATTCCTTCTCTACGGCGTTTATCTTGGCCTCATCCGGCACCCGCTCCAACCAAAGAAGACGCAGTTCTCGGCTTAAAGAAAACATCTTCTCTTCCAATGGCTTGATATCCCTAAGATGTTCCATGCGCAGGGCATCTATCTTCGTTTCCTGCTCCGGTGTGAGCTTCAAATCAGGGATTACCCTCAGATCGAAAAAGGTGCCACCCCAACTCGGTCCCCGACCGTGGTAGCCAAAACCCCCAGGTCCTCCCCAGGAATAAGCAAGGGATGTAAGACCTACCAGGAAAAGACCCACCAACATCGCCGTTCCAATTTTTCTTTTCATGTTCTGTACTCCTTTCTGACTGAACTTTGCCTTGCTATTAAGCAGCATCCGTGCCATGATGTCATCACATTGATATTACGAGCATATTTAAATTGTCCCCGGCCTTGCGACCCTCCCTTATGGATAAAATTTATCCATACACCGGTATCCAGTTGCATCATATTTATCCACATGGTAGGGAAGATGTATCTTTCGGGAGGTACCTCGTTTAATGGCGCTAAAAGGGAAGAAATCCCGGTTCAGGGAATTTTACCCGCTCTTTTTCTGGTTTGTCCTGGGTTCCTGCCTCGTTTTCATTTGCCTCCTGGTAATCATGACCAAAACCTCTCTGGATCGACAGGAAAGATTCATCAAACGCCTCCTGACGGAGAAAGGAGAGGCCCTTATCCGCTCGTACGAAGCGGGGGCACGGGCCGGAGCAGTCAAGCATTTTGGCCCTTTCGAAAGGCAGAAACTGGTAATCGAACTCGCCCGCGAGCCCGGCGTAGACTACATCATCATCACAAACGAAGAGGGCCAGGTAGTAGCCGATAGCGAACCCTTTCGCATTGGTGGTTTCTATGCCCTGGACATGGATCGGATTAATTTAAAAACCTTATCCACCCCCTCCTCGCGCCGGGTAAAAAACATAAGCGGGGCCGATACCTTTGAAGTGTTCCGCGCCCTTAAGCGGGATGCTTCTTTTTCTGAAAACCTGTTTATCTTCGTGGGCCTCGACATGGGCCCCATCCTCGAAGCCCACCGGGACGATGTAAAACATACGGTTATGCTTGCCCTCGTCCTTTTTTTGGTGGGTATCACGGCCCTTACCGCCCTTTTCTTTACCTACCGGTACCGGGCAACACGCTCCTCCCTCGAGGAGTTGCGCCTCTTTTCCCATTACCTATTAGAACGCCTGCCCATCGGCGTGGTCTCCCTCAATCGGGAGGACAAAGTTACCCTCATGAACGAAGCCGCCTCCCGCCTGCTCCATCTTTCCCCGGAGCAGGCCAAAGGCTTGCCTTTTACCGCTATCTTTCCGCCGGCGGTAAGAGAGGGCCTCTCAACTTTAAAAGCAACCGAGCACCGGCAGGAAAGGGAAGTCTCATGGAAAGACGCGGAAGGGAAAGAGATCTTGGTCGAAATTATGGCGTCAAGACTGGAAGACGGGGGAACCATTTTGCTTCTCAAGGATTTATCCGAACTTAAAACCTTGAGAGAGGAACTGGAAAGAAGCAGAACGCTGGCCGCGATCGGAAACCTCGCCGCCGGAGTGGCCCACGAAATCCGCAATCCCTTAAGCTCTCTCAAGGGATTTGCCACTTACTTCAAGGAAAAATATGGAGACGATGCCGATGTGAAAGAAGTGGCCGGCATCATGATTGAGGAAATAGAGCGCCTCAATCGCGTCATCACGCAGCTTCTCAATCTCGCCCGGCCGGCTTCCCTAAAAAAAGAACATACGGACCTGAAAGGGCTCGTTGATCAATCGATCAAAACCACCTCTCCCGAATTCGATCGCCAAGGCGTTCAAATCATAAACGAGGTGGCGGGGACGAAAGTATACTGTGACCCCGACCAGATGAAGCAGGTGTTCATTAACCTTTTCTTAAACGCCCTGGCCGCCACAGACTTAGGGGGTAAGGTAACGGTAGAAGCCGAGGAGCTTTCGGATAATCGCGTTCTAATCACTATCTCCGATACGGGATGTGGCATAAAACCGACAGACTTGCCTCGCGTCTTCGACCCCTTCTTTACCACCAAATCCTCCGGAACAGGCTTGGGCCTGACTATAGTACACAAAGTCATAGAAGCTCACGGGGGGGAGGTTCACATTTCCAGTACCCCCGGTGAGGGAACAAAGGTAAAATTGACCCTACCGAAAGATAAGAGGGCAACATGAAGGACAAAAGCTTAATCCTCATCGTAGACGATGACCGGGCCCATCGAACGATGTTAAAGACCCTCCTCTCCAGCTGGGGATACGAAACATGGGAGGCTGAAGATGGGGAGGTGGCCGTCCGGCTCGTTCGGGAGCGCCCTTTCGATTTGATCCTCATGGATATCAGAATGTTGAATCTATCTGGCCTGGAGGCCTTGCCCTTAATTAAGGCCCACAATCCCGCCATCCCCGTCATCATCATGACGGCCTATGCCTCGGTGGAGTCGGCGGTGGAGGCCATGAAGCAAGGGGCGTACGATTATCTTCAGAAACCGCTCGACTTTGATGAGCTGAAGATCAAGATAGAGAGAGCCATGGAGCATAGGCACCTTCTTATGGAAAACGCAGAACTGAAAGAGAGGCTGGGCGCCTCTTTCGACCGAAGACGCATCATCGGCCATTCACCTGCCATGCTCCACCTCCTCGAAATCGTTTCGCAGGTAGCACCTTCAGAAGCCACGGTGCTCATCCTGGGCGAATCGGGCACGGGAAAAGAACTCATCGCCGCCGCCATCCACTACAACAGTTCTCGTCGGCAGGGGCCTTTTATCCGCATAAATTGCGGGGCCATCACGGAAACCCTACTCGAGGCAGAGCTCTTCGGTCACGAAAAAGGCGCCTTTACCGGTGCCGACCGACGTCGGGAGGGGAAGTTCGTCCAGGCCTCCGGCGGCACCCTTTTCCTCGATGAAATCACGGAAACATCCCCTGCCATGCAGGTAAAACTCCTGAGGGTCCTTCAGGAACGGGAAATTACCCGGGTGGGGGGAACAGACTTAATCCCCGTAGATGTCCGGGTCATCGCCGCCACCAACCGGGACATTCGGGGCGCCATAGCTGCCGGGAAATTCAGGGAAGACTTGTACTATCGCCTGAATGTCGTCACCCTCTCTGTGCCCCCTCTCAGGGAAAGGAGGGAAGACATCCCCCTGCTTGCCCAGCACTTCCTCGAGGAACTCTCGAAAAAGAACCGAAAAGAGATCAAAGGGTTCACACCCCAGGCCATGGATATCCTTTCCCGTTACCCTTGGCCGGGAAACGTAAGAGAACTAATGAACAGTATAGAGCGGGCCGTCGTCCTCGCCAAGGGCGAGTTCATTACGCCTGAAGACCTGTCCTTAATACCCCATGACGATTCCGGGCCAGCTGACCTCTCTATGCCCCGACCTCTGGACGAGGTGGAAAGGCAGACGATTATGAGTACCCTAACTGCCGTTGGCGGCAATAAAAGCGAGGCCGCTCGCAAGTTAGGCATCACGCGGCGAACACTACATTTGAAAATGAAGAAATACGGCCTGATGTAGGGTTTTAAAGGAGGTTATTTATGGTACGTTTAGAAGATGTGGTTGTCTATCAGTCGGTCCTCGATTCCATCTTTACCCAGGACAAGGATCGGGGAAGCATCCTCGCCGAAGTGGCATCCTTCTTTCTTGAAGCGGATTATCAAGCATCCCCGCTCGAAGTGGGAGAAGAAGAGGTCCTGACCATCAATCTTCGCGCCTTCGACTGCTTTACCTTCGTCGAGCAGTGTCTCGGTATCGCCCTTATCCTCACCGACTTTCGGCGCTCCTGGGAGGACTACTCATCTATCGTAAGGCGGCTACGCTACCGGGACGGCCGGGTAGAGTATCCCGCCCGCTTCCACTATTTCAGCGACTGGCTCAATTACCATGTCGCAAACGGCTTAATAAGGAATGTAACCACCGCATTAGGGGGGGTACCGTATCGAAAACAAATCTCCTACCTGACTACCCACATTGACCTCTATCCCCGTCTTCGAGACCAAGCCATTTTCGATCGCATCCGCTCCGTGGAAGAAGAACTGGGAAAATCCCTGGGTGATCACCTTCCTCTTCATGCTGTAGAACAAGCGGTATCCAGCTTAAAGGAAGGGGATATCATCGCTTTTACCACGGATACCGAAGGATTGGATGTCAGTCATGTGGGCATTTTCGCGAAAAACAAAGAAGAGGAGGCTTTTCTCATCCATGCCTCCCGGGAGAAGGGAAAAGTAGTTAAATCCCCCTTTCTCGAATACGTGAAACATTTGCCCGGGGTGTCCGGCATCGTCGTCGGGCGCCTCGCTTAACCGGCGTCCGGCTTGAGTTCTATGACCTTGGATTCTTCCGAGGAGGGGAGTTCCTCGACCCGGGTAAGCTTTTGCCCGATGACCTGGGTTTGGCGCCTGGCCTTCTCCACCGTTTCCGAAGCCAGGCGGAGTCTGTTTTGTACCTGATCCAGAAGGTCGCCATACTTTTCCCACGCTTTCTTCACCTCCGTGAGAAGCTGCCAGACCTCCGTCGAGCGCCTTTCTATGGCCAGGGTACGAAAGCCCATCTGGAGGCTCGTAAGGAGGGCCCACAGGGTAGTGGGGCCGGCGAGAACGACGCGGTTTTCCCTTTGAATCCGCTCGGCAAGCCCCGGTCTCCTCACCACCTCGGCAAAAAGGCCTTCGACGGGGAGGTAAAGGAGGGCGAAGTCCGTCGTTCTCGGCGGGGAAATGTACTTCTCCGCTATGTCCCGGGCGCATTTCCTTACACTTTCTATTAGTTTTTTCCCCGCTTCTTCCACGGCTGCCCCATCTGCCCGCTCCTGAGCATCAAGGAGGCGCTCGTAGTCTTCCAGGGGAAACTTGGCATCCACGGGGAGGTAAACCGCCTGGGCGGCCTCCTCTCCCGCCCCGGGCAGGCGAATGGCAAATTCCACCCTTTCCCTGCCTTCCGCCGGGGCGAAGTTTTTTACGTACTGGTCCGGGGCGAGGACCTCTTCCAACATGGCCCCTAATTGCACCTCCCCCCAAGTCCCCCGCGTTTTCACATTCATGAGCACCTTCTTCAGATCCCCTACCCCCTGGGCCAGGGACTGCATCTCCCCCAAACCCTGATGGACCTTTTCCAACCTCTCGCTTACCTGGCGGAAAGACTCCCCCAAACGCGTTTCGAGGGTAACGTGTAGCTTTTCATCCACCGTCTTTCTCATCTCTTCGAGCTTGAGGGCGTTATCCTCTTGGATGTGGCGTAATTTCTCCTCCACCGCCACCCTCATGGACTCCATCTGCCGATGCATCTCCTCTTCCATCTGTCCCAGGCGGCCGGCAAAGGCTTCGAGGAGCTTCATCTGCCCATCTGCTGAAATAGAAACCTGCTTGGCCACCAGTTCCCCCAAATTACGGACGGAGGTGGAAATCTCCTCCCGCAACTCTCTAAAGGACGACTGTGATGCCTCCCATTGCGATCGGCGGGAAGCAAAGAAAATCACCCCACCCACAACGATCGCCAACCCCAAAATCCCGAAGGTCAGAACCAAGGTGTCCATGAGCCTATTTTCTATCTTCCACGGAGAAACCCGCCTTCTTTAGCTCGGCATCGATGAGGTCGGCATCCCCGGCGTTGTACGCAACAATTCTCTTCAGGTGAGAAAAGGCCGTCTCATCCACGGCCGTAAATCCGATCGCCGCTTCCCTCCCGGCCGATCTTACCACCCGCCCCTTGATCTTGACCGCCACTGCGGGGCTCAATCGCAAAACGATAACTCCCTCCGTCCCTGGGGTGAGGACATCCTCCGATTTTACCAACATGCCGTTTAGGCTTATGTTGTGCGTCTCAACTACCATCTCATCCCCTCCCGGTCTCTGAAAAGAGGCCGTAAAGTTCACGGGTACCCGCGTTCTCCTGCGCCTTTCTTCGCTCATCTTACCTCCTTTACGGGGAAACGATCTCGTGACTCATCTCGATGGGCACCCCGTGGAGAATGCTGTCACCCACGGGGCAACGTTTCTCCACCTCGGCGAGGAGGGCCTTTACCTCCTCCGGTGGGTGAGCAGACTTTACATAAGTCCGGACACGTATCGCCTGAAGGCCAGGCCTTATGCTACCATCGGCCTTCAGAAATCCTTCCATATCGAGTTCCCCCTCCAACTCTACCCGATACTCCTGCAAATCCATCCTCTTCATACGGGCTACGAATCTGGCCGTGAGGCACTGGCAAGCCCCCAAGGCACAAAGGAGTAGTTCCACGGGATTGGGCCCCGTATCGGTACCACCCAACTCCTTCGGTTCATCCGCTCGCACGGAAAATTGTCTCGCTCGACTATCCACCTGCATACCCTGGGGCAAAAGTACCGACTCCACCTTCAAATTGTGCTTCATTGCCATCTTATCGTTCCTCCTTCTTTAGAATACGTAACGCCTTGCCCCAATGAAGTTGTGGGCAAAATAGGCGTTATCCAGCCGCTCCACGGTGATCCTCTTTCCCCGTCGGGGGGCATGAATGAACTGATTGTTCCCAATGTATATCCCCACGTGAGACACTTTACCACGTCCGGCGGTAGAAAAAAATACCAGATCACCCACCTCGAGCTCATCCTTGCTTACGGGTTCACCCTCCCGGTACTGCTCGACGGACGTGCGGGGAAGGTTGATGCCGTTCAATTGATAAACCGTCATGGTCAGGCCACTGCAATCGAATCCTTCCTCGATGGACGTCCCACCCCAGAGGTAAGGCACCCCCAAAAATGCGTAGGCTGTCTTTTTAATTTCTTCCCGCAGGTATGAAACCCCCTTGATCTCCCTCCGGCTTACGGCGTATTCCTGCGGGGATACCACGTAGAAATCATCGATCACGTTCATGGATTTGAGAATGGCCGCCACGGAGAAGGCATCCTCGCGATCCTTGTAATTGCCGAACCGCACCTTATAGAGGCCATCACGGTCCTTGAAATAAGTAGCTTCAATGCCCTGTTTCCTTAAGGTTTCCATTAATTTCACGGCATTTTCCGCTTGGGTAAACGCCCCCGTCTGGATCGTGAAGCCCATGCGGGGAGGTTCTTTCTTTACGGCTTTGAGGCGGGAAGGTGGGGCTTTGGGGGGCGGCACATAGGCACCCCGACAGCTCACCAAAACCATAGCCCCCAAAAATGCAAGGGCCATGAAGATAGCCAGCCTCCCCTTAAGCCTGTTCATGTCTCTCCAGGACGGTGAGGATAAGCCCTTTTAGATATCTCCCTTCGGGATGGACAAGTTGGATCGGATGATCCCCGGCGGGGCCCAACCTCGCCAGTAGTTTCACCACACACCCCGCCTCCCTCGTAGCTTGAGAGACGGCATGAAAGAACGTTTCCTCGTCCACGGCCCCGGAGCAGGAAAAGGTAACAAGCAAGCCGTTATCTGCCAATCTCTTCAGGGCAAGACGGTTTATATCCCGATAGCCACGCAGGGCTGGCTTTAAATCTCCCCTCGTCCGGGCAAAGGGAGGGGGATCGAGGCAAATAAGCTCATATTTAGTTTTGTCATGACGGAGGTAATCGAATACATCGGCACAGATTGAGCGATGGGCCCGCCTGTCGAGACCGTTTACATCCAGGTGCCGGTCTATCATCTGCAGTGCCTTCTCGGATATATCCACGGAGACTACCTCCGATGCCCCGCCTTTCAAGGCGTAGACGCTGAATGCCCCCGTATAGGAAAAGCAGTTAAGTACCCTCGCCTGGGCACTCAAGTTCTGAAAAGTCCTTCTGTTTTCTCTCTGGTCAAGAAAGAATCCCGTCTTTTGCCCTGTCTTCACATCTACAAAAAACCGATTCCCGTATTCTCTGATTTCGATTTCCTCGGAGGGCTCTTTACCCCACAGGGTACCCTGCCTTTCGGGAAGCCCTTCCCTACCCCTTGCCTGGCCACTACTCCTCTCGTAGATGCCCTGCACTTGAGTTTCCTCTGCCAATAACCTAACTATCGCTTCCCGCAGACGCTCCACCCCCGCCGTCTCGATGGAGATGACGAGAAAATCGGCGTACCTATCAACGACCAGCCCGGGGATGCCGTCTCCTTCCGCATTTACAAGCCGGAAAGCCGTTGTATCCTCCGGAACAATACGCTTTCGCAATGCCAGGGCACATCTAATCCTTAGGCGCCAAAATTTTTCATTTATTTCTGCTTCCGGATGGCGAGAAATAACGCGCACAGCTATATCGCAATGGGCGTTATAGAAACCCAAAGCAAGCGGGCTTCCATCGGAGGCCAAAATCAGAACCACTTCCCCAGCTTCAGGGCTTCCGCGTACCTCTTTAATGCCCCCCGAAAAGACCCAGGGATGGCCTTTCAGGATTGCCTTTTCTCTCCCCGCTTGGAGGACAACCGTGGGGTATCTAACCGACACGCAGATTCTCCCTACCCAGATGGTGGCTTTTCCTATACAATGAGGAACCCAAAGGGGCAAGAACAAGGTGAACATCCGATCGCCGTTATTTTCCCATATAATACCGGCAAAGTTTATCAGACGCTTAAATCGCTTTGCCGTAGAATGCGACCTAAAAGGCGAAACAATCATCGCCCATCTCCCCAATCCTGGTCGCCTCTGGGAACTGCTCATCCCGGGGGTATGCGTCTATCTTGCTCCTAACAACCGCGGGACAGGCAAAAGGTATAGCTGTGTCGCCGTGAACAAGGCCGGCCGTATTGTCCTGCTTCACACCCAGATGGCAAACACCGTGGCCCGCCTGCTCATTGAAGAAGGTCTCATACCAGGTCTCGAAGGGGCAAGGGTGAAAAGAACGGAGGTCCGATGGGGAAGGCATCGCTTCGATTTCCTGCTTGAGCAAGAAAACCAACAACTGCTGCTGGAAGTCAAATCCTGCACCCTTTTCGGCGAAAGGGTAGCCATGTTCCCCGATGCCGTAACGGTCCGGGGAAAGAATCACGTCCTCGAGCTTGCCCGTATGCAGGAGGAGAACCTCTCAGGAGGCATCCTCTTTCTCGTCTCCACCCGGCACGTATCTTACTTTTCTCCCGATTATCACACTGACCTCACGTTTTCTCAAGCCCTTATCGAGGCGCGGGAAAGACTATTCATAAAGGCCGTGGGCATCTCCTGGCAGGAAGACCTCATCCCGGAGGGGCCTCTAAAGGATATCCCCATCCCCTGGGAAGTGATAGAGCAAGAGGCCCAAGATAGGGGCGCCTATCTCCTCATCCTGGAGGTGCCCCAGGCTTTCCAGGTGCCGATCGGCTCCCTCGGTACCTGCTTCATCCGGGCAGGTTTTCATATCTACGTGGGCTCGGCCCGGGCAAACTTAAAGAAGCGCCTCGAACGCCATTTAAGGTGTCATAAAAAACCCTTCTGGCACATAGATTACTTAAGGCCCTATGCCGTTCGCGCCACCGCTTTACCCATCAGGACCGCCCGTAACATCGAACACGAACTCGCCTATGCCATTCAAACCTTTGCCCAGATATCCATTCCTCGATTTGGTGCCTCGGATTGCCACTGTCCCACCCACCTCTTTTTCCTCGATCACCATCCCCTGGAAGATAGAGAATTTCTTGAGCTCCTGGCCCACGAGCGGATGGACTACCTCGCTTACCTGAGTACGTAACGATTGCCACGCTAACCCACTTCTGGTATGAGGGGCAAAAAAACTGAGGAGCAGAAAATGTATGCCGTAATCATGGCCGGAGGAAAGGGCACCCGTTTCTGGCCTTTAAGCCGCACCCAGCTACCCAAGCACCTCATCAACATTACGGGTAAAGAAACGGTTATCCGCGAGACGGTGAACCGAATTTTACCCTTGTTTTCGCCGGAAAGGATACTCGTCGTCACCGCCCAAGCCCAGGCCGATCTGGTGAAGAAACAACTCCCGGAGATTCCCAAAGAAAATATCATTGCCGAGCCGGTCGGACGCAATACGGCGCCCTGCATTGCCCTCGCGGCGGCAGTCATCGGGAAAAGGGCCGGCGATGAAGTGATGGTTTGTCTCCCTGCCGACCATATCATTCAGGATGAAGATGAGTTTAGACGCATTCTCCAGGTAGCTATAGAAGCGGCACAAGCCCATGACGCCCTGGTGACCATAGGCATTGAGCCCACCGGCCCGGAGACAGGTTATGGTTATTTGGAGCAGGGCGATCTGCTCATGTTGAGTAAGGGAAGGAAAGTCTATGCAGTGCGTTCCATGAGGGAAAAACCGCCACGAGAAGAGGCAGAACGCATGATCGCCCAGGGGGGCTTTTACTGGAATAGCGGCATGTTTATCTGGCGAAAAGAAGTTATTTGGCAGGCCCTCGCTAATTTCCTTCCCGAGATAAAGAAGAAAATCGAAAAAATCATACCTCAACTGGATACGGAAAAGGCAGCAGAGGCCATCTTAGCCGTTTACGAGAATATAGAGCCCATCTCGATCGATTACGGTGTCATGGAAAAAGCCAAAAACACGCTCCTCGTGCCGGGAAATTTTGGCTGGTCCGATGTGGGAAGCTGGGATGCCCTCTGGGAAGTTAGCCCCAAGGACGAGGCGGGAAACGTAAGCATCGGCGTAAAGGCGGTGGTAAGTGTGGGCTCTACCAACTGTCTCGTTCACGCGCCGGGGAAACTCGTCTCCCTCGTAGAGGTGGACGACGTCATTGTCGTGGAAACAGCCGATGCCCTCCTCATCTGCCGACGTGGCAGTTCTCAACAGGTGAAAAAGGCCGTAGAGACCATCGAGGGGAAGGGATGGGAAGAATTTTTATGACGGAGAAAAAGCCCCTCATCGCCGTAAAATTTTGTGGGGGATGTAATCCCACCTACGATCGGGGGGCCTTCTTTGCCCAATTGAAAGCCGCCCTCGATGGTCAAGTAACCTTCGTCCCCTACGACCACCCCTCACCGGACGGCATCATAATCATCTGCGGCTGCGAGCGGGTTTGCCCCGTCAAGCATTTTGACCCCCACGCCTACAAATCCTTTACGGTTATCAACAAGGCAACCGACCCAAAAGACGTGGCAGCCGAAATCAGCAAACAGCACCTTTAAGGATACCCGCGATGACCTCCACGGTGTAATCCTTCATGCGCCACAGCTCTGCGAGATGGACGGCGTTTTCTGCTATTTTCTTAATCTCCGACTCTGAGATGCCCGCTTCTTTGAGCGTCACGGGGCAACCAATCTTGGAGAACCATTCCCTCACCGCCTGCACGGCCTTCTTTGCCACCGACGCGTCGTCCCCCGAAAGGCCGAATAGCTCCCTCCCTAAGCGGGCAAATCTGGCCCTCTTCTCCTCCAGGGTGTACGCCATCCAGGCGGGCAGAACGATGGCCAGCCCAGCCCCGTGGGCCATGTCGTAGAGGGCGCTTAATGAATGCTCTATCATGTGGGCGGGATACGGTGCCCTCCCCACACCGGCCGTGGTTAAACCGTTAAAGGCCAGAACGGATCCCCACATGATGTTAGCCCGGGCCTGGTAGTTTTCTGGCTCCTTCAAGGCCACTTCCGTGCTCTCCATGATGGTTCGGCTGAGGGCCTCCACCAGTCGATCCTGAAGAATGGGCTCCTTTTCGGCCCCGTTGAAGTATCCTTCCCACATATGGGCCAGGATGTCCACGGTACTGTAAGCCGTGTACCTTGCATTAAGGCTAAAGAGGGCGGTGGGATCGAGGATGGATACGCGCGGGTAAAGGGCCGAGGCGGAAATACCGAATTTAAAGTAGCTATCTTCCTTCGTTAGCACGGCACCGCCGTTCATCTCCGAGGCGCTGGCAGATACGGTAACAACCGTCACGATGGGAAGGACATCCTTCACGGGCTTGGCGAAGGTAAAGAAATCCCACACGTCGTGGTCTACCTTCGCCCCGGCGGCAATGGCCTTGGCCGAATCAATGACACTGCCCCCACCTACGGCGAGAATGACTTCCACGTTTTCCCTCTTTGCCACCTCCACCCCGCCGCGCACGTGGGAAAGGACGGGATTGGATTTCACCCCCGCGTATTCCACGGCTTCTATCCCGGCCTCCTTCAACGAGGCAAGGACCTTCTCGTAGATACCGTTCTTCTTAATGCTCCCCATGCCGTAGACGAAAAGTGCTTTTCCACCAAATTTCTTTACTTCTTCGCCCACCCGGGCCATTTGACCGGAACCGAAGATGATGCGCGTAGGATTGTGAAAAGTAAAATTCTGCATGATTCCCCCTTTTTTTTGTCATTCATCCCAACAAGTGCCGGCACGTTACAATCATTTGGCCAAAATTTCAACCCCGGCTCCGTAAGTTATCACGGGGGCTTGAAAAAAAATGGCAAATCTTGTATAGATAAAAACATGAAACGGCTCTACCTTTCGACTACGGACAAGAAAATAGGCGGCGTCTGCGGGGGGTTAGGTGAATTCTTCGAAAAGGACCCTACCCTTTTTCGCATCCTTTTTATTTTACTCATTATTGTTTCCTTTGGGATAGGAATACTTGCCTATCTCGGCATGTGGCTCGTTATACCCAAAAAACCGGCTTCTTGAGCCGCTATCTATTTTTTATTAGGAAAGAGCAAAATCGAAATCAATCTTTCGTAGCAAAAATTTGCTATAATTAACACCAATTTCTGATGTCAAAGGAAGGCTAAGTTCACGGTCCCAATCCTTTCATGCGAGAAGGGAGGTGATGGGTAGCGCGGTGTAATTTACGCAGACAAAGATATGGCACTCAAAAACCATAAGAGCATTGAAAGGAGGCACAAATATGTTGGACCGAATTATTAATGAAGTGAAAGATGCCGTGGTTGCCACCGTTAAAGGCGCGGATGACATTATCACAGCCCTTCGCGGGGCAGTAAAAAATCAAGCCACCGGTGTGCTGAAAGATGCAAGTGACATAGGGGTTACGGCCGAAGAGGCTATCGCAGGGGTAGCCAAAGGCGCCGTGAAGGGGGCATCTGATATTGTGTCGTCAACTGCCGAGGCGGTTAAGAACACCGTACAGGCTTCTATAGAGGGGGTATCCAAGACCAGCGTAGATATTATTTCTGCCATTCGCAACGTCGCGCGAGGAGCGGTAAGCGGTGCCGCAGAAGTTGGTGGAGACATAGCCCTCGTCAGCGTGGCGGCCGTCGAAGGCGCCCTCGAGGCGGCAGGCAAGGTGGGAGTCGATACATCGAAAGCAGTTAGCTCCGCGGTGGTCGGCGCGATTAACGCCGCGGACGACATAGGAAGCGAAGCCGGCTCCACGGCGAGAAAAGCTTTGCTCAATGCCGTTTCTCTACCCAAAGATATCGTGGAAAAAGCTATCGGAGAAAGCGCTAAAAAGTAATCTCACCCCCGAAAGAAAAAATAGGGACAGTATCCAATCTCAAAAGACGCTGTCCCTATTTTGATTTTTCTCCTCGCGGTGAACCTCCCACATTATTTAGGCCACGCGAGGAAGCCTTGTATGGTGAACCTCCAAGCGGATATCTACTTTAAGCGCTGGGCTTAAGACGCTAATTAATCGCCCATTCGGCTCAGACCACCGCTTTCCCGGCCCGCCTTTGCCGCGCCACATTCAAGAGATACTGGTCCATCCCTTCGGCTGCCTCCGGCCGGAAGGCATTAATCGCCCCTTCGCGGTCGGCATCGGTTATGATGATCACCCTCTCGTTAGCCGCCAGCCCCCTGAGAATGCCCGAAGCGGACTCTTCCGGGGTTATGGCCGAGGCAGGGGCTCCCCCCGCCGCATCCCAAATGGGGGTCGCGACGGTTCCCGGAATGATCGTGGAGAAGCGAATATTTTCGTCCCATAACTCATAGCGTAACGAGCCGGTAAGACCCACCAGGGCCGACTTGGTTGCGCTGTACATACTTTGATATGCCATAGGCACAAAAGCGATTCCTGAGGCAGTATTGGCAATATGTCCGCCTCCCTGGGCGCGCATAATGGGCAAGACGGCCCTAATCCCGTATACAGCGCCGAAAAAATTGACCTCGAAGGCAAACTTCCAGTCCGCGTTCGTGACCTCGTCAAAAGGTTTCATCAAGCCAAGCCCGGCATTGTTGAAAAGAAAATGAATTTTCCCGCCCCCAAACTCTGCCGCCTGTCTGATCATGGAGGCCACGCTTTCCTCTTTAGTCACGTCGGTCTGAATACCTAAAACCTTACCCGGATAAGCACGAGCAAGCCTTTCCGTTTCGACTTTCAGTTTTTCCGCGTTCAGATCGGCAAGGACTACGGCCCTGGCTCCGAGTGACAGAAGCATCTCACACAAAGCCAGGCCGATCCCCGATGCCCCACCGGTGACAACCGCCACCTTATTTGCGAAATACTCTTTCATCTTTAAAATCCCCCTTTCGTACGTGGGTTATCTTTTTTTAAACGGCAAAGGTCAAGGATGCCTACTTGAGAACCCGTCCCCGGGCCTCCATAAGTATGGATCGGCCTTTGGTCAACACAACCGGGGCCATTTCTATCATGGGCAATTAGGCCAAAGCTTTGATGATCCGCCACTGCATAGGATTCTGTTCCCAGGTCAACTCTGTCCACTTCAGTTTACCACTGCCATACCAGCCGCAGACGGGTTCGCTTCGCATGGGGAAAAGAATAGGCTGGCTTAAATCTGCTCCCGGCGCACCTACCTTCGGAATGTAGCGCCAACCAATAGAATTTATGTCCATTGTGAGGGCCTTGACCTGCTCATCGTTTAACGGCTTGGCCTCCGTCATTTCCATTTCCAGAAATGGACTTCCCTCATAGCTAAGGCGGGTACGGTAAGTGTTTGCGATGATATGGAGGTCTTCGATGTCGGCATAGATCTTGGGAACACCCATCATGTTTCCGGTCAGGATGGGTGTGGTCTTGTTTTCCCAGAGCACGAGGGCATAGTCCCCTTCCAACCGGTCTTCACGGCCGTTGAAAAGCACGGGAGCGGTAACGGAAACGAGATTATAGTACGAGCCGGCCATCCACTCGACCTCCCGACACTGCTGATACTGGACGACTAGTTCCGGGCTTAACAGCTCGAAACATTCCGGGATGTAATCGGCCAACTTATCCCCATCGGTCTTGTACCTGTAAATCAGGCTCATGACATCGTTGTAATTAGCCTTGGCCTCGGGATCAAAGGGTTCCCCTCCGAAGTGGGCCGGCATCCGGTAACACTTGTCATCTTCAAACTTAAACATGCTTTCCTCCTTTCTTTTGTTTAATCCAAAACTTCCATCTCGGCCCGGATTCTATCCAGAACGATTAGAACATGGAGCAGATACAAAAGGACACCGCCGTTGGCGGCCAAAATAACGCCGATTATCAATCCGGGCACCAAACCGGGGATGAGCATCGAGGTGCCGAACATAATGGCGAGGATATTCAAAATGAGTTGCGTAAGAAAGAGGCGTGCGAGAACGGATGAAACGGGATGGGGCCAAGTGACCGGCTGCCTTTGGTGACCAACCCACATCTTCACCAGCGTAATGATACCCCCTAATAGATTTAGCACGCCGACGAGCACCGTAAGAAGCGATACCAAAATCCCGGGAATGATACAGGACACGATGCCCAAGGCGGCAAACAAAAGACCGAATCCCACCATCAACCAGGATCGAGTAAACGGTCCGATCGGCGTACTACCAAAGGCCAGCATCTGAATGGCAAAGATCACCATCAAAAGACCGAGCTGGGCACTCGGCGAAAAAGGGATCATCCCCAGACTTACAGGTATGAGGAGGACGCCTAAGATTAACATGAAAACGCCCATCAGTATGAGCATGGCCTGATCGGCGGAAAGTGCGACACTTCCCCGCGGATGCCTATCCACCTCCGGGTACTGGCGATATATCTTCCAGAGTACGAGGGCGAGGTAAAGGATAACCATCCCGAAAATAAGGATCGTAAAGGCGATAAATGGCGTGGTCATTAGATTCTGCTTCCAGATAATAATGGCGATGAGGATTGAAAGAATGTAGACCGAAGCGCAACCGAAAATGAGATGCCAGAAGATGCCTCCGTACGCGGCCCATCTCTTCAGCTTATCCTCGTCAAAACACATCTGCAAAAGGAGGATTAAACCACCCAGACCGAAGCAGAAAAAAAGCAGTAGGCGGGGAAGGCAAGAAAAAAGGGGGATAAAGCAAGTTATCATGCCCAGAGCTGCAACCAGTACGCCCACCGAGAGCAAGGGCTTCGATCTGGGCACGTCGCCAAACGGCGTCTTTCCCAGTGTTATCATTTGCAGGGCAAATACGATGAGGAGCAAGCCGAACACGCCGTTTTCGTAATAGGGAAGTATTCCTCGATAGACGGGAAAAAGCAAGGCACCGGTGATTAACAGGGTCATCCCTCCGACCGTAAGAATCACCGCTTCGAAGGGAATATCCGCCTTTTTCAGTATCGCCAGCCCTCGCCCGCTTGTTTTCCCCATTACGAACCAGCTTTCATTGTGCTACCCTCATTTGGCGTATTTTGGATTCCCAACCATTTTTCTCTGCAGGTGATAAGCTCAATAACACAGAAAAAAGATTTAATAAACGTTTTTTGGCAGAAACTTTTGAAGAGGCCTCAAGAGTTTGGTAACATACGGTACCTGTCATGGAAGGATGGCGTCATGAGATACGAAAAGGTTGAAGTGGAATGCTATAGCGGCTACAAGGCAAACGAAAGGCCCGTCGCCTTCGTCCAAAACGGACGCAGGTATGAAATTGTGGAAATCCTCGACCGCTGGTACGAGGGAGGTCTCGACCCCACCCGCCCCCCGATAAATTACTTCAAGGTAAAAACGAAGGAGGGCCATATCTTTCTCCTCCGTTACCTCTCCCTTTTCGACGCCTGGACTGCATTCCCCTCATCATAGGGATTCGGGCTGCAGCTTGGGTGGAAAGAGACGAGTTCAATCATGATAAAGACTGCATTCCCCTCATCATAGGGATTCGGGCTGCAGCGGGAGAATAAGGAAGAACCGCCAGCGGTTCCTGAGACTTTCAGTTCCCTCATCATAGGGATTTGGGCTGCAGC